>NZ_JBDJMW010000003.1:0-441773 GCF_039674145.1 Stenotrophomonas sp. TWI587 | reverse complement strand
GGGTGGGTTGGCGGGACCGTATGCCGCCATGGATGGCGGCATACGAGCCTACATGGACGTACTTGCGGCGGGTCCCGCAGACCCACCCAGGCCGGCCCACTACCCGCAGCCCCAAAGCGTCCTGCTTTACGCCCTGCTCTACGCTCTGCCCTGCGATTCCGCCAACCAGCAGTCGGCGCTACGAAGCACTGGGGAATCAGTACCCCGCCGCCTGCCCATCCTTGCGGCTTTCCGACGCGCCGTAATACACCCCGGTCTCGGGATCCCGCAGGATCGCCTGATACCCACCATACGGGCCATCCGCGAACACCACCCGGTGGCCCTTGCGCATCAGCGCGCGCACCGTCTCATACGGGAAGCCGGTTTCCAGATTCACCTCGCCGCCATCGCTCATCGCCGTCACCTGCCCGGTCGGCTCGGTCGAGCCCTCATGCTGGATGCGCGGCGCATCGCCGGCTTCCTGCAGATTCATCCCGAAATCGACCATGTTCATCACGATCTGCGCGTGACCCTGCGGCTGCATCGCGCCACCCATCACACCGAAGCTCATCCACGGCTTGCCGTTCTTGGTGACGAAGCCGGGAATGATGGTCTGGAACGGACGCTTGCCCGGCGCATAGCCATTCGGGTGATCCTTTTGCAGCACGAACATCTCGCCGCGGTCCTGCAGGATGAAGCCCAGGCCCGGAGGCGCCATGCCGCTGCCCATGCCGCGGTAATTGGACTGGATCAGCGAGACCATCATGCCGTCCGCATCGGCCACGGTCAGGTAGATCGTGTCGCCTTCCTGCAGCTGCTTGGGCGTGCCAGGCTGCACTTCACTCAGCGCCTTGTCCATGGAGATCAGCGTGCGGCGCTCGGCGGCGTAGCCTTTGGAGATCAGCTTATCGACCGGGGCCGGATGGAAGGCAGGATCGGTGTAGAAACGCGCGCGGTCGGCGAAGGCCAGCTTCTTGGCTTCCACGAACAGGTGCACATGCTCGGGCGAGCCGAAGGCGATCTTGGAGAAATCGTAGCCTTCCAGCACGTTGAGGATCTGCAGCGCGGCAATGCCCTGGCTGTTGGGCGGCAGCTCCCACACGTCATAGCCGCGGTAGTTGCTGCTGACCGGCTCCACCCACTCGCCGTGATGGCTGGCCATGTCGTCATAGCTCAGGTAGCCACCGTTGGCCTTGAAGTAAGTGCCGATGGTGCGGGCGATCTCGCCTTTGTAGAAGGCATCGCGGCCGCCCTGGGCGATCTGCTCCAGGGTGTGGGCCAGGTTCGGGTTCTTCCACACCTCGCCCTTGCGCGGGGCATGGCCGTTGATCGTGAACTGCTCGGTGAAACCGGGGTACTTGGACAGTCGCGGCACCGAGCGGTCCCAGTAGTAGGCGATGACCTCGGCGACCGGGTGGCCTTCGCGGGCGTAGCGGATCGCAGGCGCGAGGTTGTCGGCCATCGGCTTGCGGCCGAAACGGTCATGCAGGGCGAACCAGCCATCCACCGCGCCGGGGACCGAGACGGGCAGTGGGCCGGTGGCCGGAATCTCCTTCAGGCCGCGGCGCTGGAACTCGGCCAGGGTCAGCGACTTCGGCGAGCGGCCCGAGCCGTTGTAGCCATACAGCTTCTCGGTTTTGGGGTCCCACACGATCGCGAACAGATCACCGCCGACGCCGTTGCCGGTGGGTTCCATCAAGCCGAGGGCGGCATTGGCCGCGATCGCGGCATCCACGGCCGAGCCGCCGGACTTCATCACGTCCAGGGCGATCTGGGTCGCCAGCGGCTGGGAGGTGGCGGCCATCGCATGCGGAGCGATCACCTCCGAGCGGGTGGCGAAGGTGTGGCCGGTGATCCGGTCAGCGGCGATGGCGGCGGCGGGCAGCGTACACAGGACGGCGGCGGCGAGCAGACCGCGGGCAAGGCGTGAGGACACGGGGTGGTTCCTGAGAGGTGGTAGCGAGCTGATGGTGGCGGCAGATGCCGCCGGAGGACATCCCACTATGGTCATGCACCTCACACAAATCGGCCCCGAATCCGCGCAATCGTGCCCGGCAAAATGCTGAATTCCGGTTCACCGGAACGCTTTCAGCCGCAACTATCCTTGTACGGCGGGGCGTTGCGGTGGATGCAGGCGAAACCGATGGAAATTGTCTTTCCAAGGTTGACACCGCCGAAACCCGTGTGGTTTTCTCGATCTCATGTTGCAGCGCACAGCCACCCGCGAATCCATCGAGCACGCCGACCACGGCGCGGCCTCCATCCGTTCGCTTCTCGTACTCGTACTTATTACCCAACCAACAGGTGCGGGACGGACCGGCGTGTAAGCAAGACTGCCAGGTATCCATCAAAACCCGCACCCGACCAGGTGCGGGTTTTTTCGTTTCAGAACCCTTTGATTTCCATCCTCCCCGCCGAGTTGCCTTCCACCATGACCCGCCAGCCCACCTCGAGCCAGCCGATGCCCACCGCCCCCACGGCGGGTGCGTTCGCGTGTGCTCGCGGCCAGGCCGGCGCCACCCCTTCCCCTGATGGGCCGACGCGTCGCTGACCGTCGGCCCTCTTTTTTCTTGCCTCCAAAGGACCTCCCCCATGAGCACCAACGACCTGCCCCAGATCAAGATCGCTGTTGTCGGCTACGGCAGCCAGGGCCGCGCGCACGCGCTGAATCTGCGTGAATCCGGTTTCGATGTCGTCGTCGGGCTGCGCCCGGGCGGTCCCACCGAGGTCAAGGCTCAGGCCGACGGCTTCACCGTCAAAGCCCCGGCCGAGGCGGTGAAGGATGCCGATCTGGTCGCCGTGCTGACCCCGGACATGGTGCAGAAGAAGCTCTACGAAGACGTGCTCGCGCCGAACATGAAACAGGGCGCGGTGCTGCTGTTCGCGCACGGTCTGAACGTGCATTTCGACATGATCAAACCGCGCGAGGATCTGGACGTGGTGCTGGTCGCGCCGAAGGGCCCGGGTGCACTGGTCCGTCGCGAGTATGAGATCGGCCGCGGCGTGCCGTGCATCTGGGCGGTCTACCAGGACAAGAGCGGCAAGGCCGCCGAGTTCGCCCTGGCCTACGCCGGTGGCCTGGGCGGCGCGCGCGCCAACCTGATCCAGACCACCTTCAAGGAAGAAACCGAAACCGATCTGTTCGGCGAGCAGGCCGTGCTGTGCGGTGGCGCTTCGGCACTGGTGCAGGCCGGTTTCGAAACCCTGGTCGAAGCCGGCTACCAGCCGGAAATCGCCTACTACGAAGTACTGCACGAACTGAAGCTGATCGTGGACCTGTTCTACGAAGGTGGCATCACCCGCATGCTGGAATTCATCTCCGAAACCGCGCAGTACGGCGACTACGTCAGCGGCCCGCGTGTGATCGATGCTGGCACCAAGGCGCGCATGAAGGACGTGTTGACCGATATCCAGAACGGCACCTTC
This sequence comes from Stenotrophomonas sp. TWI587, assembly GCF_039674145.1. Classification (NCBI taxonomy): domain Bacteria; kingdom Pseudomonadati; phylum Pseudomonadota; class Gammaproteobacteria; order Lysobacterales; family Lysobacteraceae; genus Stenotrophomonas; species Stenotrophomonas sp. TWI587. Next base: position 438,368 of record NZ_JBDJMW010000003.1, on the reverse strand, counting down.
ACCAAGAACTGGGTGGCCGAGTACGAAGCGGGCCTGCCGAACTACAACAAGTTCAAGCAGGCCGACCTGGAGCACCCGATCGAGAAGGTAGGCAAAGAACTGCGCGCCAAGATGGTCTGGTTGCAAAGTCAAGCCGCGTAAAACGCGCGGCTCCCCCACCCGCTTTCGTAAAGGTCACCGCATGAATACCTCCGCACACAGCACCGCGCCCCGCAACGGCGCACGCTGGTTGACGCAGGCCCTGGAAGCCGAGGGCGTGCATACGCTGTTCGGCTATCCGGGCGGCACCATCATGCCGTTCTATGACGCCCTGGTGGATTCCGGGCTGAAGCACATCCTGGTCCGCCATGAGCAGGGCGCGGCCCTGGCCGCCAACGGCTTCGCCCGTGCCAGCGGCCGGGTCGGCGTCTGCGTCGCCACCTCCGGCCCGGGCGCGTCCAACCTGGTCACCGGCATCGCCGATGCGATGCTGGATTCGGTGCCGATGGTCTGCATCACCGGTCAGGTCGCCACCCCGCTGCTGGGCACCGACGCGTTCCAGGAACTGGACGTGTTCGGGCTGACCCTGCCGATCGTCAAGCACAGCTGGCTGGTGCGCTCGGTCGATGACCTGCCGCAGGTGGTCGCCGATGCGTTCCGTATCGCCCGCGAGGGTCGCCCGGGGCCGGTGCTGATCGATCTGCCCAAGGACGTGCAGGTGGCCGATGCGTCGCACCTGCCCGACCACGTGCCGTCCACGGTGGTCGCACCGCCGGCGCCGAATGACGACGCCATCGCGCAGACCATCGCCGCCATCGCCGGGGCCGAGAAGCCGGTGATCTATGCCGGGGGTGGCGTGGCGCTGGGCGATGCGGTGGAGGACTTCCGTGCCTTCGTCGAGGCGACCCGTATTCCAACCGTGCTGACCCTGCGCGGGCTGGGCGCACTGCCGCCGCAGCACCCGCACTACCTGGGCATGCTGGGCATGCACGGCACCCGCGCAGCCAACATGGCCGTGCAGGAAAGCGATCTGCTGATCGTGGTCGGCGCACGTTTCGATGACCGGGCCACCGGCAAGTTGAACGAGTTCGCCCCATTCGCGCGTGTCGTGCATATCGATGCCGATGCGTACGAAATCTCCAAGCTGCGCACCGCCGACATCGCGGTGCCGGGCAACGTCGGTACGGCGCTGCGCGCACTGACCGCTGCGGCCACCGCGCCAGCCACGCAGGAGGCCTGGGCCAAGCGCTGTCAGGGCCACCGTGAACGCTTCGCCCCGCGCTACGACGCACCGGGCAAGCACATCTACGCCCCGGCGCTGCTGAAGCGCCTGAGCGAGCTGGCGCCGAGCGACGCGATCATCGCCTGCGATGTCGGCCAGCATCAGATGTGGGTCGCCCAGCATTGCCGCTTCACCCACCCGCGCAACCACCTGACCAGCGGCGCGCTGGGCACCATGGGCTTCGGCCTGCCCGCGGCGATGGGTGCACAGTTCGCCTGCCCGGATCGCACCGTGGTGCTGGTCTCCGGCGATGGCAGTTTCATGATGAACGTGCAGGAGCTGGTCACCATCGCCCGCTGCCGCCTGCCGGTGAAGATCGTGCTGCTGGACAACAGCTCGCTGGGCATGGTCCGCCAGTGGCAGGAGCTGTTCTTTGCCGAGCGCTACAGCGAGATCGATCTGTCGGACAACCCGGACTTCGCCGCGCTGGCGCAGGTGTTCGGCATTCCGGCCACGCGCATCGAAGCGCGTGACGATGTTGAAGGTGGTTTGGCCGCGATGCTGGCCCAGCCTGGCCCGGCCCTGCTGCATGTGGCCATCGATGCGCGTGCCAACGTGTGGCCGCTGGTGCCGCCCAACAATGCCAACAGCACGATGCTGGAAAGCAACCCCGCTCATCAGTCCCAGGAGTTCCCCAATGCAATACCGGCTTGACCTGGTGCTGACCCCGGCCGAAGGCGCGCTGCTGCGCGTGATCGGCATGGCCGAACGCCGCGGCTTCGCACCGCGCGCGATCGCCGGTGCGCCCAATGCCGCCGACGATGGTCGCTGGCACCTGCAGCTGGTGGTCGATTCCACCCGCCCGCCGGAAACCCTGCGCCGCCAGATCGAGAAGATCTACGACTGTGTGTCGGTGCGCATCAGCGCACTGGAGCCCGGTACTGGAGTATCCGCATGAACGCCCGCACCGTTGCATCGGTGCCGGTACGGAGGTGTCTTCTCGGTCGTACGTCGCACCGTGCGCCGTGGCAGCGCGCGTCGCTCCGGAACGATCACCATGGCCGGGTGCGTGATGCCGGCTAGCCGTACCCCGCAGGAACCGGACGTAGGCGACGTAAGCGTCGCCGATGTGCTGGCCGCGCAGGCGCGGCTGCGCCGCTTCCTGCCGCCCACGCCGCTGCATTACGCCGAGCGTTTCGGCGTGTGGCTGAAGCTGGAGAACCTCCAGCGCACCGGCTCCTACAAGGTGCGCGGTGCATTGAACGCCCTGCTGGCCGGGCGTGAGCGCGGCGACGACCGCCCGGTCATCTGTGCATCGGCCGGCAACCACGCCCAGGGCGTGGCCTGGGCCGCCTACCGCTTGAACATTCCGGCGATCACGGTGATGCCGCACGGTGCACCGGCCACCAAGATCGCCGGGGTCGCCCACTGGGGCGCCACCGTACGCCAGCACGGCGAGAGCTACGACGAGGCCTACGCCTTCGCCCGTGCCCTGGCCGACCAGCACGGCTACCGCTTCCTGTCCGCCTTCGACGACCCGGACGTGATCGCCGGCCAAGGCACCTTGGGCATTGAGCTGGCCCCGCATGCGCCGGACGTGGTGATCGTGCCGATCGGTGGTGGTGGCCTGGCCTCCGGCGTTGCGCTGGCGCTGAAATCGCAGGGCGTGCGCATCGTCGGTGCACAGGTGGAGGGCGTCGATTCGATGGCCCGCGCCATCCGCGGCGACGTGCGTGAGATCGCCCCGGTCGCCACCCTGGCCGACGGCGTCAAGGTGAAGATTCCCGGTTTCCTGACCCGCAAGCTGTGCAGTGCACTGCTGGACGATGTGGTGATCGTGCGTGAAGCCGAGCTGCGCGAGACGCTGGTGCGGCTGGCGCTGGAAGAGCACGTCATCGCCGAAGGTGCCGGCGCGCTGGCACTGGCCGCCGGTCGCCGCGTCGCCGGCAAGCGCAAGTGCGCGGTGGTCTCCGGTGGCAACATCGATGCGCTGGTATTGGCCCAGCTGCTGGCCGACATCCGTCCCCGCCCCCCGCGCAAACCGCGCCGCCGCGCCAGCGAGCGAACACGCCCGCCCCTACCAACCGTGCTCGCGACATCCCCGATTTCCGCTTCGAATCCTACCTCTGCCATCCCATCCGACCTTGCCGTCGAGGAGACCTCCTGGTGACCATGCCCAACTCCCCCCGAATCAGAATTTTCGACACCACCCTGCGCGACGGCGAGCAATCGCCCGGCTGCAGCATGAGCCCGCAGCAGAAGCTGGTGATGGCCCGCGCACTGGACGAACTGGGCGTGGATGTCATGGAAACCGGCTTCCCGGCCAGCTCCCAGTCCGACCGCGAAGCGATGGCGATGATCGCCCGCGAAGTGCGACGCCCGACCCTGGCCGTGCTGTCGCGCTGTCTGGCCGCGGATATCGAAACCTCGGCCAAGGCGCTGGAGACAGCGGCGAACCCGCGCCTGCATGTGTTCCTGTCGACCAGCCCGCTGCACCGCGAGCACAAGCTGCGCATGACCCGCGAGCAGGTACTGGAGTCGGTGCACAAGCACGTCAGCCTGGCCCGCAGCTACGTGGGTGATGTGGAGTTCTCCGCTGAAGATGCCACGCGTACCGAGGAAGACTTCCTGATCGAGGTCGCCCGCGTGGCCGTGGCTGCCGGCGCGACCACCATCAACCTGCCCGACACCGTGGGCTTCACCACGCCGGAAGAGATCCGCGGCATGTTCCAGCGCGTGATCGCCGGCGTGCCGGACAGCGACCGCATCATCTTCAGCGCGCACTGTCACAACGATCTGGGCCTGGCCGTGGCCAACTCGCTGGCTGCCATCGAAGGCGGCGCGCGCCAGGTCGAGTGCACCGTCAACGGTATCGGCGAGCGCGCGGGCAACTGCTCGCTGGAAGAAATCGCGATGGTGCTGAAGGTCCGCAACGCCTTCTACGACGAAGACACGCGCATCAACACCCCGCGCATCGTGGCCACCTCGCAGCTGCTGCAGCGCCTGGTCGGCATGCCGGTCCAGCGCAACAAGGCGATCGTCGGCGCCAACGCCTTCGCCCACGAGTCGGGCATCCACCAGCACGGCATGCTGCGCCACCGCGGCACCTACGAAATCATGCGCCCGGAAGACGTGGGCTGGGAATCCTCGCAGATGGTGCTGGGCCGCCACAGTGGCCGCGCCGCGGTCGAACAACGCCTGCGTGCGCTGGGCTTCTTCCTGTACGAGGAGGAACTGAAGCACGTCTTTGAACAGTTCAAGGCGCTGTGCGAACAGCAGCGCGTGGTCACCGACGCCGACCTGCAGACCCTGATGCAGGGCAGCGCCACCCAGAACGGCTATCGCCTGGCCTCGATGACCATCAGCGATGTGGGCAGCCGCGCCAACGCGCTGGTCGAGCTGTCCGATCCGGAGGGCAACCGCGTTGCCGAGACGGCGCAGGGCGATGGTCCGGTCGATGCACTGTTCGGCGCATTGTCGGCCGCCACCGGCGTGCAGTTGATGCTGGACAGCTACCACGTGCACAGTGTGGGCATCGGCGCCGATGCGCGCGGCGAAGCCAACCTGAGCGTGCGCCACGAGGGTGTGGAGTACGAAGGCACCGGCACCAGCCGCGACATCATCGAAGCCTCCGCACTGGCGTGGCTGGAGGTCGCCAACCGTCTGCTGCGCCAGCGCAACGCGACGGCCGACCAACCCGCGGCCACCGCCGCGGCCTGAGCCCCCACTACGTACCCCGAACCGCAGCAAGGCCAGTCCATGACCCCAGCTCCCCGCACCCTGTACGACAAACTGTGGGATGCCCACGTCGTCGTTCCCGAGACCGACAGCGCGCCCGCCGTGCTGTACATCGACCTGCACCTGATCCACGAAGTGACCTCGCCGCAGGCCTTCACCGAACTGCGCGAGCGCGGCCTCTCCCCGCGCCGGCCGGACCGGACCAAGGCCACGATGGATCACTCCACCCCCACCCTGCCGGCCGGCGCCGACGGCAAGCTGCCCTATGCCAGCGCCGCCTCCGAAGCCCAGGTAGCGATGCTGGCCGACAACTGTGCCGCGCATGGCATCGAGCTGTTCGACCTGCAGTCGGCCAGCCGCGGCATCGTGCACGTGATCGCCCCCGAACAGGGCTTCACCCAGCCGGGTATGACCATCGTCTGTGGCGACAGCCACACCTCGACGCATGGTGCATTTGGCGCGCTGGCCTTCGGTATCGGCACCAGCGAGGTCGGCCATGTGCTGGCGACGCAGTGCCTGCTGCAGCGTAAAGCCAGGACGATGGCGATCACCGTCGATGGCGCGCTGGCCCAGGGTGTCGGCGCCAAGGACGTGGTGCTGCACATCATCGGTGTGATCGGCGTCAACGGCGGTACCGGCCATGTGCTGGAGTTCCGTGGCAGCGCGATCGAAGCGATGGACATGGAACAGCGCATGACGTTGTGCAACATGTCCATCGAAGCCGGGGCACGTGCCGGCATGGTCGCCCCCGACCAGATCACCTTCGACTGGGTGGCCGCCACCCCGCGTGGCCCCAAGGGCGCCGACTTCGATGCCGCCGTGGCCGCGTGGTCGCAGCTGCGCAGCGATGAAGGTGCGCGCTTCGATGTCGAGGTCCACATCGAGGCCGCCGACATCCGGCCGACCCTGACCTGGGGCACGCACCCCGGCACCGCCATCGCGGTGGACCAGCCGATCCCGGCGGCCAACGACGCGGCCGCGCAGAAGGGGCTGGACTACATGCACTTCCACGCCGGGCAGACCCTGGCCGGCACCCCGGTGGATGTGGTGTTCGTCGGTTCCTGCACCAACGGCCGCCTGAGCGACATGCGCGAGGTGGCGCAGGTCCTGCAGGGCCGCCGTGTCGCTGACCGCGTGCGCATGCTGGTGGTGCCTGGCTCGGAAATCGTCAAGCGCCAGGCCGAAGCCGAAGGCATCGATGTGGTGGTGCGCGCGGCCGGTGCCGAATGGCGCGAGCCGGGCTGCTCGATGTGCATCGCCATGAACGGCGATCTGGTCGCGCCGGGACAACTGGCGGTCAGCACCAGCAACCGCAATTTCGAAGGCCGCCAAGGCCCCGGTTCACGCACCCTGCTGGCCTCGCCGATGACGGCCGCCTGGGCCGCGGTGAACGGCCGCGTAGCCGACCCACGCGAACTGTATGCCACGCTGGAGGTGGCCTGATGAGCGGCTTCCGTACCCTGACCTCGACCAGCGTGGTGCTGCGCGAGACCAACATCGACACCGACCAGATCATTCCGGCGCGCTTTCTGTCCACCACCGAGCGCGTCGGCCTGGGCAAGCACGCGTTCAATGATTGGCGCTGGCAGAGCGAGGGCGTGCCGAACCCGGCGTTCGCCTTCAACCAGCCGCATAACGCTGGCCGCAGCATCCTGCTGGCCGGCCGCAACTTCGGCTGCGGCTCCTCGCGTGAGCATGCGCCGTGGGCCCTGACCGACCTGGGTCTGCGCGCCATCGTCAGCAGCGAGATCGCCGATATCTTCCGCGGCAACTCGCTGAAGAACGGCCTGCTGCCGATCGTGCTGGACGAAGCCGATGTGCAGACGCTGATGCAGCGCCCGGATGACGCATTGACCATCGATGTGGCCGCGCGCGAACTGCGCACCCCAGATGGGCGCGTGTATGCCTTCCCGCTGGACGGCTTCTCACAGACCTGTCTGCTGGAAGGCGTGGACCAATTGGGGTATCTGTTGGGCCGTACCCCTGATATTGAACGTTACGAGAGTGAACATGCACGCTGAGATTGTCGTATTGCCGGGTGACGGCATCGGTCCGGAAGTCGCCGCTGCCGCCGTGGCGGTGCTGGAGGCCGTCGCCACCCGTTTCGGGCACACCTTCGGGTTCCAGGAACACGACATCGGTGGCATCGCCATCGATCGCCACGGCGAGCCGCTGCCGGCCGCCACGCTGGACGCCTGCCGCAAGGCAGACGCCATCCTGCTCGGTGCGGTCGGCGGGCCGAAGTGGTCCGACCCGAATGCCAAGGTCCGCCCGGAGCAGGGCCTGCTGGCGATCCGCAAGGCGCTGGGGCTGTACGCCAACCTGCGCCCGGTGCGCACGCATGCCGCTGCGCTCGGCGCCTCGCCGATCAAGGCAGAGCTGCTGGAGGGCGTGGACTTCGTGGTCGTGCGTGAGCTGACCGGCGGCATCTACTTCGGTGAGAAGACCCGCACTGCCGATACCGCCAGCGACCTGTGCAGCTACAGCGTGGGCGAGATCGAGCGCGTCATGCGCACCGCGTTCCGGCTGGCACAGACCCGCCGCGGCAAGGTCACCTCGGTGGACAAGGCCAACGTGCTGGAGACCTCGCGCCTGTGGCGTGATGTCGCTGCACGGATCGGCCGGGAGGAATTCCCGGAGATCGCGCTGGAGCACCAGCTGGTCGATTCGATGGCCATGCATCTGCTGGCCAAACCGCGCGAGTACGACGTGATCGTCACCGAGAACATGTTCGGCGACATCCTCACCGACGAAGCCTCGATGCTGGCCGGCTCGCTCGGCCTGCTGCCCTCGGCATCGCTGGGTGAACCCGGCGCGGTCGGCATCTACGAACCGATCCACGGCTCGGCGCCGGACATCGCTGGCAAGGGCATTGCCAATCCGTATGCCACGATCTTCAGCGCGGCGATGCTGCTGCGGCATTCACTGGGGCTGGACGAAGAGGCTGCTACGGTCGAGGCAGCGGTGTATGCCGTGCTGGATGACGGCGTGTTCACCGCCGATCTCGCCGCCAAGGGTTTGGCTGTGAGTACCGCCGCAGCGACCGACGCGGTCCTTGCCAAGCTGCAATGATCGCAAGGACGCGGCCTGAGGGCCGCGTTCGTGTTTCCACATCCCGCACGGCCTCCCTGTCCCGTCGGTCACGTCGCTGCCAGCGGCTGGCCCCCAACAAGGAAAGCCCTTGAACCATCGTTCCTCTGCCGACTTTCTCAACCACGTGGCCCAGCGCGATCCGCATCAGCCGGAATTCCTGCAGGCCGTCAAAGAAGTGATCCAGAGCCTGTGGCCGTTCCTGGAGCGCAACCCCCGCTACCTGGAACAAGGCCTGCTGGAGCGGCTGGTGGAGCCGGAGCGGGTGATCCAGTTCCGCGTGGCCTGGGCCGATGACGCCGGCAAGACCCATGTGAATCGCGGCTGGCGCGTGCAGCACAGTTCGGCGATCGGCCCGTTCAAAGGCGGCATGCGCTTTCATCCATCGGTCAATCAGTCGATATTGAAGTTCCTCGCGTTCGAGCAGACGCTGAAGAACGCGCTGACGACCCTGCCGATGGGCGGCGGCAAGGGCGGCTCGGATTTCAATCCCAAAGGCCGCAGCGATACCGAAGTGATGCGCTTCTGCCAAGCACTGATGCTGGAACTCCATCGTCACCTTGGTGCCGATACCGATGTGCCGGCCGGTGACATCGGCGTGGGCGCACGCGAGGTCGGCTACATGACCGGCATGATGAAGAAGATCACCAACGACGCCTCCTGTGTGTTCACCGGCAAAGGCCTGTCCTACGGTGGCAGCCTGATGCGCCCGGAGGCGACCGGCTTCGGTACGGTCTACTTCGTCGAGCAGATGCTGCACCATGCCCGCCGCGATACCGATGGCGCGAAGGTGCTGATTTCCGGCGCTGGCAACGTCGCCCAGCATGCGGCGATCAAGGCCATCGAGCTGGGCGCGAAAGTGCTCACGCTCTCCGATTCCGGCGGCACGCTGTACGCCCGTGATGGCTTCGATGACGCGGCGCTGCAGGAGGTGGTGGAACTGCGCAACGAGCGCCGCGGCTGCCTGTCCGAACTGGCCGATGACACACGCTTCGAGTACCTGGACGGCAAGCGCCCCTGGCATATCCCGGCCGAGATCGCCCTGCCCTGCGCGACCCAGAACGAGCTGGACGAAGACGATGCCCGCGCCCTGGTCGACAACGGGGTGCTGTGCGTGGCCGAAGGCGCCAACATGCCGTCCACGCTGGAGGCGGTGGAGGTCTTCCTCGAGGCCGGCACCCTGTACGCACCGGGCAAGGCCAGCAATGCCGGCGGCGTGGCCACCTCGGGCCTGGAGATGAGCCAGAACGCGCAGCGGCTGTCGTGGCACCACGCCGATGTCGACGAGCGGCTGCACGGGATCATGAAAGACATCCACGCCAACTGCGTGCGCCACGGCAAGCGTGCCGACGGCAGCGTGAACTACGTCGATGGCGCCAACATCGCCGGCTTCGTGAAAGTCGCCGATGCAATGCTGGCGCAGGGCGTTTACTAAGGACAGATGGGTGAAGCGGCGCAGCGGTGTTCATCCGCTGCACCCTGCAGCATTTCCCGCCGCAGCGGTCAGTCCGCCGAGCGGACCTCGCTCGTCATGCACCCGGCCAGCAGGGCGCCGCCGTCGGTGGATATCACGCTGGATGCCTGCACGCGCGTGTATCCGGAGGACGCCTCCCGGGAAGCTTCGCGCATCCAATACCCTTCCGCCTGACGATCCGCCGCGCCAAGGCCAGTGGCGTCGAGCACCGCCTTCAGCGGCGCATCGCCCATGTCGGCTGCGAGATAGCCGCCATACGCGAGGACGATCGACGTCGCAGCCAAGCCCTTCAACGCCACCGGCTGCTCCAGGGTGATGACCATGACGGGCATCTCCTGGCCATCAGCACGGTACTCACGCTCGGCCACCGCGCGGACATTGTCCGGCCATGCCAGCGGCGACAGTTCCGACACACGCTCCCACAGATTGGCGATGCGCTGCATGGCAGCGTCGTCAGCCCGACATTCGAGCGCGGCGCCAAAATCACTTGCCGTGGCCGTCTCGCGCCATCGCGGTGGAACACGCGCGTCCTGCATCGGACCGGGATAATCACATCCCACCCGATAGCCCTCACCGTCGCTGCTCACCACGATGGCGCCCGGCGATGACGCATCGCGGGATGCCTCTGGTGGTGACCATACCTGGAACGGCTCACGCAGGCTGCTCGACCGCATCCGTAGCCCGTTCCCGGTGACGATGCGCGCACGCTGCCCGGCATCGATGGGAATCGAGAAGCCCATGTCATCCGCCACCAGGCGGTGCGTTGTGATGCCGTGTGCCGTCAACGTCACCGGCATGTCGATGAAGGTCGTCGCGTGCTCCTCGTCACCGCTGGGCGTGAAGCTCCAGCCCAGCAGATGGGCCGGTCGTTCCTGCGGCGTGCCATACCGTGCGCCACGCAACGCGGTCGTCACCGCCTGCATCGTTGCCGGTGAGGCACGGCACTCCAGCAGCTCGACGAGATCGCGCTGGAAACTGGCAGCGGGGTTTGCCTGCGCTGGCAACGCGGAAGACATCAGCAGAACGATCGCCGCCGCAGTGGCGAACCGAGAAAAGGAACGTGAAGACATCATGCGCGACCGAAGAAATCCGGTGTGCATTGTGCGCTTGCTGGCACCGCAAAGACGACAGGGATTCGCGTCGCACTGAAAGCATGAAGCCGGCCATCGGCCGGCTTCATCGTCCCTCAGCCTTCGCTGGTCTTCGCCTCATCCGGCTTCACCCGGAACCACGCGGCATACAGCGCCGGCAGGAACACCAGGGTCAGCACGGTACCGACGATCAGGCCGCCCATGATCGAGATCGCCATCGAGCTGTAGAACGCACTGCGGGACAGCGGGATCATCGCCAGCACCGCCGCCAGCGCGGTCAGCACGATCGGGCGGAAGCGGCGCACGGTGGCATCGATGATCGCGTGCCAGCGGTCATGCCCGGCGTCGATGTCCTGCTGGATCTGGTCGATCAGGATCACCGAGTTGCGCATGATCATGCCGGCCAGCGCGATCGTCCCCAGCAGCGCCACGAAGCCGAACGGCGCGCGGAACAGCAGCAGGAACAGGGTCGCGCCGATGATGCCCAGCGGTGCGGTGACCAGCACCATCGCCGCACGCGAGAAGCTGCGCAGCTGCAGCATCAGCAAGGTCGCCACCACGATCAGGAACAGCGGCATGCCGGCCTTGATCGAATCCTGGCCACGGGTGGAATCCTCCACCGTACCGCCGGTTTCCAGCAGGTAGCCGGACGGCAGTTCGGCACGGATGCCCTCCAGCGTCGGCAGGATCTGCTGCACGACGTCCAGCGGCTGCTTCGCGTCGGCAATATCGGCGCGCACGGTCAACGTCGGCAGGCGGTTGCGGTGCCAGATGATGCCGTCCTCGAACACGTACTCCAGGCGTGCCACCTGCGACAGCGTCACCGAGGTGCCGCTGGCGGTCGGAATGGCCAGGCTGCCCAGCATGTCCAGCCGCACACGTTCGTTGTCCGGGCCACGCAGCAGCATCTCGATCAGGCGGTTGCCCTCCCGGTAGGTGCTCACGCTCATGCCCGACAACGAGGTGCCCAGCAGCTGGCTCACCTGCGCGCTGCTCACACCCAGTGCGCGTGCACGGTCCTGGTCGATCACCAGCCGGACCACTTTGCTCGGCTCGCTCCAATCCAGGTTGACGTTCATCACGTGCGGGTTTGCGCGCACCTTGGCTTCCACTTGCCGTGCGATGGCCTGCACCTGCTCGATATGCTCGCCGGAGATGCGCATCTGCACCGGGTAGCCGACCGGCGGGCCGTTCTCCAGACGGGTCACGCGCATCTGCACGTCCGGGAACTGCGGAATCACATCCTTGAGCAGCCAGTCGCGGGTCGCCTCACGTGCGGTGGCATTCTCGGTCAGCACCACGAACTGCGAGAAGTTGGTGGCCGGCAGCTGCTGGTCCAACGGCAGGTAGAAGCGCGGCGAGCCGGTGCCCACGTAGGCCACGTAATTACTGATGCCTTCGCGGTCCTTGAGCAGCTTTTCCAGCTTGGTCGCCTGCGCCTGGGTGGCCTGCAACGAGGCACCCTCGGCCAGTTCGATGTCCACCATCAGTTCCGGGCGGGTCGAATCCGGGAAGAACTGCTGCGGCACGAAGCGGAAGATCAGCAGCGAGAACACGAACAGCGCGGCCGTGGCGGCGATCACCCACCAGCGATGGCGCAGGCAGACATCCAGGAAACGGCGGAAGCGCACGTAGAACGGACGCTGGTACGGATCATGGTCGTGCGCATGCACCTTCGGCGCGATCCAGCGCGCGAACGCGGGATGGCGGTCGGCCCACCGAAGGCGACGGGCATGCCAGCGCCCCGCCAGGCTGTCCGGCTTGGGCGGCTGCGGATTGAACAGGTCCGGCAACATCTTGTCGCCCAGGTACGGAATGAACAGCACCGCGGCGATCCACGACACCACCAGCGCGATGGTCACCACCTGGAACAACGAGCGGGTGTATTCGCCCGTGCTGGAGGCAGCCGTAGCGATCGGCAGGAAGCCGGCCGCGGTGATCAGCGTACCGGTCAGCATCGGGAAGGCGGTCGACTCCCACGCAAAGCTGGCCGCGCGCAGACGGTCGTAGCCCTGCTCCATCTTGGTGGCCATCATCTCCACCGCGATGATCGCATCGTCCACCAGCAGGCCCAGCGCCAGCACCAGCGCGCCGAGAGAAATCTTGTGCAGGCCGATGCCAAAGTAATGCATGACGAAGAATGTCATCGCCAGCACCAGCGGAATGGTCACGCCCACCACCAGGCCGGTGCGCAGGCCGAGCGAGAAGAAGCTCACCAACAGCACGATCACCACCGCTTCGGTCAGCACCTGCACGAACTCGCCGACGGACTCCTCCACCGCATGCGGCTGATCGGAGACCTTGCGCAGCTGCATGCCGGCCGGCAGCGTCTTCTGCAGGCGTTCGAACTCGGCGTCCAGCGTACTGCCGAGCTTGAGGATGTCGCCGCCGTCTTTCATCGCCACCGCAATGCCGATGGCGTCTTCGCCCATGAAGCGCATCTTCGGCGACGCCGGATCGGCAAAACCGCGCTTGATCTCGGCGATGTCGCCCAGGTGCACGGTGCGGTCGCCAGCCTGGATCGGGAAGCTGCGGATGTCCTCCACGCTCTTGAACTGGCCGGTGACGCGCAGCTGCACCCGGTCGGTCGGGGTTTCGAAGAAGCTGGTTGCGGCAATGGCATTCTGGTCGGCCAATGCCTGCTGCACCTGCTGCAGCGACACGCCCAGCGTGGCCAGCTTGGTGTTGGACAGCTCGATCCAGACCTTCTCGTCCTGCAGGCCTTCCAGCTCGATCTTGCCCACATCCGGCACGCGCTGCAGTTCCAGCTGGATGCGGTCGGCGTAGTCGCGCATCACTGCGTAGTCGAAGCCCTGCCCGGTCAACGCGTAGATGTTGCCGAAGGTATCGCCGAACTCATCGTTGAAGAACGGGCCGACGATTTCGCGCGGCAGGGTCGGCTTGATGTCGCCCACACGCTTGCGCACCTGGTACCACAGGTCGGGAATCGCCTTGGAGCGCAGGCTGTCGCGCGCCACGAAGATCACCTGCGATTCGCCCGGGCGCGAGTAGGAGCGGATGAACTCGTACTGCCCGGTGTTCAGCAGTGCCTTCTCGATCGGCTCGGTGACCTGGCGTGAGACCTGTTCGGCGGTCGCGCCGGGCCAGTTCGTGCGCACCACCATCACCTTGAAGGTGAACGGTGGATCCTCGGACTGGCCCAGGTGCTTGTACGACCACGCGCCGATGATCGCGAAGGCGAGCATCGCAAACAGCACCAGTGGCCGGTTGCCCAGCGCCCATTCGGAGAGGTTGAAGCGGCGCACGGGATCAGCTTCCCTTGCCGGTGGCAGGCGCGGCGGCGGCGGCAGGCTTGGCTGCCGGTGCCAGCACCGGGCGGTTCTGGCGGTCCACTGCCGTCACCGGCTGGCCCTCGCGCAGCAGATGGCCGCCGGCGGCCACCACCCAGTCGTTCGCGTTCACCCCGCTCAGCACCGGAACGGATTCAACGCCGTACGCGCCGACCGTCACCGGCGTGGCCTTCAACGTGTGCTTGGCCGGATCGACCACCCACACACTGCTGCGCCCATCGGCCCCGCGCTGCACTGCCGCCAGCGGCAACTGCAGCGTGCCCTGGCGACCGGCCGCGGCGAACACGCGCGCGCTCTGGCCCAGCTCGACCTCGGTCAAGGCTTCCGGTGCCAGGCTGACGCGGGTGGCATAGGTACGCCCCTGGGCATCGGCGGCCGGGGCGATCTCACGGATCGTGCCGGCCAGCAGCTGGCCCGGACGGTTCCACAGTTCCACCTGCACCGGCTGGCCCACCTGGTAATCGCGGATGTTGCTTTCCGGCAGCGCGATCACGACTTCGCGGCCGCCATCCGCGGCCAGGGTGAACACGGTCTGCCCGGCGCTGACCACCTGCCCGGCTTCGGCCTGGCGGCTGGCGATCACGCCATCGGCCGGCGCACGCAGCTGCGCATACTCGGCCTGGTTGCGGGCCACGGCCAGATTGGCGCGGGCGGCATTGGCCTGGCCCTGTGCGGCCTTGAAGGCAGCGGTCTGGCTGTCCAGCGCGGATTGGCTGACCAGCTGCTGCTCGGCCAAGGTGGCGTAGCGCTTCTGGTCATCCCGGGCGCGGACCAGGTCGGCTTCGGCGGCAGCCAGCTGCGCTTGCGACGCACTGGCCTGGGAGGCGTAGTCGGCGGCGTCCAGCTCGGCCAGCAGCTGGCCCTTGCGCACACGCTGGCCGGCATCGACATGACGCTTTATCAGGTTGCCCCCGACGCGGAACGACAGCGGGCTCTCCTCGCGGGCCCGGATCTCACCGGGATAGGCAGCCACTTCCTGGCCAGCCACGGTGCCGGCGTGGACCACCAGCACCGGAATCGGCGCAACCGGCTCGGCGTCCTGCTTGCCACATGCTGCCAGCGCGATCGCCAGCAACCCACCACCCATCCATCGCATGTTTTTCATGAGGTCCTGGACCTGAAGTAACCCGGGAAAAGCCGCTGGAGACACACTGTTCCAGCCGCTTCAATATTGAACCAGCCGGTATAGTATAAATATCGAACCGATTGGTCTAGTATTGTTTGGATGACTGATGCTACCCCCTCTACATCGCCCTCCAAGCCGCCCGCCAAGGCCGCCGGACCAGGGCGCCCGAAGGATCTGGGCAAGCGCGCGGCCATTCTGGAAGCCGCCAAATCGCTGTTCGTCGACCAGGGCTACAACGGTGTGAGCATGGACAGCATCGCTGCCCAGGCAGGCGTCTCGAAGCTGACCGTTTACAGCCATTTCGGCGACAAAGAAACCCTGTTCACCGAAGCTGTGCAATCCAAGTGCGTCGAGATGCTGCCGGACGAGCTGTTCGTCACCGACATCGAAGGCCCGCTGCGTGACCAGCTGATGGGCATTGGCCACGCCTTTTTCAGCCTGATCACCTCCGATGCGGCGGTCGCCGTGCAGCGGGTGATGATGTCCCCGGATACCGATGACCGGATCCGCGAGATGTTCTGGCTGGCCGGCCCGCAGCGGACCACCGACGCGCTGGGCGAATTTCTGCGCGCCCGCACGGCCCGCGGCGAGCTGGAGATCACCGATTTCCCGACCGCTGCGATCCAGTTCCTGACCTTGATCAAGGGCGAGCTGCATACGCATATGATGTGCGGGTTGCGGCCGGCCCCGGCTGAGTGCGATGCCGACGCCCATGTGAGCGCCAGCGTCGACTTTTTCCTGCGGGCGTATGCCCGGCGGGACTAAACTGAATGGACCGGAGGTCGCGGTGACTTCCGGCACTGCGACCCCGGCGCGACGGCAGCGATGCTCTCAGCGCGCCGCCGGCTCCCGGCACCGGTAAAATGGCCGGCCCACTGCGCTGGATATAGAACCTCATGACGATCGATTACTCCCACGCCCGCGAACTGATGGTCGAACAGCAGATCCGCCCCTGGGATGTGCTGGAAATCCGCGTGCTCGATGTACTGGCACGCTTGCCGCGGGAGGCGTTCGTCGCTGAATCGCACCGGGCCCTGGCCTACACCGATATCGAGCTGCCGCTGGGCAATGGCCAGAAGATGATGAAGCCGGTCATCGAAGGCCGCACCCTGCAGGCGCTGGATCTGCAGCCGGGCGATGAAGTGCTGGAAATCGGCACCGGCAGCGGCTACCTGAGCGCCTGCATGGGCGAGCTGGCCCGCGAAGTGCTGAGCCTGGAAATCGACGCCGAGCTGGCCACGACCGCGCGCGCGCGTCTGGACGCGGCCGGCCTGGGCAACAACGTCCGCATCGAAACCGCCGACGCCCTGACCTGGGACACCGAGCGCCGTTTCGATGCGATCTGCGTCACCGGCGCGGTGGATGTCATCCCGTCACGTTTCGCCCAGTGGCTGCGTCCCGGCGGTCGACTGTTCGTGATCCGTGGCCGTTCGCCGGTCATGGAAGCGGTGCTGGTCAAGGCGGACGGCACCACTGAATCGCTGTTCGAAACCGATATCGATTACCTGCGCGGTGCCGCCCCGGCACCCCAGTTCCAACTCTGAGTCCAAGGAAGCCGCAATGATCCGCCGATCCCTCGCCCTTGCGCTGGCCGCCGCCCTGCTGCCGATGACCGCCTCTGCTGCCGACCTGCTGCAGGTCTACGAAATGGCGCGCAATGGCGATCCGCAGCTCTCGGCTGCCGAGTCGACCCGCCTGTATGACAAGGAAGGCGCCGTGCAGGCGCGCGCAGCATTGCTGCCGCAGCTCAACGGCGAGGCCTCGCTCAACCGCAGCCGCACCAACCCGAACCATGATCTGACCTCCAGCTCGTTCACCACCAAGAGCCGGAACTACACGATCAACGGCAGCCAGACGGTCTTCAACTTCACCCAGTTCGCCAACCTGCGTTCGCAGCGCGAGCTGAGCAAGGCGGCGGACTTCACCCTGGATTCGGCCAACGACGACCTGATCGTGCGCACCTCGGCGGCGTACTTCAACGTGCTGGTGGGCATTGAATCGCTGTCGGCCGCGCAGACCAACGAAGCCGCTGCCAAGAAGCAGTTCGACTTCGCCGACAAGCGCCTGGAAGTGGGCCTGGCCCCGATCACCGACGTGCACGAAGCCCGCGCCCAGTACGACCAGGCCCGTGCCAACACGATCATCGCGCAGAACACGCTGGCCGACGCCTACCAGGCGCTGACCGAGCTCACCGGCCAGCCGGTCAACGACCTGCGCGCCCTGCCGGCCGATTTCCGTCCGGAGCTGCCGGCCAAGTACGCCACCATCGATACCCTGGTGGCCGAAGCCGTTGCACAGAACCCGGCACTGAAGGCGCAGGAACTGAAGGTCAACGCCGCCGAATCCGGCGTCTCCGCCGCCCGCGGCGCGCACTACCCGACTCTGTCGCTCGGTGCCACCGCCGGCAAGTCGGCCAGCTGGGGCGATGTGGTCGGCGCTGACAGCTTCAGCCCGGACCGCCGCACCAACAGCGTCGGCCTGACCTTGAATGTGCCGATCTTCTCCGGCGGCGCCACCCAGTCCGGCGTGCGCCAGGCGCTGGCCCAGCGCGACATCGCACAGGACGGCTACGAGCAGCAGAAGCGCGCCCTGGACCGCAACACGCGCAATGCCTACCAGACCCTGGTGGCCGGCATCAGCGAAGTGGAAGCGCGTCGCCTCGCCGTCGTGTCGGCACAGAGCGCCTATGACGCTTCACAGGTCGGCCTGGAAGTCGGTACCCGTACCGTGCTGGACGTGATCCAGAACCAGCGCATCCTGTTCTCCGCGCAGCTGGACTACGCCAACGCCCGCTACACCTTCCTGCAGAACCGTCTGCAGCTGGGCCAGGCGGTCGGCACGCTGGATATCGCCGAACTGCAGGACATCAACCGCCTGCTGACCCAGAAGGCCGCCACGCCGAGCACCACCGTCAACTGATCGACGGCGCAGGGCGAGACATAAAAACCACCCGCTTGCGGGTGGTTTTTTTATGGGTGCTTTTCAAAAGCGATTGATCGCGGAAGATGCACTTGAATATGGTGGAGAACACGAACGCGTTTCACACCCCATGACCTCATGGCACAGCTTCAGCTCAACCACTACTCCGCGCGAACAAACATTTTTTGGCGGACTCATCTGGCGGGGCGATTCACACAAAAAGCCCCGACCAAGGCCGGGGCTTTTTGCTGTACCTGGTGCCGGAAATAGAAATCGAACTTACGACCTACGCAGTGAGAACCAAGCCATCTGAACCCCAGAAACTGATCTCGGCCACCCGCATGCAGGGAAAGGATGCAGGCCAGACTGGCCCTACGGCTGGCTGCGGACAATGATGACTACGGTTCAATGCCGAACATGAATATGACAGCATTGCCCGTTGAAACACAGGAAACAGAGCCACCTAAAGATAGGCCAGAACCGGTCGGATTCTCCATCGCGACTTGCCAGACAGACTCCTCAAGATCCATATCCTCGTCCGTAGCAACCAACTCAATGACTGAGTCCCCCATAGAAAGAACAAGTCGACCATCGGAATCGAGGTCAACACCGGAGATTTCAACGCCGATCTTTCCATAGACCTCAGGAAGAAATCCCTCTCTCCCCACAAAGAAATCAGCATTCCCGGGATTACTGGAAAAGGTGCGGCCATCACGAAGAGTGGCTGCACAGGAGAAGCTCAGATCCACGTACAGCGATTTACCAGGACACGCCCTGGTGTTAATTAACCTCAAAATTACCTGAAGGCTGCTGACGTTGAATGAATCAAGATAGGAACCAAGCAACATCCTTTCCAAGCTCGAGCGGGCCGCCGCCACATCAACTTCAATCCTCTCGATTCGCGCCATCACCGTTTCTCTCGATAGTAAACATGACTTCACGTGCGTCAGACCGAACAAATACGAAGAGCCTCATAAATCACCTCTTGCGCCTGATCCCCACTCATCTTCGCCGTTTGGATCATCGCTTCTATATAGCGATGCTTTTCGATGTCCACTGGATAAGGACGGGCGACGGACAGAAGTCCTTCACTGCCGATATCCAATACGAATCGCTGATGAACGTCCCAGCGTAAGCTCTCCCGTCAAGAAGACACCTCTAAAGTAGAGCCTCTGGCGTGAGCGGCACGGTACCCGACGGGACTCATGCCACTGAGTGAGTCATGCGGGAGGATCTCGTTGTAGTCCAGCAGCCACTCAATGCGCTGCCTCGCACACGTCGCCGAGACGTGCGCAGGTGTTGATCCAGTACCTCCTCTTGGAAGGTGCGATTGCAGGGTTCGATGAAGGCGTTCTGGCTGGGCTCTACAGGTTAGATGTATCGCAGCGCTACGCCAGAGAGCTTGGCTCACTTGGTAACACTTCGCCAAGGAACTCAGGACCGCTGTCCGACCTTAGAACGTGCGGCAGTCCGTGATCGCGTTCATGAACCGAACGCGGCAGACTCTGTCTCCCATCCGGATCCGTGAACTACTACGGATTCCCGCTGGAAGACCTGCTCAGCCAGCAGCTTCTTCAGTCGGGCGTTCTCCGCCTCCAGGTCATCGAGGCGCTTGGCGCCGGGCATGCTGATGCCGCCAAACTTGCCACGCCAAAGGTATTACGAAGCCTCGCTGAAGCCGTGCTGCGGTAGAGGTCCATGATTGGCATACCGGCCTCAGCTTCGCGAAGGCCACTCAATATTGCTGACCTTTACTGGGTATGGCGCCTTTCCGTGACACTTGAGGATTGGAGTGAATTGCAAAATTGCTAGGCGCGAACGGCATGCCAACCAAGAAGGAGGTTGAAGCCCTTGCCCGCCTGGAGCAAAAAAATTGCGCCCTCGTGGAGCACGTTTACTTCTATCTCGAGTGCGTGGCCCCGACAACGCAAATGAGACATTGCAACTTCTGAGCTCCACGTCAGATGATTTGCGCGAGTGGGAATATCAGATGGAGTACGACGTTGGCTGGATGTTGGCGAAGCGGGAACTGGACCTACTACAGCCTTCTCGCTCTCACTAGCCGCGAACGTTCATTGAGCTTAAAGGGCAATGGATACACTCAGGCTCAATGTTTAGTCCATCCATTGGTTAGCTGGGAAACGCGAGCAGCGCCAATTTTTTCTGATGGCTAACGACCGAAATCACTGTTTCAAGTCTCCATTCGGGCCTCGTGCCACGATACGCCATCGCAGCTACGTTTCCGACGCCCTAATCACCTTGGCACACAAACTGCCCGCCACTTGGCGACCCTACCTGCTTAGAGCCTGCTCTACGAGCTTGGACCGGAATGCACGACAACGCCATGCACACGCAAGTCCGGGGGCGCGTCGCATCCCACCGAGCTTTCGTCATGGAAGCACGCTTGCGGAAGTGCAGCCATGTCCATCTCGAAGACTACTTTTGAGCGGTTGACGAAGTTGGCATAGTGCCTGCCATCTTCATTTCCCGTGACTAGACGACCGTCCGGGTAGGCAGTTTTCAGAGCAGCCAGCGTGGAGCCGACGCCAAGTCCCTTCTCATCTTCAAATCCCTCCGCGATAGTCCGCAGCCGTTCTATCCTGCCGCCGTCAAACCAGCATTCGACAACCAAGCCGTCGGGTAGCGAGACGTCCATGACCATGTATTCTTCTCCTTCCTGCATAATCGAGCGTTCAATGATGGGATGCCCGGTTGCGAAAAGTTGGTCTTTGGTCATTCCAGTACGCAGGCCCGCAAGGGAGCCACTACTGGCGTCAATGCTTGCTATCAAGGGGACAGCTTCATCAGGCGCTTGCTTCGGCACGGCCAGTACGTCGGAGGGAGCAGGGCTGCATGCCACCAGCATCAGAACCCACGCTCCCCCGAAGATGATTTTCATTTTTGGGGATTCCAGTCAGTGAAGCGTCCCTGCGTTCCATCTCGCTTAAGATCTACATGCACGCCACGCCCATCAGTGTATTGATTGACCCGATTGAATTCGCCGGAGCCATGGGCCACATCAGCGGTCTGCTTAGGCGTATTCCCTTTGATCCGTACATCTGCCGCGTTGTCCTGCAGGTGCTGGCTCCGACTCGCGCCGTTCACCGTTCAGTTTTGCTCCACCGTTCTTTGGCCACTGGCCACTGGTCACTGGTCACTGGTCACTGGTCACTTCGATATTCTGACCGGCTTTATCACTGAAGTTAAGAAGTTTGGTTGTTACTTCAGGCCCGGGATTGGCCAGCGTGCCACCCAATGACTTCTGGGGAAGAAGGGTGATGGTTCCACGGGCTTCCGTCCGCGTTCCATGGACGATTCCATAACTCGAAACAAAAGTCCCGCTGCGTTGCACCCTCGCTGTGGATCTGGATCCAGCCGCCACTATCGTAGTACCGCTGTTTTATTCGCGATACCAACTGCCTGCTCGCTACCGCATCTGCTGAAACGTTACGCTCAACTCATTCTGATCTCGAGACTCAACAACACTTATCTTAAATTGCTTAGACGGAAACTCGCTCTGTAGTTTCGCGCTCCACATGTCATGGACTATATGCGCCAGGCGAGTAGTGAAAGAAACAGGAATTCCTGGCAACATGCCATCAATATTCGTGAAGTTGCACCAGTACTCGACCTCACCCTCCGAAAAACCCTGCGATTTCAGGAGCGGCACCTTGTCCTTCTTTGACGCAAGTACGATCAACCCTCCCACTTCTAGAAGCTGAGGCCATAGCCATCCAACCAATGCACCTAGCACATCGGTTGTCATCCTCCCTTGCACAACCTGAGCATGAATGTAGTCAGAGAAGTCAAATGCACCGGCATTGGCATCGACCCACTGAGCAAAGTCCGGCATATCCTCAACCATGCTGTAGTCCTCAACCATGTCATCAACCTCCAGGAATTTCTTCTGGGCGCGCCGGCCTCACTTCCGGCTTGCTCGGATACTGCTGGCTATTTGAGGCAGTATTCAGATGCATCTCTTTGACGTTCGGCCTCTTCCCACGGCTCCTTCGCGGTGTCCCGCGCGTGGACAGCAGACATCATCAGCATCAGCAAAGCGCCGATAGCAGCATGCTTCATCATGTTCCCCGAAGTTGGACATCCATTTCCCATGCGACTCATCCGCATACGCCGGCGCTGCAAGATTCGCAGAAGGCAGGTTGGTTTCGGGGACGAAGCCGGACAGGCACACCACCACCTTGCGGAGTAGAGCACCTCCAATACATCCACTTCAAGTTTGTTCAGCTTTGTTTTTTCTATTGCGGCCGCTTGATTGATTGGTTCGCCATAGGGCCGGTCGCGACAGTCTGCCGCACGTTGCAACGCCGCTCTGCCTAACCGACCACCACTAAAAACTCCCCACCAGTAAGCACTCTCAACCGCGACCAGGCACACAGAACGCAGTCAAACGGCAGAAACCTGTTGACCTGACCTTGCCGGGTGACTATGGTCCGCCCCGCACCACCTTCCCTTTCCCTCCAGAGGCCCCCTCCTTGGACAGTCATAGTCGATCTCGTTGCTGCTCCTGAGCCGACGGACCCACTGACCCCAAGGTCGGTTCCGTCCGCACAGGACGGGGCCCACCGGCGCAGCTGACACGCTCGCCCGCCTCGCATCATCCGTATCGCCGTTCCACCGACCCCAAGAAGGGTGCCGCTGGCGTTTCCGTTTGCCTGGAGATTGCCCATGCACGTTTCCCGTGTGTTCGCCCTGCCGCTCGTGGCCGTGGCGATGCTTCCGTTCGACACCCGCGCCGCCGCCAGCCTGATGGTGGATGACGCCTCGATCACCGATGCCGGCCGCTGCCAGCTGGAAAGCTGGGCCCGCCACACCGATGCCGGGGCGGAGTGGACCGCCGTACCGGCCTGCACCTTCGCCGATACCGAGTGGTCGCTCGGCGTGAGCCATCAACATGCTGCCTCGTCCACGCAATGGGCGCTGGGTGCCAAGCGCGTGCTGCGCGACATCGACCAGCGCCGTTGGGGCCTGGCGCTGAGTGCGGGCATTGGCAGCGACTGGCGCCACCTGCGTGGCGATGACTGGGGCATCAACGCGCCCCTGACCATTGCCCTTGGCGCCAGCGATCGCACACTGCTGCACCTCAACCTGGGCTGGGCCCGCACCGCCGGCGCACGCGGCCGTACCGATGGCATCGGCCTGGAAATCGTCACCGCGCCGCACTGGTCGCTGCTGGCCGAAACCGCACGTGACGCGACACGCCAGCGCAGCAGTCAGTTCGGTGTCCGCCACGAACTCTGGCGCGGCGCCAGCGTGGATCTGCTCGCGGGTCGTGTCCACCACCAGCGTGACGGTCACTGGATCACGCTCGGCTTCAACCTGGCCTCTGCACCGTAACGCCCTGCGTGCCGCCTGACGGCACCGATCGACCGGACCGCGCGCACGTCAGCACACGGCCCATGCACCCACCGATACCTGCCCCGCTCGAGCCCTGCCCGTGCGTCGGCCTTGTGTACCTCAGCGCACTGCGCTGCTTTTTTGCTGGAGAACCACCATGAACCGCGAAGACCTCCTGTTCTCGATCCGCACCCTCTCGCTCTCGCTCGACACTGCTGGCTTTGTCAGCATCGTCGCGACCACGCATCCGTCCGACCTGGTCGATGCGCTCGACGCACTGAGCGTGGACAAGACACTCCCCTTGCTGATGATGCTCGAGCCGCAGGCACGTGCCGAGCTGTTCGCTCACTTCACCGAGATACGCCAGGATCAGCTGCTGGCCGCGATGGCCCGCGAAGCGGTCGTACAGCTGTTCGAGCACATGCCCTCGGATGATCGCGCCGACCTGTACAACCGGCTTGGCGATGACGCCAAGCAGAAGCTGCTGCCGGCGCTGACCAAGGTCGAGCGCGACGACATCCTCAAGATGGCGTCCTACCCCGAAGGCACGGTCGGCTCGTCGACCACCTCCGATTACGTGTGGGTCTCACCGGAGATGACCGTGGCGCAGGCGCTGGCACATATCCGCGCCACGGCGCTGCACAGCGAGACGGTGAACATCCTGTTCGTGCTCGACCATACGCTGCGGCTGCGCGGCACGGTGGCCCTGCGTGATCTGGTGCTGGCCAACGAGAACCGCACGATCACCTCGATCATGCATGAGCAGCCGGTCGCCGCGAAGGCGCACTGGCCCAGGCTGCAGGCCGCCGAACTGATCCGTCGTTACGATCTGCTCGCGCTGCCGGTGACCAATGGCGGCGACCGCATGATCGGCATCGTCACCGTGGACGATGCGATGGACATCGAGAAGGAACAGGATGCCTCGCAGCTGGCGCGCTTTGGCGGCACGGTCAGCGGCAACGGGAACGATCTTGATGTGCGCAGCACGCCGCTGAAGCAGATGTTCCGGGTGCGTGTGTTCTGGCTGGCGATCCTGACCTGCTTCGGCATCGTTACCAGTACGTTTGTCGCCGCGCAGGAGGAGCTGCTGTCGCAGGTGATCGTGCTGGCCGCCTTCATCGCCCCGATCGTGGACATGGGCGGCAATACCGGCAGCCAGTCGGCCACGCTGGTGATCCGCAGCATGGCGCTGGGCGAGCTGAAACTGAGCTGGCGCGATGTGTGGTTCGTGATCCAGCGCGAACTGCCGGTCGCGGCGGGGCTGGGCATCACCATCGCCGTACTCGAAGCGATCCTGGCTTACTTCAGCAAAGGTGTGGGCATGGACGTGCTGCTGGTGGTGGGCTCGAGCATGCTGGTGTGCACCGCGTTGGGCGGCATCATCGGCGCGCTGCTGCCCTTCGCCGCACGCCGCATCGGGGCGGATCCGGCCACGCTGTCGGCACCGATGATCACCTCGGTCATGGACCTCATCGGCGTGTTCATCTACTTCGGGTTTGCATATGCCTTCCTGGGGGATCTGCTGGTCGCCGCGGGCTGATGGATCGGCCGGCCTGGT
This sequence comes from Stenotrophomonas sp. TWI587, assembly GCF_039674145.1. Taxonomy (NCBI): domain Bacteria; kingdom Pseudomonadati; phylum Pseudomonadota; class Gammaproteobacteria; order Lysobacterales; family Lysobacteraceae; genus Stenotrophomonas; species Stenotrophomonas sp. TWI587. Next base: position 413,505 of record NZ_JBDJMW010000003.1, on the reverse strand, counting down.
CGCCCTGCAAGGCGGCCAAGCGGGTCGCGATCACGCCACCGGCGGCGGCAACTGCGGGGCGATCAGGGCCACGGTGCGCTTCAACGCGCCACGGCCGTTGCTGACCAGCTCGCAGCCCGCACGCGCCATGTCTTCGCGCGCCTGCGGGTCACGCAGCAGGGTCAGCAGCGCATCGCCGACCCCGTTGGCATCCTCGGCGATCACCACCGCACCGGCTTCGCGCATGCGCCGGGAAATCTCGGCGAAGTTGTGCAGGTGCGGCCCGGTGACCGCCGCCGTGCCCATGGCCGCGGGCTCCAGCAGATTGTGGCCGCCGATGGCCTGCAGGCTGCCACCGACGAAGGCCACCTGCGCACAACCGTAGAACGACATCAGCTCGCCCAGCGTATCGATCACGAACACATCCGTATCCGCCTGCGGCCACTGCTGCTGGCGACGCGTGGCGACCTTCCAGCCCTGCTCGCGGGCCAGCGCTTCCACCCGCGGGAAGCGCTCGGGATGACGCGGCGCCCACAACAGCAGCAGGCCCGGCACCGCTTCGCGCAGGCGGCGGTGCAGATCGATGGTGGCCTGCTCTTCGCCCTCATGCGTACTGGCGGCGATCCAGACCGGGCGCGTGGCCGGCACCAGATCATGGAAGCGCGCGATGAAGTCCTGCACGTTCGGTGTGGCGATATCGAATTTCAGATTACCCAGCGGCTGCACCTGTTCAGGGCGGGCACCGAGCTGGATGAACCGCTCGGCGTCGTCGGCCGACTGCGCGGCCACGCAGGTGACCGTGCGCAGTGCACGTCCAATCAGGGCACTGAGCAGCCGGTAACCGCGCAGTGAGCGCGCCGACAGGCGGGCATTGAGGATGTAGACAGGGATCTTGCGGTCGCGGCAGCCGAACAGCAGGTTCGGCCACAGCTCCGTTTCCAGGATCAACGCCAGGCTGGGCTTGAAGTGGCCCAGGAAGCGGCCGACGCTGCCCGGCACGTCGTAAGGCAGATACACGTGATCGACCGCATCGCCCCACAGTGACCGGACCCGCTCGGAGCCGGTCGGGGTGATCGTGGTGATCACCCAGCGGATGTCCGGACGCAGCGCACGCAGCGCGTTCACCAGCGGCGCAGCGGCATTCACCTCACCGACCGAGACCGCGTGCAGCCAGACCCGGGGCTGGCCGCTGGAGTGCGGATAGGAGGCATAGCGCTCATCCCAGCGCTGGAAATACTCGCGCACCCGGAAGCCCCGCCAGACCAGGTGGTACACGGTGATCGGCAACAGCAGGTACAGCACGGCCGAGTACAGGCCGCGCAGGATCCATTCGACAGGGCTTTTACGCATGCGCAAAGGATACGGGAGCGGCGCGGCGAAGACACGCCGCGCTGTCGTGATGGCCCTGCCGGGACGCATCCGGGCGCATCCATTAGAATCCAGGCATGTCCGATAACGCTTCCACTGCCACCCGGCCGTCCCTGCGCAACCCGCGCCACTGGCCGACCTTCGCTTTCATGCTGGTCGCCTTCGCGATCGCCCGCCTGCCGTGGATGCTGCAGCGCGCGCTCGGTCGTGGCGTCGGCACGGTCGCCTACCGGCTGGCCAGCAGCCGCCGGCGTGCCGCCGAGGTCAACTTGAAGCTGTGCTTCCCCGAGAAGGACGACGCCTGGCGCCAGCGCCTGCTGCGCGACAGCTTCGACGCGCTGGGCGTGGGCATCTTTGAATTCGCCCGTGCCTGGTGGGGCAGCATCGACAGCATCCGCCCGCAGGTACAGATCGAAGGGCTGGAGCACCTGCACCGCATGCAGGCCGAAGGCCGTGGCGTGCTGCTGGTCTCCGGCCACTTCATGACGCTGGAGATGTGCGGCCGCCTGCTGTGCGATCACGTCGAGCTGTCCGGCATGTACCGCAAGCACCGCAACCCGGTGTACGAGTGGGCGGTGAAGTTCGGCCGCCTGCGCTACGCCAAGGCGATGTACGCCAACGAGGACATCCGCGCCACGGTGCGGCATCTGAAGAAGGGCGGCTTCCTCTGGTATGCGCCGGACCAGGACATGCGCGGCAAGGACACGGTGTTCGTGCCGTTCTTCGGCCACACTGCCTCGACCATCACGGCCACGCACCAGCTGGCACGGATGACCGGCTGCGCGGTGATCCCGTATTTCCACCGTCGCGAAGGCGGCAAGTATTTCCTGAAGATCGGCGCACCGCTGGAGAATTTCCCCAGCGAGGATGTCGAGGCCGATACCGCCCGGGTCAATCAGGCCATCGAAGCCATGGTGCGCGAGGCCCCGGACCAGTACCTGTGGATCCACCGTCGGTTCAAGCGTCAGCCCGGTGGGCGGAGCGATTACTACCGGTAACGCCGGACGTTTTCCGCGGTTACCGGTCGTCTTTCGCCAACAGGCTGCCCGCATACAATGCGGCCAACAGCAGGGTCAGGCCGCCCCAGAAAGTCGAATAGAACGCCAAGTGGGTGTTGAGCGGGAACACAGTTACCGCCAGTGCCAGCATCGCCGGGCGTGCATGCTCCCGCGCCTGCGGCGGGGCGAACCGCCATGCGCGCCAAGCTTGAGCCACGGCGGCCAGCCACAGCAGCAGGCCGAGAATGCCGGTTTCGGACAGGATCTCAAGCAGGATTTGGTGCGCGTGCAGCGCCGGTCCAGCACCCCACACGTCCTGCGTGGCGGGGGCCGGATTGCAGCCCGGGTAGGCATCGCGGAAGCCACGTGCGCCGACACCATTGATCGGGTGTTGTTCGATCATGCACGCCGCTGCGGCCCAGATCTGGGCGCGCCCGGACAAGGCCTGATTGACGCCGTCGTTCTCGCCTTCCCACGCCATGGCGGTACGCGCGACGCGGTCACCGACCTGGGGCACGCTCACGGTGAGCACGACTGCCGCGACCGCACCGACGGCGACGCAGGCCAGCAACCCGCGCACGCCGATCAACCGCCAGCCGGAGAACACCAGCACCAGCGCATAGGTCAGCCACGCCGCGCGCGAGCCCGCCAAGACCAGCACGACCCCCACCGCGGCGGCCACCAGTGACCAGCCGAGAATGCCCGCACGCCGAGAGGCGGCGAACAACAGGAACGACGAGAGGCTGGCCAGCACCTGGCCGAATTTGAGGTTGCACGGGCCGAGCACGCCGCTGAGGCGATCCGCCGCCGCCATCTCCTGCGGTGAACACAACCCATGGCCACTGACCGCCCACTTGAGCTGGTCCATCGACCAGAACAGCGGGCTGCTGCCGACGATCGCCTGTGCCAGCGCATCCACCGTCCACAGCCCGGTGATCACCGCCAGCCCGCCCAGCGTCAGCGCGCGCCGCTGCGGGGTGGCCACGGCAATCGCCACCAGCCACATGAAGGGCAGATAGCGCAGGCCGGCAGCGGCTTTGCGCCATGCCGTGCCGGGATCGATCGCATCAAACGCGGAGAACGCCTGCGGCAACCAATAACCAAGAAACAGGATGCTGGTCAGCGCCCAGGCCGGGCTGCTGAGCAGGCGCTGATTGCCCTGCAGCCGCAGCTGGACCATGCGCACCGCCGCGTACAGCGCGCCAAGCACCAGCACGCCCTCGGCGATGCCGGGCAGCGGCCACAACGCGACGAACGCAATCACCCACCACGGGGCCCAGCGGCCCGCGCGGGAGCCCGGCGAACCGGGAAGGACGACGGGCTCAGCTGATGAGGGAGGTATAGAGCTGGAGCGTGTCACGCTGCATGGCCTGCAAGGTAAACGGAATCCGCGTCGGCAGTGAGGGCGGCTGCAGCAGCAACTGCTGCGCGCGCGCCAGCAGTGCATCAGCGTCGCCCAAGGGTACCGCGCCGGAGGGTTGCAGCTGAGTCAACAACTCGCCGACGCCGCCATGGTTCCAGCCCAGCACGGGGCGACCCACCGACAATGCTTCGACCACGGTGCGACCAAACGCTTCGGCTTTGTCCGACAACTGCAGGACCAGATCACTGGCTGCATAGGCCTGCGCGATGCGCGAGGTCGGCGCGGTCATCAGCACCGCATCGAACACGCCAAGGCTGCGCGCCTGCGCCTCCAGTTCGGCGACATAGGATTCGCGACCGGGCTCGCGCGTGCCTGGCATCCACAGCGTGGCCGGCACACCGGCGGCGTGCAGCCCGGCCAGCAGGCTCAACGCATGGCGATGCCCTTTCAGGCGGGTGCCACGGCCAGGCAGCAACAGCAGCGGCGCATCGCCGGCCAGCGCGGGATGCTGCTCGCCCACGGCCAGGCGCGCACGGCGATCCTGCCGGCCGACGCGTGGAAATTGCGCGACATCGACACCGCGGGGTATCACCTGCAGGCGCTCGGCCGGCACGCTGGGATAGTGCGTGCGCACGAACTCACGCACGCTGTTGGAGACGCAGATCACGCGCTCGCCGCTGGTCATCACCGCGCTGTAGCGGCCCGGCGAGTTGAGCCCGTGCACGGTGGTGACCCAGCGCGGACGGGTCGCCGCCGGCAGGTTGCGCACGGCGTAAAGGCCCAGCCAGGCCGGCAGACGTGAACGCGCGTGCACGATGTCCGCGCCCACTTCGTTGAAGAGATTGCGCAGGGTCAGCACATGGCGCAGCGTCAGCAGCGACTTGCGGCCGATATCCAGCGTCAGGTGTTCGGCGCCACTGGCAAGCAACGGTTCGACCAGGCGCCCACCGGCGGACACGACGATGGCCCGGTGGCCGGCGGCCACCAGGGCGGAGGCAATCTCAAGGGTGGAGCGTTCGACCCCGCCGGAGTGCAGCGCCGGCAGCAGCTGCACCACGGTCAGTCGGCGCACAGTGTGGTCCGCGGATCAGTCGGCGAGCACGAACACGGCGCCGCAGTACGGGCACGCAGCCTCGCAGTTGGGCTCGTCTTCGATCGGCAGGTACACGCGCGGGTGCGAGTTCCACAGCGCCATTTCCGGCGTCGGGCAGCTCAGCGGCAGATCGCTGCGGTGCACGGTGTAACGCTTCTCGGCATTGGCGGGCGCGGTGGCGGTATGGCTCATGGCGTGGACACACAAAGGGGGTTGCGAGACCGCCGATTCTAGCATCTGGCGACTGCGGACGGCCGCCGGAGCGAAGCGGCCCGGGTTGGGACGGCTGGCTCCTCGTCCAACCGACCACCTATGTTTTTAAATCGATCCAAATGCATTGTCAACAATGGCCAATGAAACGAATTTGCGGGATTTAGATCGAACTAATTGCACTTGTCAGCGCCCGTTCCCGTGATGCAGGATCGACCGGTACCGATCACTGACCCGATCGCCTGCCCGCCCCCCACCGGACATGCATCGCCCCTTTCCTGCCGTCTGCCGTCTGCCGATGGCTGGGGCGACGCCGTCCGCCGTGGCCATCGATGCGGGTCCTGCCTGCCGCCTGCCCTTCTCGGGAGACCCTTGCATGACCCTGTCCGACCTGCACCCTGCCCGCCGCGCCCTTCCCCTCGCTCTGGCCTTGGCCTGCGCCTCGATCGCTCTGCCGGCCGCTGCGCAGGGCCTGCAGACCTCGTTCGAGCCCGGCCAGCCGGCCCCGGCCGCGGCTGCCAGTGACAGCGCCCTGCAGGTGCGGGTCGGTAGCGGGCCGGCCGCGCCCTATGCCGCCAAACCCGGGGTCGGCTACAGCGGCCTGCATGCGCTGCACTACGCCAGCACCGGCGGCCAGGCGCGCCGCCAGCTGTTCAACACCGATCTGGTCATCGAGGCCGAGACCACTCTGTCCTGGCTGGTGCTGCCCGAGATCGTCGGCAAGGACACCGTGGCCTCGACCTACGTCTCGCTCGATCTGGTGCTCGACGACGGTGCCCGCGTCTCGGCCAGCGCCGCGCGCGACCACCACGGCGTGGCGCTGGGTGCGCGTGCCCAGGGCGACTCGAAGACGCTGTACCCGCAGCAGTGGGCGCGCAAAGCCGTTCGCCTGGGCGATACCCCGGCATTGCGCGGGCGCCGCGTGGTCGCGCTCGAGCTGGAAGTCGCCAGCGCCGACGGCGCGCCGGTGGCCGGCTGGATCGACGATGTCCGCCTGGAGGCGCAGCCGCGCAGCACGCCGCAGCGCCCGTCGGACTGGGTTCTGACCACCCGGGGCACGCAGGCCAACGGCACCTTCTCGCGCGGCAACAATTTCCCGGCGACCGCCGTGCCGCACGGCTTCAACTTCTGGACACCGGTGACCGATGCCGGCTCGCTGACCTGGCTGTACCGCTGGAACGAACAGAACGACGCGGCCAACCGCCCTCGCCTGCAGGCGCTGGCGCTGAGCCACCAGCCCAGCCCGTGGATGGGTGACCGCCAGACCTTCCAGGTGATGCCATCGGCGACCCGTGGCGTGCCCGAGGCCGACCGCAGCAAACGGGCGCTGAGCTTCTCGCGCGACAACGAGCAGGCCCGCCCGTACCGCTATGACGTGCGCTTCGACAACGGCATCGCCGCCTCGATCGCACCGACCGACCACGCCGCGATCTTCCGCTTCGCGTTCCCCGAAGGCGGTGACGCCAACCTGCTGTTCGACAACGTCGACGCGCGCGGCGGCCTGACTCTCGATGCCGCCACGCAGACCTTGAGCGGCTACACCGATACGCGCAGCGGCCTGTCCACCGGCGCCACCCGCATGTATGTGGTGGCCAGCTTCGACCGCCCGTGGCGCAGCAGCGGCACAGTGAACACCGGCCGCCCGACCGGCTACATCAAGTTCGATGCGGGCACCGACCACCGCGTCTCGATGCGCATCGCCACGTCGCTGATCTCGGTCGAGCAGGCGCGCCACAACCTCGCGCTGGAAGTGGCGGCTGCCGACGATGTGGATCGCGTGGCCGCGCGCGCACAGGACGCGTGGGATCAGCGCCTGGCCCGCTTCGACGTGGGTGATGCCACCGACGACCAGAAGACCACGCTGTACTCCAACCTGTATCGCCTCTACCTCTATCCCAATTCCGGCCATGAGAATGCCGGCACCGCAGCGGCACCGGACTGGCGCTATGCCAGCCAGGCCAGCGCCTCGGATGAGAACACCGACGGCAGTTCCACGCGCAGCTTCGCGCCAGTGCGCGACGGCAAGGTGTACGTCAACAACGGCTTCTGGGACACCTTCCGCACCACCTGGCCGGCCTATGCGCTGTTCACCAAGGACGATGCGGGCGCGCTGGTACAGGGCTTCATCGAGCAGTACCGCGCTGGGGGCTGGGTCGCCCGCTGGTCCTCGCCCGGCTACGCCGACCTGATGGTGGGCACCAGTTCGGACGTGGCCTTCGCCGATGCGTGGCTGAAGGGCATTGGTGGCTTCGACCCGCAGGAGGCCTACGCTGCCGCACTGAAGAACGCGACCGTGGTGCCGCCGGATCGCCATGTCGGGCGCAAGGGCATGGACCGTTCCACGTTCCGTGGCTATGCCACCGCCGATGTGCACGAAGGCATGTCGTGGACGATGGAAGGCGCGCTCAACGATTTCGGCGTGGCCAACATGGCCGAGGTGCTGGCCACCCAGGCCGATACGCCGGCCGCGCGCGAACGCTATGCGACCGAGGCCGATTACTTCCGCCACCGCGCCGGCACCTACGCCACGTTGTTCGATCCTGCCGCAGGCTTCTTCCAGGGTCGCAAGCCGGATGGCAGCTGGCGCCTGGACGCCAAGGACTATGACCCGCGCGTGTGGGGCCATGACTACACCGAATCCAACGGCTGGACGTTCGCCTTCACCGCCGCGCATGACGGCGAAGGGCTGGCGGCGCTGTACGGCGGCCGTGAACAACTGGCGGCCAAGCTGGACACCTTCTTCGCCACACCGGAAACCGCCGATGCTGCGTTTGCCGGCTCCTACGGCGGCACCATCCATGAGATGACCGAAGCGCGCGATGTGCGCATGGGCATGTACGCGCACAGCAACCAGCCGGCGCACCACATCCCGTGGATGTACCTGTATGCCGGGCAGCCGTGGAAGACCCAGCAGCATGTGCGCGAGATCCTCTCGCGCCTGTATCTGGGCAGCGAGATCGGCCAGGGCTATCCGGGCGATGAGGACAACGGTGAGACCTCGGCGTGGTACCTGTTCGCCTCGCTGGGCATCTACCCGCTGCGCATGGGCGCCCCGGAGTACGTGATCGGCTCGCCGCTGTTCCGCCATGCCCGCGTGGAACTGCAGGGCGGCGCGGTGCTGACCGTCAACGCGCCGGAGAACTCGGACCGCAACATCTACGTGCAGTCGCTGAAGGTCAACGGCGCCCCGTGGACCAAAACCTGGCTGCCGCACGACCTGCTGGCCAAGGGCGCCACGCTGGACTTCGTCATGGGCCCGGAACCCTCGCGCTGGGGCAGCGGCCCGGACGATGCGCCGCGCTCGCTCACTGCGCGCGGCCAGCAGCCGGCCCTGCTGCATGATCTTCTCGGCACCGGCGCGACCGCCCAGCTCGGCGATGGCCGCGCGGCGGCTGCGCTGATCGATGATGATGCTTCCACGTCACTGCCGCTGGGTAGCTCAAGCACGATCACCTTCAGCAATGTCGCGGCGGGTACGCCGTCGATGTACACGCTGACCAGCGGCAACGGCCCGATCCGCGACGGCGACTGGACGCTGGAGGCGCGCACCACCGGTGGCCGCTGGTTGCAGGTGGACCAGCGCCGTGGCGAAGCCTTTGGGTGGGCCATGCAGACCCGACCGTTCCGCATCGCCCACCCGGGCCGCTACGCCGAGTACCGGCTGCGCATCGGTGCACCGGGTCGCCTGCAACTGGCGGAAGTCGAGCTGCTCGCCCCGGCGGCGGTGCGATGAGGACTGCCCTGCCCATCACCCGGTGCCTGCTGACCGCCCTGCTCGTCACCGCCGGGCTCGCCGATGCACACGCATTCGAGACCACCCAGACCCGCGAGGGCGTGACCCTGCACTACCGCGACGCCAGCGATGCGCTGGCCGCGCCTGTACGTGAGCGGATCATCGAGACCTTCTTCGGTGCCTATCTGCGCGAGCGCGCCGATTTCCATCCGGCCGCACCGACGCAGGTCGGCATCGTCATCGACCCGGCGTACGACGGCATCGCCTTCGTCGGCGAGAAGGCGCAGGCGGCGACGATCACGATCAATCCGGCCTGGCTGGCCAAGCACCCGGGCGACATCGATCTGGTCACGCATGAGGCGATGCACATCGTGCAGGGCTACCCGGAGTACGCCAATGCGCGTGTGCCGGGCTGGCTGGTGGAAGGTATCGCCGATTACGCCCGCGACCGCTATGGCAGCGACAACGCCGGGGCGGGCTGGGCACTGCCGACACAGGTCAAACCGGAGCAGAACGTCGATACCGGCTACCGGGTCACCGGTGCGTTCCTGGCGTGGAGCGAGGCGCAGCATCCCGGGCTGGTGAAGGCGCTTGATGGTGCGCTGCGCGAGGGCCGCTATACGCCGGCGTTGTGGGAAACACTCAGCGGCGTGACGTTGCCGGCCTTATGGGCGCAGTACGTGCGGACACGCTGATTACTGCCGGTGGCCGGTCGGCGTCTGCCAGGAGCCGGCCAGCGGCCGTCACTACCGGTGCCATCGGTGCCGTCTTCAGCGCGCGCCGACCAACCCGGCGTACAGCGCGAACAACTGCTGGAAATACCGCTTCGTCCGTTGATGGCGCATGACACCGTTCCCGTGGCTGATCGTGGAGGATCTGGTCGGGCCCAGGGTGGCGACGCCCCCACCGGAGCGCCACCACGGCCGGGCCGCGTGGGGGTATTGGGCGCTTGGGACGTTGCAGGACGGTGACCGCCGTGCGGCGCGGGTGTGGCAGATACACACGCCACAACGACTCAGGCCGAAGGCAAACAGGGCCTGCCGACCCACGGTCGGCAGCTACCGGTTTCGCTGCCCGAAACGAGAACGCGCCCCGAAGGGCGCGTTCTGGCAACTCAGAGGAGGGAAGAACGCCTTACGCGTTCTTCTCCGCCTCCAGTTGCTTGCGGATCTGCGCATCCACGGCCGCGATGGCGGTCATGTTGAGCACGCGGCGCGAGGTCGCGCTGGTGGTCAGGATGTGCACCGGCTTGGCCACGCCCATCAGGATCGGGCCGATCGCCACGCCGTCGGTGAACACGCGCACCAGGTTGTAGGCGATGTTGGCCGCTTCCAGGTTGGGCAACACGAACAGGTTGGCACGGCCCTTCAGCGTGCTGTTGGGCAGCAGCTTCTGGCGCAGGGCTTCATCCCATGCGGTATCCCCCTGCATTTCGCCATCCACGTTCAAGCGCGGGTTGCGCTTGAGCAGCATCTCGCGGACCGCCCGCATCTTCAGCGCGTCCTTGGAGTCGTGGCTGCCGAAGTTGGAGTGCGACAGCAGCGCCACCTTCGGCTCGATGCCGAACAGCTTCATGCGGTACGCCGCCTGCAGCGTCGCTTCGGTGATCTGCTCGGCGGTCGGGTCTTCCTGCACGTGGGTATCCACGAAGAAGAACACGCCCTGCTGGTTGATCACGCCGGTCATCGCCGAGGTGGAGGTCACCTTGGCTTCCAGCGGCAGCACGCTGCGCACGTAGCCGAGTTTCTTGTGGAAGCGGCCGACCACGCCGGTCAGCATCGCGTCGGCTTCGCCACGCGCCACCATCACCGCCGCGATCAGGGTCGGGCGCGAGCGCATCAGGTTCTTGGCCGCAGCCACAGTCACACCACGACGGCCGGTGAGGTTGTGGTAGTACTGCCAGTACTCGTTGAAACGCGGATCGTCGTTGATGTTGGTGATGTCGAAATCGACACCGGCCTTCATGCGCAGGCCGAGGCGCTCGACACGGGCCTCGATCACGTCCGGGCGGCCGATCAGGATCGGCTGCGCCAGGCCTTCATCGACCACGTTCTGCACCGCGCGCAGCACCACTTCTTCCTCGCCTTCGGCGTACACCACGCGCTGCTTGTCCGACCGCGCGCGGTCGTAGACCGGCTTCATCATCAGGCTGGTGCGGTAGACGAACTGGGCCAGCTTCTCGCGGTAGGCGCCCATATCGGCGACCGGACGGGTGGCTACGCCGGAATCCATCGCGGCCTGCGCCACGGCGGCCGACAGCTCCACCAGCAGGCGGCGATCGAACGGACGCGGAATCAGGTAGTCACGGCCGAAGCTCGGGGTCTCATCGCCATAGGCCGAGCCCAGGTCGCTGGCCTCGCGGCGTGCCATCGCGGCGATCGCGTGCACGCAGGCGATCTTCATTTCTTCGTTGATCGCGGTCGCGCCGACATCCAGCGCACCACGGAACAGGTACGGGAAGCACAGCACGTTGTTGATCTGGTTCGGGTAGTCCGAACGACCGGTACCGATCAGCGCGTCCGGGCGGACCGAACGGGCCACTTCCGGCATGATTTCCGGCGTCGGGTTGGCCAGCGCGAAGATCACCGGATCCTTGGCCATGGTCTTGACCATGTCCGCCGTCAGGATGCCCGGCGCCGACAGACCCAGGAAGATGTCCGCACCGTCGACGATCTCGGCCAGCGTGCGCTTGTCGGTATCACGCGCGTAGCGCGCCTTTTCCGGGTCCAGGTCGGTACGACCGGTGTGGATCACGCCGTCGCGGTCGAAGGCCAGGATGTTCTCTTTCTTCAGGCCCAGCGAGACCAGCATGTTGACGCAGGAGATACCCGCCGCGCCCATGCCGGTGGTGGCCAGCTTCACGTCTTCGATCTTCTTGCCGGTGACGAGCATGGCGTTGAGCACCGCCGCGCCGACGATGATCGCGGTGCCGTGCTGGTCGTCATGGAACACCGGGATGTTCATCCGCTCGCGCAGCTTGCGCTCCACGATGAAGCACTCCGGCGCCTTGATGTCTTCCAGGTTGATGCCACCGAAGGTCGGTTCCAGCGAGGCGATGATGTCGACCAGCTTGTCCGGGTCGTTCTCATCGATCTCGATGTCGAACACATCGATGCCGGCGAACTTCTGGAACAGCACGCCCTTGCCTTCCATCACCGGCTTGCCGGCCAGCGGGCCGATGTTGCCCAGGCCCAGCACGGCGGTGCCGTTGGAGATCACCGCGACGAGGTTGCCGCGGGCGGTCAGTTCACTGGCTTGCTGCGGGTCGGCCATGATCGCTTCGCAGGCGTGTGCCACGCCCGGCGAATACGCCAACGACAGATCACGCTGGGTCAGCATCGGCTTGGTCGCTGCGACGCGGATCTTGCCCGGCGGCGACATGCGGTGGTAATCGAGGGCAGCCTGTTTGAAATCTTCGTTGGACATCGCTTTCTGCAGATGAATGGGCGAGAGGAACAGGGGATCATACCCCCGTTGGCGTGGACGGACCTGTCGCTACGCTGTCGCGGCGATGTTGCAACCGCACATAATCCAACGCAGCGCACAGCCCGTTCGCCGGCGTATGCGGACCAGCCTGCCGCGCACAGATGACAGCGCGCATCGGGCCTTCAGAACAAAACATGGCCGTGCCGCCCCGGCAGGAACGGCACGACCATGCACCACACCATCAGGTCAGCGGGCTCAGTGCGCCGGGGCCGGCAGCGTGTCCGGCAGGTCGGCGACGACCAGCGGCGGCAGCTCGGCTTCGCGGCCGTCCAGCACCATCGCCAGGCGGTCGCGATCCAGCGCGTTTTCCCAGCGCGAGACCACCACGGTGGCCACGGCATTGCCGATGAAGTTGGTCAGCGAGCGGCATTCGCTCATGAAGCGGTCCACGCCCAGGATCAGCGCCATGCCGGCCACCGGGACTTCCGGCACCACCGCCAGGGTGGCGGCCAGGGTGATGAAGCCGGCTCCGGTGACGCCGGCGGCACCCTTGGAGCTGAGCATCGCCACCAGCAGCAGGGCGATCTGGTGGCCCAGGGTCAGTTCGGTGTTGGTCGCCTGGGCGATGAACAGCGCCGCCAGGGTCATGTAGATGTTGGTGCCGTCCAGGTTGAACGAGTACCCGGTCGGGACCACCAGGCCCACCACGGACTTGCTGCAGCCGGCCTTTTCCATCTTTTCCATCAGCGAGGGCAGCGCCGATTCCGAGGACGAGGTGCCCAGCACCAGCAGCAGTTCAGCCTTCAGGTAGCGGGCCAGCTTGAACACCGAGAATCCGCACAGGCGGCAGACCACACCTAGGATCACCGCCACGAACAGGAAGGCGGTCAGGTAGAACGAGCCGACCAGCCAGGCCAGGTTGACCAGCGAGCCGACCCCGTACTTGCCGATGGTGAAGGCGATCGCACCGAACGCGCCGATCGGGGCCGCCTTCATCAGGATATGGACCAGACGGAACACCGGGGCGGTCAGCGCCTCCAGGAAGGTCAGCACCGGGCGGCCCTTGGCGCCGGTCAGGGCCAGCGCGATGCCGAACAGCACTGCCACGAACAGCACCTGCAGGATGTTGCCTTCGACGAAGGCGCTGACCAGGGTGGCCGGTATGATGTCCAGCGCGAAGCCGACCAGGGTCAGCTCATGCGACTTCTGCACGTAGCCGTTGACCGCGGTCTGGTCCAGATCGGCCGGGTTGATGTTCATCCCCGCGCCCGGCTGCACCACGTGGGCCACCACCATGCCGACCACCAGGGCCAGCGTGGAGAAGAACAGGAAGTAGGCCATCGATTTGGCGAACACCCGGCCCACGGTGCGCAGGTGGGTCATGCCGGCGATACCGGTGACGATGGTCAGGAAGATCACCGGGGCGATGATCATCTTCACCAGCTTGATGAAGGCGTCGCCCAGCGGCTTGAGCGATTCGGCGAAGGCCGGCTCGTAGTGGCCGAGGATGGCACCGAGAACGATCGCCACCACCACCTGGAAATACAGTTGGCGGTAGAACGGCAGCGGCTTGGCCGCCAGCGGGGCGGTGGTGGGAACGTGCATGGGAAGCTCCGGCAGTGTCACGAAGGATGCCGGCCGCGCTGGGCGGCATCTGGCGTGGCCTTTTTACGCCCGCATCCGGCCAACGCAGATAACCTATTGGTACTAGCCCCCCGGTTCAGCTGACCGCACTGCCTACACTGGCCTGGCACCGCGCCCCCACGGCGGCGGGTGGCCCCGCGGCGGATCACGGGTAAAATTCCCAAAGATTTGCCGTTCGCGGCCGTTGTTGTTCTGCCCCACTCTTACTTGCAGCTACCGCCCATGCGCTCTACACCCCTGTTCATTGCCCTGGCCCTGGCCACGGCCCCGCTCGCCGCCACCGCGGCCGATTGGGACAACTGGCCGACCAAGGCCACCTTCAGCGATGGCACCGAACTGGCCGCCACCGCCAACATCGCCTACGACCTCAACGACTTCTCCGGCAACAGCGGCATTGAAGATGCCGACGCCGTGCGCCGCAAGGAGTTCGGCGCGACCCTGAAGAAGAAGGGCTTGTATGACGCCATGGTCTATTACGACTTCCAGTCCGATACCTGGCTGGACGTGTTCGTCCGCTTCGAAAGCAAGGCCTTCTTCGGCAGCGACATCGGCCGCTTCCGCTTCGGCTACATGAAGACCCCGGTCGGCCTGGACGCGGGCACCTCCTCGCGCGCCGGCAGCTTCCTGGAGACCGCCCTGCCCGTGCAGGCGTTCTACGAAGGCCGCCGCACCGGTGCCGAATGGGTGCTGGAACGCCCGCAGTACCTGCTGCAGGCCGGCGCCTATGGCGGCAAGGATCTGCAGGGTGACAACCCCGGCACCACCCAGGCCGTGCGTGCGGTGTGGACCCCGGTCAAGGCCGCTGGCGACGTGGTCCACCTGGGCCTGGCCTATTCGCAGGAGAATCCGCGCGGTTACCGCGATGGTCGCGATATCTCGCGCCCGGCCAGCGCCCGCCTGCGGGCACGCCCGGAAGCCGGCCTGACCGATATCCGCCTGGTCGACTCCGGTGCGCTGACCACCGCCGACAAGATCGTGCGCACCGGTCTGGAAGGCATCTGGATCCGCGGTCCGTTCTCGCTGCAGGGTGAAGCGCTGCAGACCACGGTCAGCCGTGATGGCAAGCCGGATTACACCGGCAACGGCCAGTACGCGATGGCGAGCTGGATCCTGACCGGCGAATCGCGCCCGTACAACGCCGGTGCCGTGGCCAACGTGAAGCCGGCGCACAGCTACGGCGCAGTCGAGCTGGTGACCCGTTACAGCCGCATCGATCTGGACGACGCCGATGTGTTTGGCGGCCGCCAGCACGACTGGACCCTGGGTGCCAACTGGTACCTGACCTCGCACTTCAAGTTCCAGGCGAACTACGTGAAGGTCGACGCCAGCCGTCGCGGCGTGCGCAGCCAGCCGGAAATCTTCGAACTGCGCGCTCAGATGCACTTCTGATCCCGCCCGGCGGACGCGTTGACGCGCGTCCGCCGTGTCCTGCCTAGACTGACGGCATGTACCGCGTCTCCCGCTATCGTCCCTGGCTGCTGATCATCGCCCTGATGATCGGCGGCACGGCGCTGTGCGCGCTGCTGGCCGGACGCTATGCACAGCAGCGGGCGCTGGACGATGAAAGCCAGCAGGTCCGGCGCCAGCTGGGCCTGTACGCGCAGACCCTGCAGCAGCGCATCGATCGTTTCGGTACGCTGCCGCAGGTGCTGGCGCTGGACCCGGACCTGCACCAGGCCGTGTCCCACCCGCTCACCGCCGCGGAGCGGCAGCGGCTGAATCTCAAACTGGCCCAGGCCAACAATGTCACCCGTGCCTCGACCCTGACGCTGATCGACAGGCACGGCATCGCCGTGGCGGCCAGCAACTGGGACCAGCCGACCACCAATGTGGGCGAGGACTACAGCTACCGCCCCTACTTCCAGCAGGCGATGGCGCACGGCAGCGGGCACTTCTACGGCATCGGCATGACCACCGCCGTGCCTGGCTATTTTCTGTCGCAGGCGCTCTATGACGACCGCGGCGCCGTGCTGGGCGTGGTCGCGATCAAGATCGAACTGCGCGCGCTTGAGCAGGAATGGCTGCAGAGCCCCGACATCGTGCTGACCACCGACGCGCACGACGTGGTGTTCCTCGCCAATGCCGACGACTGGCGCTATCGCCTGCTGCGCCCGCTCGGTCCGCAGGAGCGCAAGGAGATGCTGGCCACCCGCCAGTATGCGGATCGGTCACTGCAGCCGCTGCAGGCGCGCACGGTGGAGGTACTGGCCGATGGCGGGCGCATGGTGCGCATCGAGCAGCCCGCACTGCCACGGCCGGTGCTGTGGCAGACCCTGGTACTGAGCGAGCCGCAATGGAAGCTGCACCTGCTGCATGACGCCAGTGCCAGCACGGCGGTCGGCCGCAGCGCCGCGCTGGCTGCCGGCGGCATCTGGCTGGCCATGTGTTTCCTGGGCCTGTTCGTGCAGCAGCGCCGGCGGCTGGCGGCGCACCGGCAGCGCAGCCGGCGCGAGCTGGAGAGCGTGCTCAAGCAGCACGCACAGGAGCTGCGCACCGCCCAGGACGGCGTGCTGCAGGCCGCCCAGCAGGCCGACAGCGGCCTCAGCCGCAGCCTGGCGCACCTGCCGCAGGGCGTGGTGGTGATCGACAACGAACAGAAGCTGGTGGCCTGGAATGCCCGCTATCTGGAGCTGTTCCGCTTCCCCACCGGGCTGATCCGGGTGGGCCGACCGATCGAAGAGATCTTCCACTTCAACGCACGGCGTGGCCTGCTCGGCCCCGGGCCGATCGACGAAGCAATCGAGCGCCGCCTGAACCACCTGCGCAGCGGCCGCCCGCACATGCGCGAGAGCGAAAAAGACGACGGCACCGTGCTGGAAATCCGCGGCAACCCGTTGCCCGACGGCGGCTTCGTCACCAGCTACGCCGATATCACCGCCTACAAGAACACCGCACGCGAGCTGCGCTCGCTCGCCGATGCGCTGGAACATCGGGTCGCCGAGCGCACCCGCGATCTGGATGAGGCACGCCGCGAAGCCGAGCGGGCCAACCGCTACAAATCCCGCTTCGTGGCCTCGGCCGTGCACGACCTGCTGCAGCCGTTGAACGCCGCGCGGATGTTCGTCTCGGTGCTGCGCGGCAAGCTGCAGGGTGATGCCCGCGAACTCAGCGAGCATGTGGACGCCGCGCTGGCCGCGCAGGACGCCATCCTCAACAGCCTGCTTGACATCTCGCGACTGGAATCGGGCGCACTGAAGACGCATGTGCGCGCCTTCGCATTGTCGCCGCTGCTGGAAACGCTTGCCCGTGAATTCGGCTTGGCCGCCGACAGCCGTGGCCTGCAGCTGCGCTGGGTGGACACGCGCGCGGTGGTGGTCAGCGATGAGGCCCTGTTGCGCCGGATCCTGCAGAATTTCCTGTCCAACGCACTGCGTTACACCCCACGTGGCCGCGTGCTGATCGGCTGCCGCCGCCACGGCGATCAGCTGCGCATCGAAGTGCATGACCAGGGGCCGGGGATTCCCGAAAGCCTGCAAAGCGAGATCTTCGAAGAGTTCCGCCGCTTGGACGACGGCGTGGACCAAGAGCGTGGCGCCGGTCTGGGCCTGGCGATTGTGGAACGGATCGGCCGCCTGCTCGGCCACCCGATCCGGCTGCGTTCGACGCTGGGGCGTGGCAGCGTGTTTTCAGTGAGTCTGCCCCTGGGTGAGGCTGCGGACGTGGTGATCGCACCGGTGCCCGCGGTCACCCCGGTGGTCGACAGCGCCGATGACAGCCCGTTGCGCCACTGCCGGGTCTGGAGCATCGACGACGACCCGCGGGTCTGTGCCGCCACCCGTGCGCTGCTGGAGCGCTGGGGCTGTGTCGTGGAACTGGCCGATGGACCACACGCCGCGCTGGAGATCGCCTCGGCGTTCAACGTGCCCAAGCTCCTGCTGCTGGACGTGCGCATGGGCCAGTGGCACGGCCCGGACCTGTATGAACACCTGTGCGGCCTGTGGCACGCGCGCCCGCCGGTGATCCTGGTCACCGCAGAGCGCGACGACGCGTTGAAGGCCCACGCTGCGGAGAACGGTTGGGGCTTCCTGTCCAAGCCGGTGCGCCCGCCCGCGCTGCGGGCCCTGATGACGCAACTGCTGCTACGCCACCGCAGCTGAGCCGGCGTCGGTAGACCCCTCGCTAGACCCCGGCGCCAGCATCGCCTTCCGGCTCCAGCGCTTTCACCAGCACCGCCGCCTGTGTACGGCTGTGGCATTCCAGCTTCTTCAGGATCGCGGTGACGTGCACCTTGACCGTGTTCTCGGCCAGGCCCAGCTCATAGGCGATCTGCTTGTTGAGCAGGCCATCGGCCAGGCACAACAACACCCGGAACTGCTGCGGGGTGAGCTGGGCCAGGCGCGCGGCGAGCAGCGCATCGGATTCGGAGCGCTCCGGTGCCATCGCCGGGAACCAGACCCCGCCATCAAGCACCGCCGCCACCGCCTGGCCGATGGTTTCGGCCGGGGCAGACTTGGGAATGAAACCGGCCGCGCCGAACTGCTGCGCACGCCGGATCACCCGCGGGTGGTCGTTGGAGGACACGATCACCACCGGCACATCCGGATGCGCGCCACGCACATGCAACAGCGAGGAAAACCCCCGTGCACCGGGCATGGTCAGATCGAGCAGGACCAGCTCGATCTCCGCATGTTGATCGAGCGCGGTCTCCAGCGTCGCGGCGCTGGCCACTTCGATCACATTGACGTGAGGCAAGGCCTGACGCAGCGAATGCACGACCGCAGCACGGAGCAGCGGGTGGTCGTCGGCGACCAGAACGGTGATGTCACTCATGCGCCGATTGTAATGAGGTTGGACGGCCAGCGGAGGCATCCCCGGCGTCCCCGAGGTGCCAACCCAGCCCTGCCTACACACGTTGAGCGTCTGGAGAAAAGCCCCCTTCGTGTTGAAGGGGGCGCGCCAACGGCGCGGGGTTGAGGTGGAATGCGCGGGCAGCAGGGGCGGTGAGGCCGCCAGCGGCCTCGACGCCCCTGCTGCATGCTGCCGCGCCAAGCGTCCAGGAACTGGCGGCGCTTGAGGCCGTCCAGGTACACCAGCAGCCCCGGGCCGAGCTGGATCGGGCGGTAACTGCGCTCCGGCGACGCGCCACGGCGCTGGCCCGCCGCCGGCAGGATCGGCATCAACCGCGCTTCGCGGGAGAGCACCTGTTGCCCGCGCGGCGACAGCAGATAATCCAGGAACCGGCGGGCTTCATCAGGGTGCTTTCCTCCTCGCGGGATCACCGCGGTGCGCAGCATCACCAGGGTGTAGTCCTCCGGCTCGATGATGCCCAGCGGCGCGCCGGCATCGATGCGCGCCTGCGCATACGAGCCCAGCACGTTGTAGACCAGCGAGAGCTGGCCGCTGCTGACCCGGTCGAGCAGCACGCCGGTGCGCTCCTCCAGCTGCACCCGGTTGTCGCCCAGCGCACCGAGCAGCGCGCCCGCCATGCTGCCGCGCTGGCCATCCTGGGTAGCCAGCAGATAGCCGACACTGCTGCGCTGCACATCGTAGGTCCCCACCCGGCCCAGCAACGACGCATCCGGCGCACGCAGCAGCTCCAGCAATTGACGCCGCGTGTGCGGCACCCGCGCAGCCGGCAGCATGCGCGTGTTGTAGACCATCGCGACCGGCTCGTAGCTGATTCCGAATGCCTCGTGCCGCCACTGCGCCCACGCGGGCAACGCATCGGTCTGCGCCGAGCGGTGCGGCAGCGCATGGCCGTCGTTGACCAGCTTGGCCTGCAGATCCATGCCACTGCTG
This sequence comes from Stenotrophomonas sp. TWI587, assembly GCF_039674145.1. Taxonomy (NCBI): domain Bacteria; kingdom Pseudomonadati; phylum Pseudomonadota; class Gammaproteobacteria; order Lysobacterales; family Lysobacteraceae; genus Stenotrophomonas; species Stenotrophomonas sp. TWI587. The sequence continues at coordinate 393,952 of NZ_JBDJMW010000003.1, read as the reverse complement.
ATCAGCATGTCCGGTGAAGCCGGGCCGCTGCGATCACGCAGGTAACGCGCATACATGTCCTGGGTGATGATGTCTTCGTAGACGATCTCCGTGCCCGGATGCAGCCGCTGGTAATCGGCGATCACCGTGGCGAACACTTCGATGTCGGTCGAGCCGTGGATGCGCAGCTGCGCCGTCGGCGCCCCCTGCGCCGGGAAGCGCTGCACGTCCCCGGGGTCGGCAACGACCGCGGCAGTGAACAGCAGCATCAGCAGGCCGTACCAGCGTTTCATGCATGTCTCCTCGGCAGGCGGATGGTGGCGATGAGGCCACCGTCGACCCGGTTGGACAGATCGATGTGGCCGCCATGGCTGTCGACAACCCGCTTGACGATTGCCAGCCCGAGTCCGGCGCCCCCGGCCGCCGCGCCCTCGCCGCGCGCGAAGCGCTCGAACACCCGCTCCGCATCGGCGGCCGCGATCCCGGGGCCATGGTCGGCGATGGTCAGCACGCAGTGGCTGTCATCCGTGGTCAGCGCCAGCTGCAGTACACCGTCGCCGCCGTATTTGAGCGCATTGTCGATCAGGTTCTTGATCGCTTCGCGCAGCAGCAGTGCATCCCCGTTGACCCACGCCGGATCGCTGGTCACCGCCAACTGCACGCGAGGTGCAGGCAATGCCTGCGGCAAGGCCTCGTGCAGGGCCTGGTGCACGATCTCGGCCAGATCGACCAGGGCGAAACGCTGCAGATTCGCGCGATGGATCACACTGGCATCGCTGAGCAGCTGGTTGAGCAGGCGGCTCATGTGGGTCGCGTTGCGCTCGATCGCCTGCAGGCTGCGGCGCATGTCTTCAGGGTCTTCGTCGTCCAGCGCCAATTGCGCCTGAGCGCGAAGCGCGGCGAGCGGCGTGCGCATCTGGTGCGCGGCTTCGGCCATGAATGCGCGCAGGGTTTCGTTGCTGGTCGAGAGCCGGCCCATGAAGTGATTCAGCGCCCCGACCATCTGGTCCATTTCCTGCGGCGTGGCTGCGTCCAGTGGCCGCAGATCGGACGGCTCGCGTTTGGACAGTTCGCGTTCGACCCGCACCAGCGGCCGCAGCGCACGGTGCACGCCGAGCGCGACCAATGCCAGCGACAGCAGCGAGAGCACCACGATCGCCACCAGCGCGCGGGTCACCATGTCCTGCGCCAGCGCCTCGCGTGCACGCCGGGTCTGCCCCACCTGCACGCGTACTTCGGCCTGGGCCGACGGTGATGACACCCGTCGCGAGACCACCACGAAGCGCACGGTTTCGCCGCTGTAGGGGGCGTCGAACAGCTGCGGGCGATCGGTCGGGGTGCGCGGTGGCGCCGGCAGATCGTCGTAGCCGGTCACGGTCTGGTTGCGCGCGTCGAAGACCCGATAGAACACGCGGTCCTCCGGCGCCATCGCCAGCAGGTCAAGCGAGGCGTACGGCAGATCCACCTGCCACTGTGCATCCACCAACGCGACCGAGTCGATGATGGAGAGCGCCGAAGACACCAGCAGGTGATCATAGGAACGATTGGCGGCACGCTGGCCGTAGTCGCGCGCGCCGAAGAACAACGCGACCGCAAACAGTGCCATCAAGCCACCGAGATACAGCCACAGCGTGCGCCGGATCGAAGAGGGCGCGCGCGGCTCAGTCGCCATCGCTGCTGCCCATGGCCGTTGCATCGTGCGCCTCCAGCAGATAGCCGGTGCCACGCACGGTCACGATGCGCAACGGTGCCTCGGCCAGCTTGCGGCGCAGGCGGCCCACGTAGAGCTCGATCGCGTTCGGCCCGGCCTCGTCATCAAAGCCGAACAGGCCGTTGCCGATCTCGTCCTTGCCGACCACCTGCCCCAGCCGCCCCATCAGGATTTCCAGCAGACGGTACTCGCGGTTGGGCAGTTCGATCGGCTGGCCATCCAGGCTGACCCGGTGTGCAGCGTTGTCGAACTGGAAGCCGCCGATCTGCACCACCTCGCTGGCCTGGCCGCGGGTACGCCGCAGCAGCACGCGGCAGCGCGCCTCGAACTCGCGGAAATCGAACGGCTTGCCCAGGTAATCATCGGCGCCGACATCCAGCGCCTGCACACGGTCTTCGATGCCATCGCGCGCGGTCAGCATCAGCACCGGCGTGCTGTCACCGCGTTCGCGCATGCCGGCCAGCACGCGCAGGCCATCCAGTTTCGGCAGGCCGATATCGAGCACGACCAGATCAAAGCTCTGGTAACGCAGCACGCTTGCCGCCGCCAGCCCATCGCTCTGCCAGTCCACGGCGTGCCCACTGCGGCGCATGCGGCGGACGATCGCGTCGGCCAGGTCCGGGTTGTCTTCCACCAGCAGGATGCGCATCGGTCGGGATCGGGAAAGGTGCACGAATGCTAGCGCGTGCGGCCGCCTCCGTGCGCTTCGCTGCGGTGCAGCAATGGCTGACAGGTGGATGACAGCATCCCGGCACTAGGCTGCGCCAACGCGACACCACCGAACACACGGTACCTGGGAGGGGCCATGGAACTGAACGCATTGCGCTGGTGCATGCCGGCCGCCTGCACGCTGTTGTTGGCCGCACCTGCCTGGGCCGCCGACGACAGCACTGACGACCGCCCGGTCACGGCCAGCCTGGGCGGGCGCCTGCATCTGGACTTCGCCGATTTCCACAACGACAGCCGCGGCACCCCGAACAAGGACGACACCGAGATCCGCCGCGCGTGGGTTGACGTGTCCGGCAAGTTCTTCGCCGTCGACTACAAGCTGGAAGCAGACGTCTCCGGCGACCGGGTCGAAGCCAAGGATGTGTTCGTCAGCCGCAGCTTCGGCGAGGCCGGCAAGCTGACGGTGGGCCAGTTCAAGCAGTTCTTTTCGCTGGATGACCGCACCAGTTCGAACTACGGCACCTTCCTGGAGCGCGGCAATGCCGGCACCACGCTGGCGCCGCTGTATCGCCTCGGCGCCTCCTGGCAGGCCGCGCGCGGCGACATGACCTGGGCCGCCAGCGCCTACAGCCTGGAGAGCATCGATGCGTGGCAGGTCAAGGGCCGTGCCACCGGTGGCCGCGCGACCTGGGCCCCTGGCGCCACGGCCGGTGATGTCCTGCATCTGGGCGTGTCGCTGGCGCATGAGCGCTACGACAACCCGGGCGCCGACGGCGTGCCTGCCCTGCGCATCCGCCCACGCCCGGCCGGTCACCTCTCCGACAACAGCCGCCTGACCCTGGTCGATTTCTCGGCCGGTCGCGATACCGACGTCAACAAGTGGTCGCTGGAGTACGCACAGGTGCACGGCCCACTGTCCTGGCAGGGCGAGTTCAGCGGCGCCACCTTCGACGATGGCAGCCAGCGCGGCACGGTCCTGGCCGGCTACGGCCTGGTCAGCTGGTTCGTCACCGGCGAATCGCGCGTCTACGATCGCAAGACCGGGCGTTTCGGCCGGGTCAAGGATTTCCAGCACCGGGCCGGTGCCTTCGAGCTGGCACTGCGTTATGACCAGATGCGCGGTGAGCAGCACCTGATCGGCCAGCCCGACCTGCGTGACGGCCAGACCGAGGCATGGACGCTGGGCGGCAACTGGTACATGCGCCCGAACCTGCGCTTCATGCTCAACCTGATCGAAAGCCGCAACCGCGACCGTCTGGCCGACGCCACCGTGGACCGCACCCGCGCGGTCACCGGCCGCCTGCAGTACGACTTCTGATTCCTACTTCCCGCACCGTTTCTTCTGGAGAATGCAGATGATGCTGAGCATCCTCGGCTTTGGCATGGTCATTACATTCATGTACTTGATCATGAGCAAGCGGCTGTCGCCGCTGGTCGCCCTCATCACCATTCCGATCCTGTTCGCCTTGATCGGCGGCTTCGCGGCCGGCATCGACGACATGATGCTGGAAGGCATCAAGAAGATCGCGCCGACCGGCGTGATGTTGATGTTCGCGATCCTGTACTTCGGCGTGATGATCGATGCGGGTCTGTTCGATCCACTGGTGCGGATCATCCTGCGCTTCGTCAAGGGCGACCCGATGAAGATCGTGCTCGGCACCGCCATCCTGGCGATGCTGATCTCGCTCGACGGTGACGGCTCGACCACGTACATGATCACCGTGTCGGCCATGCTGCCGCTGTATCAGCGCCTGGGCATGAATGCGTTGAACATGACCTGCGTGACCATCCTCGCCGGCGGCGTGATGAACCTCACCCCGTGGGGCGGCCCGACCGCGCGTGCGGCTACCGCGCTGCATGTGGACCCGGCCGACGTGTTCGTGCCGCTGATTCCCTCGATGGTGATCGCCTGCGCCGGCGTGCTGGTGCTGGCCTGGTACCTGGGCATGAAGGAGCGCCGTCGCCTGGGCGTGGTGACCCTGCCGCAGGGCGGCAGCTGGATGGACAACAGTGTGTCCGATGATGGCAACACCCTGCCGACCGTGGAAGACGCCGAAGACATCAAGCGCCCGAAGCTGTTGTGGGTCAATCTGGGCCTGACCATCGCCCTGATGACCGCGCTGATCATGGGCCTGCTGCCGATGCCGGTGCTGTTCATGGTCGGCTTCGCGATCGCCCTGGTCATCAACTACCCGAACCTGGCCGAGCAGCGCCGCCGTGTGGTCAACCACGCCGGCAACGTGCTCTCGGTAGTCTCGCTGATCTTCGCGGCGGGCATTTTCACCGGCATCCTCAACAACACCGGCATGGTCGAGGCGATGTCGCACAGCTTCCTGGCGATCATTCCCGACAGCTGGGGCCCCTACCTGGCAGTGATCACTGCGCTGGCCTCGATGCCGTTCACCTTCTTCATGTCCAACGACGCCTTCTACTTCGGCGTACTTCCGATCCTGTCCGAAGCGGCCGGCAACTACGGCATTACCCCGGTCGAGATGGCGCGCGCCTCGCTGGCCGGCCAGCCGGTGCATCTGCTCAGTCCACTGGTGCCGTCGACCTATCTGCTGGTCGGCCTGGCCAAGGTGGAGTTCGCCGACCACCAGAAGTTCACCCTGAAGTGGGCCATCGGCATTTCGCTGCTGCTGATGTTCGGCGGGCTGCTGTTCGGCCTGTATCCGCTTGCGTCCTGATCCGCCTACCAAGGAGCGTTCCGCCATGACTCTTCGCATCGCCTACGTCACCAGCGCCATGGGCAGTGTCGGCACTGCCATCTGCCAGAAGCTGGCCCGCAACGGCCACACCGTGGTTGCCGGCTGCGCACCGAACTCCCCGCGCAAGGCCGCCTGGCTGCGCGAGCAGCGTGAGCTCGGCTTCGATTTCATCGCCTCGGAAGGCAACGCGGCGGACTGGTCCTCGACCGTGGCGGCATTTGCCAAGGTGAAGGCCGAGGTCGGCGAGATCGATGTGCTGGTCAACAATGCCGGTGGCAGCCGCGATGTGCTGTTCCGTCAGATGAGCCCGGACGACTGGAATGCGGTGATGGGGTCGAACCTGCACACGTTGTTCAACATCACCAAGCAGGTGATCGATGGCATGAGTACGCGCGGCTGGGGCCGGATCGTGAACATCGGCTCGGTAAGTGCGCACAAGGGCCAGATCGGCCAGGTGAACTTCGCGACGGCGAAGGCGGCGATGCATGGTTTCAGCCGGGCGTTGGCCAATGAGGTGGCGACGCGCGGGGTAACGGTGAATACGATTTCGCCGGGGTACATCGCGAGTCAGTCGATCAGCAGTTTTCCGCCGGACGTGTTGGATCGTCTGGCAGGTTCGGTGCCGATCCGGCGCTTGGGCAAGCCGGAGGAGGTGGCGAGTCTGTGTGCGTGGTTGGCATCCGATGATGCGGCGTATGTGACGGGTGCGGATTATGCGGTGAATGGTGGTCTGCACATGTTCTGATGGTTTTTCGCATCCGACGTGATGCGTGGCCTCCCCCACGAGGTGAGCCGCGATGCTGGTTGGCATCGCGGCTTTTTTTTTGCTTCTCATTCGAACTTTCGTGGAAAGCTGGACTACGTGCGATGGCGATGGCGATGGTAACGGCGACAACAGATCAAAAGCCGGTGGGCAGGCTCGTGTCGCGCTGGGTAGGCACGGGTGGGTTGGCGGGACCCGCTGCAAGTACGTCCATGTAAGCTCGTATGCCGCCATCCATGGCGGCATACGGTCCCGCCAACCCACCCGTGCCCACCCTTTGACAGGACGCTGGTGCGCAACGAAAGAGCAGGCGCTTGGTGCTGCCGTTGCTTTGGCCTGCCTTGATGGATTCGTTCGCTTCGTTGACTTGCTTGGCCTGCTCGGCCTGCTTGACCTGCTTGACCTGCTTGACCAGCTTGACCTGCTTGGTCCGCTTGGCTCGCTCGGCTCGATTGATCTGCGTAACTTTCTCAGCTCAGGTACCTCAGCACGAGTCGCCTCGGCCCTGTCCGTCTGCAGCGTTGCATTGCGTTGCTTTGCAATGGCCACCAGCCAACTGTCGGAGGCGTGGGGTGTGTGGGTTGGCGGGACCGTTGTGCCGCATGGATGCGGCTCACGAGCCCCCATGGATGGGTTTACGGCGCGTCCCGCGAACCCATACACCCCACGCCAAGCCCAGCGAACAGACGCACATAGCGCTCTTGGCTTAGAACTGTGCCAGCGCACAAAGCAAAGCCACCGACCAACGGTCGATGGCTACCCTGATCACCCAGCTCTGCTCGCCTCGGACCTGTCCGCCGGCAGCGTTGCGTTGCGTTGCTTTGCCATGGCCACCAGCCAACTGTCGGAGGCGTGGGGTGTGTGGGTTGGCGGGACCGTTGTGCCGCATGGATGCGGCTCACGAGCCCCCATGGATGGGTTCACGGCGCGTCCCGCGAACCCACACACCCCGCGCCTGGCCCAGCCATTTGGGAGGCTTTGCGCTTCAGGCTTTGCGCTCTAGGCGTGACGCTAGTGGCGGTGCACACGGCAAAGCCACCGACCAACGGTCGGTGGCTACCCCTGCCTTTGCGTGCGGAAATCAGAACTCCGCAGCCACCGTCATGAACACCTGACGCGGCGCACTCGCGTGGATCGCATAGCGCGTCCCGGTCGGATCCGTCGGCGCGAACGAACTCAACTGACCCGCGTAACGCTTGTTGGTCAGATTGGTCGCATTGAGCGAAACCTTGATATCGCGCAGCCCCATGCCCGGCCCGAACGAATACCCCATGCCCGCATCGAACGTCGTCACCCCGGGCACCGACTGATCGTTCGTGTACGTGTAGTAACGCTTGCCCGTGTACTTCGCACGCAGGCTGGCAAAGAAACCATCGTGGTTCCAGCTGATCTCACTGGAGGCCATGCGCTCGGGCGTATCCACCGTGATCTTGCCGGCCACCGGCACGATCGCGCCGCCCGAGGTGTAGTTGTCCTCGTAGGTGGTCTTGTTCCACGAAAGCGCGTTGTACCACTGCAGGCCGTCCATCGGCTTGAGGATGAATGTCAGTTCCGCACCGCGGCTCTTCACCGAACCCACGTTGATGAAGCGCGTGATGCACTCCGGGCGGGTGCCTACTTCGATGCTGGTGCAGGGATTGAGCGAGAGCAGGCGGTTGTCGAACGTCACGTGATAGGCGGCGATCGAGGCCTGGTACTTCTCACCGAAGGTACGGAAGCCGGCTTCCAGCGTCTTGGACTTCTCCGGTTCCAGCCCGGCGCTGGCCGCGAAGGATTCCGGCGAGACCTGCAGCGGGCCGCCGCTGCCACCACCGACGAAGGCGGCGATGTTCTCCGAGTACGAGGCGAACACTTCCTGGTTGGGGCTCAGCTTGAAGCCGATGCCGGCCTGCGGCAGCACCGATTCCTTGGCGGTCAGCGTGCCCGAGGCGTAGCTGGCTTCGGTGCCCGGCTTGGCGTTGGCGGTCATGCGGGTGTTCGGGCTCTTGATGCCCACGTCCACGGTCAGGCGGTCGTCCAGGAAGCGCATGCGGTCCTGCACGTAGAACTGGCGCGTGCGGATGTCGAAGTCCTGGTCGAACAGGCGGCGGTCCGGGTGGTTGAGGTAGCCGTCATCCAGGAACGGGCCGGTGATGTAGTAGAAGTTGCGCTCGACGTTGTGGTCATTGCGCTCGTACCACAGCCCCGCTTCCAGTTCATGAATACCCCACTGCCAGCTCAGCGCGGCGGTGATGCCCTGGCGGTTGATGGTGTAGTTGGTGCTGCGGATGGAGATCGGCAGCATCTGCGCGGTGCCCGGATTGGACGGCTGGCCCGGTGCCCACCAGTGGCCTTGGCCACGGTTCTCGTGGTGGTAGCCGAGCAGCTTCAGGCGGGCGTTGTCGCCCAGCGCAAGGTCGGCATCCAGCGAGTACAGGTTGTCGTCGCGCAGTGCGCGGCTCTGGTAGTACGCATCATCGATGCTGTTGACGCCACCGGTGAACGCACACTTCTGCGCGTTGTAGGTGCCCGGTGCGCAGTAGGCGGCAGCGACGGCGCGATCCCAGTCCGGGGCGTAGATGTTCCAGTCCCAGCCGAGGCCACGCGCGAGCATGCTCTTGGAGAGGTAGGCGTAGTTGGCCTGGCTCACGCGCGAGGTCGCGGCGAAGGCGCCGAAGCGGTTGTCGCCGACGTTCCAGATCGCCTTGGCGTTGAACTGGCGTGTGGTCTGGTTCTGGTTCGGCTCGGCCCACATGTCCGAATCCTGGTGCACGCCGGACACGTAGGCCGAGAAGCCGTTGATGTCGCCGGTGTCCACGCGCAGGTAGCCGCGGCGCTGGTTGTCATCGCCCACGGTGACGCTGGCCTTGCCACCGAATTCGGTGGACGGGTCCTGCGAGAAGTACTGGATGGTGCCGCCGAGGTTGCTGGTCGAAGCGACGCCCAGCGAACCGATGCCCTGCGACAGTTCCGCGCCGGCCAGATTCTCGGCGATCAGCGCACGGGCGATGCTCAGGCCGTTGTAGTTGCCGTAGCTGTTGTCGCCCAGCGGAATGCCGTCCAGCGTGTAGCCCAGGCGGCTCTTGTCGAAGCCGCGCAGGCTGATCGTCTGCGATTCTTCATTGGCGCCGAAGGCATCGTTGGACTGCACGGAGACGCCCGGCAGGCGGTCGAGGATCTTCTGGCCGCTGGTACCCGGCGGCAGCACTTCCTTGTCCACGGCCGTGATGCGCTGCACCTGGCGGGTCTCGCCCTGGCCGATCACCGAAACGGTGTCCAGGGTCTGCGCGCTGAGCGCAACGTTGGCAGCGGCAGTGGCGTCTACATCGGCAGCGTGGGCGTTGGCGGCGCACAGCGCGAGCGCCACCGCGATCGTCAGGGGTCGGGTAAGCATGGTCGTCCGTTACATGGGGGAAGATGACCTGCGCAATGCAGGTGCATGACCAGCATGCGAGCGGAAGATGAAAGGATGTTTACGGTGCGGGTCATCGCAGATGAATTGCGATGCAGTGCTCATTAACGCGCCGGGCGCACGTGGAAGGTGCGCGCGCTTGCCGGCCGCCGGCCGGCACTACTCGGGGGCGAGCTGATCCATTCGGATGCGGTTGGCGAACAGCGAGAACGCGAGCATGCCGGCCAATCCGTTCGCGCGGCTGACCCAGTGCGGCAGCCAGCGCGGCGGGCGCAGGATGCCTTCTTCGAACAGTGGCGCGAAGGCGATCGCATCGGTCAGCGACATCTTGCCGGCGAACAGCCAGCGGCAGACCTGCAGGCGGTCTTCGGCCAGCATGTGGCGGAAGAAGGTATGCACGGAGACCAGCCCGCGCAGGTACACGGTGTCCTTGGTGAAGGCCGCGCCGCCGCTCGGCGGTACACCGCGGAACACGCGCTGGGCGGAGGCGAAGCTCTCTTCGTTGTTCTGGCCGGCCTCGCAGAAGTAGCGGAACACCTCGATGAAATCGGCGCCTTCGCGCGCCATGGCGATGGCCTCGGTGCGCAGGCTGATGCGCTTGAGGCGCTCGATGTCGATGCTGCCGGTGATCTGCTCGGCGAACGTGGCCAGTCCTTCCTGGGTGGCAGTGACCCGCGGCGAGGACAGCGCCAGGCTGGGCAGGTGCGGCTGCTCGCGGCCGTTGAGCGCGGTCAGCGAATGCACCAGCGCCTCGTGGTGGAACAGCTGCGCGCGGTCGTAGGCGCTGAAGCGCGCACTGGTCCGCAGGCGGATCCGGTTCGGGCCGGCGGCCGCCTTGGAGATCAGCTCCGGATCGAGCTGCACCGTGATGATCCGCGATTCGAAGAAGGCATCCAGATCGCTTTGCAGCTGCAGTTGCAGCGCGGTGGCCGAGACCGGCACCTGTTCTTCGGGCGCAAGCAGCTCATGGTCCAGTTCCTGTGCGATCTGGATGAAGTGGCGGGCGGCATCGCGGGTGCTGGGGCCGTTGCCCGGCAGCGGTTGCTCGGGCGCGCCGAACAATTCCACCGAGTACCGATCCACCTCGGCGGTACCCAGCGATTCCAGCAGGCCGGCCGCCTGATCCCAGCTGTGCGCCGAGCGCTGCACGTACAGGCCAATGGGATGGTCGGGATCGCATTGGGCGCTGATCGCGGCCAGCCGGTGGCGGGTATCGGTGAAATCGAGCCTGGGATAGTCCACCTGCGGCAGCACCGGCTGACCGCGGGCGATGCTGGCCAGGAAGGGCGCCTGCAGCGCGGCCGGCCAGCTGGTCAGCCCCAGCAGTTTGATCCCGCCCACCGCCTCGACCAGTTGGGCATCGAGCGCGGTGTGGTGGGCAACGTCGCGATCCACGGTCATTGGCGTGTCCATGGACGGACAGTATCAAAACTCAAGACAGATCAGCGCCGGCCGCCCTTCCCGCCTGGGCGCCATTGCGCTCCCTTGCCGACATGCTTGCGCTCGATGGCCTGCTGCGCCTGGCGCACGGCCAGCTTCGCCGCAGCGGCAGCCACTTCTTCTTTCAGCTTGAAGTAGTTGAGCAGGCGCTCTTCATCCAGCGTGCCGTCATCGATGGCCGCGCGGATCGCACAGCCCGGCTCACGCTGGTGCGCGCAGTCGCGGAACCGGCATTGCGCCGACAGCGCCTCCACATCGGAGAAACCGCCTTCGCTCAGTGCTTCTTCACCGGTCGGCTTGAGCTCGCGCATGCCGGGGGTGTCGATCAGGCAGGCCCCGGCCGGCAAGGGGATCAGCGCACGGTGCGTGGTGGTGTGGCGGCCGCGCGAGTCGTTGACGCGCACATCGGCGGTCTTCATCCGCTCCTCGCCGAGCAGCGTGTTGGTCAGGGTCGACTTGCCCGCACCGGAGGAGCCGACCAGCACCACGGTCTGGCCGGCCGCGAGCCACGGCAGCAGGGCCGAGGCGCTGGCCGGGTCCTTGCCGTTGATGGCCAGCAGCGGGATGTTCTGCGCGGCCAGTTCTTCCAGCACATCCAGGGCATCCTGGCTGTACTCGGTCTGGTCGGCCTTGGTCAGCACTACCACCGGCTGCGCGCCGCCCCCGCCGACCAGCAGCAGGTAGCGCTCGATCCGGCGCGGATTGAAGTCCGCATCCAAGCCACACACGATGAACACCGTATCGATGTTGGCCGCGATCACCTGCTGGTGGTAATGCTCGCCGGCCGCGCCACGCTTGATCGCGGTGCGCCGCGGCAGCAGGGCCACGATCTTGATGCCTTCCAGCAGCACCCAGTCGCCGACTGCCGCGCGCTCGTGGCTGGGGAAGCGCGGGCGCTGCCATTCCGGCGGCGATTCGGTCTTGATCGCCGCTTCCGGCGCATCGGCAACGATGTACCCGGTGCGATGCTGCTCGATCACCCGGCCCGGGCGCGCCTGCGGGAACTGCTCGAACAGGGCCTGCCAGGCCGGTAGTTCGGGGCCGCCCGGCCAGGGCCAGCCGATGGTCTGCAGGGCAAGGTAATCAGTGGGTTCGCTCATCGTGCCCATTCTAAGGGGTGTGGCGACCGGCGTCGCCGCAGCGAACCGGCGCTGGCGTGGAGGGGCGAAAATCCTTTCATCTGCAACTGCCTTGCAGCGCCGGGCATTTGGCCGGAAACGCATGCCCTGCAACGCAGCAATTCCGCTACCATGCGGTTTCCATGCCTGAATGACGGCCCGTTCATGTCCACGCCCCCGCTGAAGCCGCTCGCCACCCGCGAGCGCCTGTCCGAAGTCCGCTACGAGATCCGGGGCGAACTGGCGCGACGAGCGCGGGAGCTGGAGGCCCAGGGCCGCAAGCTGATCAAGCTCAACATCGGTAACCCGGGCAACTTCGGGTTCCGTGCGCCGGAGCATCTGCAGCGCGCGATCGCCGACGACATGGGCCGTACCGATCCGTATACCCATCAGCAGGGCCTGCCGGAGGCGCGCGAAGCCATCGCCGCCGCCTACGCCCGCCGCGGCGCACCGGATGCGCACCCGGACCGGGTGTTCATCGGCAATGGCGTGAGCGAGCTGATCGACCTGTCGCTGCGCGCCCTGCTCAACCCGGGCGATGAAGTGCTGGTGCCCTCGCCGGACTACCCGCTGTGGTCGGCCGCGACGATCCTCAACGATGGTCGTCCGGTGTATTACCGCTGCGCACCGGAGAACGGCTTCCAGCCCGACCCGGTCGAGATTGAGGCGCTGGTGTCCTCGCGCACCCGCGCGATCGTGCTGATCAACCCGAACAACCCCAGCGGCGCCAGCTACTCGCGCGAGCTGCTGGAGCGCATCGTCGCCATCGCCGCCAAGCACAACCTGCTGCTGATGGTCGATGAGATCTACGACCAGATCCTGTACGACGACGCGCAGTTCCATGCGGTCGCGCCCCTGGCCGGCGACCATCCGTGCATCACTTTCAGCGGCCTGAGCAAGGTGCATCGCGCCTGCGGCTGGCGCGTGGGCTGGGCGATGCTGTCCGGCGCAGCCGAGCGGCTGGGCGAGTTCCGTGCAGCGATGGACCTGCTCAGCGCCCTGCGCCTGTGCGCCAACGTGCCGGGCCAGTACGCCATCGATGCGGCCGTCAACGGGCCGGACACCATCTCGCCGCTGTGCGCGCCGGGTGGCCGTCTGTATGAAACCCGCCGCGCGGTGATCGAGGCCTGCAACGCCAGCGAGCATCTGTCGCTGGTGGCCCCGGCTGGCGCGCTCTATGCATTCCCGGCCGTGGTGGGTGCTGCCGCACGCAGCTTCGACGACCATGATTTCGCGCTGGAGCTGATGAACGAGGAAGGCGTGCTGGTGGTGCCGGGCTCCAGCTTCAACGTGCCTTACCGCCACCACTTCCGCGTGACCCTGCTGCCCGAGCCGGAGGTCATGCGCGATGTGTTCGCCCGCATCGACCGCGCCCTGGCACGCCGCGCCGAAGCCAATACCAAGGTGGTGCCGCTCAAGCCGCGCAGTGCGGTGGCCTGATGGGCCTGCCGTACCTGGCGCTGGGCGATTCCTACACGATCGGCGAAGGCGTCGAGCCCGCCGGGCGCTGGCCGATGCAGTTGGCCGCGGCCCTGCGCGATATCGGCGTGGACGTGGACGACCCGACCATCATCGCCACCACCGGCTGGACCACCGATGAGCTCGAGGCTGGTATCGATGCCGCCGCACCGCAGGGGCCTTTCGAGCTGGTGAGCCTGCTGATCGGGGTCAACGATCAATACCGTGGGCGCAGCGTGGACGAGTACCGCCCGCGCTTCACCGCTCTGCTGCAGCGCGCGCTTGCCTTCGCTGGCGACCGTGCCGCGCGCGTGCTGGTCCTCTCGATCCCGGACTGGGGCGTGACCCCGTATGCCGTGGACGCCGGCCGCGACCGCGTGCAGATCGGTCAGGAACTGGACGCCTACAACGCCGCCGCCGCGGCGATCTGTGCCGAGCATGACGTGGCGTTTGTCGACATCACCGACCTGAGCCGCCAGCTGGGCGGCGAGCGCGTCATGCTGGCCGACGATGGTCTGCATCCGTCCGCCACGATGTACACGCTGTGGCACCAGCGCGCGTTCGAAGTGACGCGCGTGCAGTGGGCGGAGCCCACCCGCTGAGCGAGGCCACGCTGCCGCTGGCCAGGGAGCAGGCCCGCCGGATCGCCACGGCGTTCCTGCCGGCGCAGCGGTTCGGCAACCGTCGCGATTACTACTACAGCCGCGGCAAGCTTGGCAGCGATCCGCTGTATCCGGGCGTGCTCGCTGCGTTGAACGATGCACCCGCGGCCCCGTTGCTGGATATCGGCTGCGGTCTGGGGCTGCTGGCCCACGTGCTCCGCCAGCAGGGCAACACTCTGGCGTATCACGGCGTGGACATCGACGCTGGCAAGGTTGCCCGCGCCGAGCAGGCCAGCGCACGCGCCGCGCTGCCGCACGCACGGTTCACCTGCGTGGATGCCAGTGCCGCCCTGCCCGCCCACCACGGCAACGTCGCGTTGCTGGACGTGCTGCAATACCTGCCCGCCCCCGCCCAGACGCAACTGCTGCTCGATGCCGCCGCGCGTGTGGCACCCGGCGCACGGCTGGTGATCCGCACCACGCTGGCCGACCACAGTGGTCGTGATCGCACCACGCGGATCACCGACATGCTTGCGCACCTGGTCGGCTGGATGGGCACGCGCCCGCGCCATTACCCGGACGCAGGCAGCCTGCGCAGCCCGTTGGTAACCGCCGGACTGCGCCTGCAGATGACACCGCTGTATGGCAACACGCCGTTCAATAACTGGCTGATCGTCGGCGAACGTCCGCCCGCGGCGTAGTCACCGCGGCTCGCGCCGCTGCCCGCACACGCGCATACTCGCGCCCCCTTTCCGGCAAGGAGCCGCCCATGCCCCGACAGACCCGACATTCCGCGCTTGGCATCGCCGCGCTGATCGTCAGCGCCTGTGGCCTGGTGATGCTGCTGCTGAGCATGCATTACGCCCATGCCCCCGAGCATGCGGCGATGCGCGAGCTGCCGTGGTCGCTGGCGGCCCTGCTGGGCAGCAGTGTCGGGCTGGCCATCCTGGCCCTGCTGCTCGGTCTGGGCAGCGTGCTGCAGCCACGCCGGCGCCGTCTGTTCGGCATCATCGCGCTGCTTGTGACACTGGGCGTGCTGATCGCCCAGCTCTCGCTCGGCGGCTGGATCCGCGACCAGTGGCATGCCTCGCATCCCCCGGCCGACGCCACCAGCGCGCAGCCCCTCGCCCACTGAATTTTCCGTTCAACCGCATCAACAAGGAGCCCCGATGCACACCCCTCATTCCGGCATGGGTATTGCCGCCTTCATTACCGCCCTGGGCGGCGCCATGCTGATGCTCGGCCTGATCGTGGTGGCCGGCGTCATCGAAACCACCACGCCCGGCGGCATGGAGGAGACCTCCATGTCGGCAATCCTGGTCGGCCTCGGTCTGATGTGTACCGCGCTGATGCAGCTGGTGGCCTTCGGCCTGGGCGTCGCCGGTGCGCTGCAGCCGGACCGCCGCCGTGTGTTTGCGATCCTCGGCCTGGTGATCTCGATCGGCAGCATCCTCGGTGTGGTGCTGCTGATGATCATCGGCTCCCTGAGCTGATCCCGGCCTGCGCCGGGCACCCACCTGGCGTCAGTCCGGCAGACCGGCGTGCAGGCCACGCGCCTGCACCGCCTGCAGCACCGCCTCGATGATGGCCAGGTTGTGGCCATGTGCGGCGCCCTCATGCAGCAGCACGATGCTGCCCGGCGCCAGATCCTGTGTGATCCGCTCGACCACCTGATCGGGCGTGCACGCCACGCCGTCGAACCCCCGCGCGCTCCAGCCGACCCGGGTCAGCTGCCACTGCTTCAGCACGGGGGCCACGAACGGGTTGGTCATCCCGACCACCGAGCGGTACCAGCGCGGTGGGGTGCCCGCGATCGCGGTCAGGGCCTGCTGGCACTGTGTGATCTCGGCGGCCATCGCCTGCCGCCCGAGCCGCCAGAAGCGCGTCTGCGGGTGCCGATGGCTGTGATTGCCCAGGCTGTGCCCACGGGCCAGCATCGCGCGGACCAGGTCCGGCTGCGCCTGCGCGCGCTCGCCGACCAGGAAGAAAGTTGCCTTCGCCTCGTAGCGGTCCAGCAGGTCCAGCACCGCCGGGGTGTCCGCAGACGGGCCGTCATCGATGGTCAGCCAGACCCTGCGGGCATCGCCGGGGAGGCGGCTCACCACCGGGGCATAGAACCGGCTGTTGGGCAGGAACACCGGCACCATGAACAGGGCATGCGTGGCCACCATCACGGGCAGCCCCCAGCGCCAGCCCCAGACCACCCAGACCCCCACCACCAGCGCCTGTGACAGCACCAGCCACGGCACCCAGCGCCACGGGCGCCGGGGAATGCGATGCAACGTTTCCGGTACGGTCATGCCCCATGATGCCATGCCGCGTAGAATAGGCGGTTCGCATATCCGGACCCCGACCGTCATGTCCCTTGATCCCGCCCTGCGCTCGCGCATCGAATCCATTCTCAACGCCAACCGCGTCGTGCTGTTCATGAAGGGTCAGCCGAGCATGCCGCAGTGCGGTTTCTCGGCCAAGGCCGTCGGCGCCCTGCAGGACCTGGGCGTTGAGTTCGACCACGTCAACGTACTGGCCGACGCCGAGATCCGTGAAGGCATCAAGGCCTATGGCGACTGGCCGACCATCCCGCAGCTGTACATCGACGGCGAGCTGGTCGGTGGCAGCGACATCATCCTGCAGATGGCCGGCAGCGGTGAGCTGAGCAGCGTGCTCGGCCTGGCCGCCCCGGACCGCACCCCACCGCGCATCACCGTCACCCCGGCGGCGGTGGAGATGCTGCGTGGCGCGCTGGCCGATTCCCCCGGTGCTTCGCTGCAGTTGGGCATCGACGCGCGCTTCCAGCCGAACTTCCAGCTGGCCCCGCACGACGACAACGCGATCGCCGCCGAGTCCAACGGCCTGCGCGTGCAGTTCGATCTGGCCAGCGCACGCCGTGCCGAAGGCATCACCATCGACTGGGTCGACGACATCCGTGGCAAGGGCCTGGCGATCGACAACCCGAACGCGCCCAAGGCCGTGCAGGAACTGAGCGTGCGCGATGCGGACGACCAGCTGCGTGCCGGCAGCATCACCGTGGTGGACGTACGCCCGGCCGACGAGCGTGCGATCGCGGCGATCAACGCCCCGTTCGAGACCTTCGACGGCGACAACCGCGCCCGTCTGGAAGCCCTGCCCAAGGACACCGCGCTGGCCTTCCTGTGCCACCACGGCGGCCGCAGCGCACAGGCGGCCGAGCAGTTCCGCGCCCTGGGCTTCACCAAGGTGTCCAACATCACCGGCGGCATCGATGCCTGGTCGAACGAGGTGGACAACGGCGTGCCGAAGTACTGATCTTCAGCCCGCAGCGCGATACGAAAAACGCCGGCATTGCCGGCGTTTTTTGTTCGTAGCGCCGGTGGCGCCGTCCACCGGTTACCCCGCAAACCCACCTTCGGCCAGATAGTCCAGCTCCTCCGGGGTCGGCATCCGCCCCAGCACCGCATTACGGTGCGGGAAACGGCCGAAGCGGCGGATGATGTCGCGGTGCAGCTCGGCGTACTGCAGGTATTCCTTGTCGCCCAGCACATCGAACATCGCCACCGAACGCTCCTGGTCCTGCGGATCCTCGGAGTGCTCGAACGGCAGGTAGATGAAGGCACGCAGCTTGGGCACCAGCTGCAGGTCCAGGCCCTCCTCCACCGCACGCATGGCGTAATGACGGGCAAGGCCATCGGTGGCGTAGGAGTGCGCGGTATCGCGGAAGCAATTGCGCGGGAACTGATCGAGCAGGATCATCAGGGCGAGCGCGCCTTCGGCACTGCTCAGCCAATGCTCGCGGGCGCGGCGGGCAGCAGCGAAATGTTCTTCCTGGAACTGCTGGCGGAAGCGCGCGTCGAACGCGTCATCACGCGCGAACCACTTCTGCGGTCCAGCGTCGCGCCAGAATTCCACTACTTGTGCCGCCACGTCCATTTACTACCCCTGTAGGTGGCGCCCCAAGACGCCCACCCGTTCCATTGCCGTTACTCGTCAAAGCGCAGGTGGCGGACCGACTTGCCGTTGCGCCGTATTAGCTTAAGCGCCTCGATACCGATCTGGATATGGTTCTCGACGAACTGGGAGCTGACCTTGGCATCGGACGCCTCGGTTTTCACCCCATCGGGAATCATCGGCTGGTCGGAGACCAACAGCAAGGCCCCGATCGGAATGTGGTTGGCAAAGCCGGCCGCGAACAGGGTGGCCGTCTCCATGTCGATGGCCATGCAGCGCATCACCCGAAGCTTTTCCTTGAAGGCCTCGTCGTGCTCCCAGACCCGTCGGTTGGTGGTGTAGACCGTGCCGGTCCAGTAGTCGTGGCCCAGGTCGCGGATCATGGTCGAGACCGCCCGCTGCAGGGCAAAGGCCGGCAATGCCGGGACCTCGGGCGGCAGGTAGTCACTGGAGGTGCCCTCGCCACGGATCGCGGCGATCGGCAGGATCAGGTCGCCCAGCTGGTTCTTGCGCTTGAGCCCCCCGCACTTGCCCAGGAACAGGACCGCCTTGGGCATCACCGCCGACAGCAGGTCCATGATGATGGCCGCGTTGGCACTGCCCATCCCGAAGTTGATCAGGGTGATGTCGTCGCTGGTGACGCTGGCCATCGGCCGGTCCGCGCCCTGGATGGAAGCGCCGGTGAGCTAGGAAAAGGTGTGGAGGTAGCCACCGAAGTTGGTCAGCAGGATGTGCTGGCCAAACTGTTCCAAGGGCACGCCGGTGTAGCGCGGCAGCCAGTTTTCGACGATGTCCTGTTTGGTTTTCATGCCGGTGATTCTAAGGCAAGAAAAAGGCGGCCAATGGCCGCCTTTTTCCGTTTACCGGTACCGCTGGATCAGAACTGCACGGACCAGCGCGCGGTCACGCTGCGGTCGCGGGCGTCGTCACCGAAGGTGCCGTTGTAGCCCAGCTCCAGCTGGTTGCGCGGGCTCAACCAGGCCGACAGGCCCAGCTCGGCAACCACGGCGTTGTCGGCGATGGCCGCACCGCTGACAGCAAAGCTGCTGCCACCGGTCCAGGCCAGATCGGCGACCTGGCTGCGGTCACCGGAGGCACGACGGTAGCCGACGCCACCGCGGACGTGCAGCCAGCTTTCCTGCTGCCAGGAGGTCTTCAGGCCCTTGTCGAAGCGCACACCGGCGGTCGCCACGTTGGTGCTCGTATCGGCGACCTGACCGTTCAGAGCAGCTGCGCCACCCTGTTCGGCGAAGCCGTCCACGTCCACTTCAACGCGGGCGAACTGCACGTAGGGCTCCAGACCCGCCTCGCGACCGCCGAAGCGGTACGCACCTTCGATGAAGGCCTGACGGGTGGTGGCGTCGTACTTGGCTGACAGCGCATCCTGGTAGCCGGCAAAGGTCAGCTGACGCTTGCTGTCCACGTCGTGACGCGAATAGCCCAGGCCGGCGCGCAGACCGAACGCACCCCACTGATTGCCCACATAGGCACCGAAGTGCGTGTTGTCGATTTCCGAACGGGCGCCGCGACCGGCCGCCTGCTTGATATCGGTACGGCCGGTACCCACCAGCGCACCGACCTGCCAGCCGCCACCGAACACATGGTCGGCACCGACCAGCAGACCGTTGCTGTTGGAATCGGTACGCGCGGCATTGGCATCGCCATCAAGCTTGCCGCTGCCACCGATCGCCTGCACCCACGCGCCACCTGCGGCTGCGTCATCACCGGCAGCCGGCGAACGCACACCCACCGCACGGCTCAGGGCCGCATCACGCAGGTAACGGCTGCTTTCCACCAGCGCCATCGGCGTGGCGGCGTGGATTTCACCACTCAGCGCGTCCAGCGCCGCACCGACCTGGGCCGCGAACAGCTGCGTCAACGGCTTCGGCAGACCTTGGTTGACGCCCAGACGATCTGCGCTGGTCGCCACGGCGATCTGGTTGGCGGTGACCGCAGCGCTGGCCAGCGAGTTGCCACGTGCCACGCCGATGCTCATGCCGCCGGCGGTGTAGGCCAGGTTGAACTGCAGGAACGGCGAGAACGCCGAGAAGTCCGTGGTCGCGAACTGACCGTTCACCCCACCAGCGGCCTGCAGGAAGTTGAACTGCTCGCCGAGGTAGTACACACCGGCTTCCGGCAATGCCTTCAGCGTGCCGCCCAGGGTGGCGGTACCGGTCACGCGCAGCACATCGCTGCGGCTGCCCGGGGCCAGCTCGGCCTGGTAGACGCCGGTGGCGGTCTGCACGTAATCGCCGTTGATGGTCAGCGTGCCGATCGAGTTGCCCGGCGCGATGATGCCTTCAACGCGCGTGCTGCCCAGCGTGCCGACACCCTTCAGGGTGCCCTTGGCGCCGACGACGGTCGAACCGTCCTGCTGCACGCCGTTGAAGGACACGGTGCCGGCGGTGACGAGCAGGTCCGAACCATCCAGCAGTGCACCAGCGTTGACGCGGGTGGTGCCGGCCGAGGTCAGCGTGCTGTCGACCAGACGGCCGTTGAGCACGAAGCTGCCGCCGCTGCCGACGGTGGTATCAGCGTCCTGCTGCAGACCGTTGAACGTGACCGAACCTCCGGTCACATTGAGTGCCGAGCCATCGAGCACGCCGGAGGTGGAAATGACACTGCTACCACCCAGGCTGTTGAGCGTGGTGGACACCAGGCTGCCGTTGAGCAGGAACTGGCCACCCTGCACATCGACCGAGGCGGTCAGTGCATTGGCGCCGTCCAGCTCCAGCACGCCCTCGCGCACGATCGCACCGTTGAAGGTGTTGTCGCCGCTCAGACGCAGCCAGCCGATGCCGGACTTGGTCAGCTTACCCGGGCCGCCGATGTCATTGGTCCAGTCGTCCCATGCATCGCCTTCCCACACCTTCAGGCCGCCAGCCTTCTCGTTCATGACCACGTCGGTATCGACGCGGAGCAGGCCATAGCCTTCGATGGCCTTGCGCAGATCGAGAAGGCCCCAGCCGTAAATCTCGTCGATGCCGGGTGCCCCCAGATCGGCGGCAGTCGTCAGCATCACATCGCGTACCTGCGCATTGGTCAGGTACGGGAAACGCTCGAACAGCAGCGCCAGCGCGCCGGTGACATGGGGTGCAGCCATCGAGGTGCCGCTGTTGAGACCATAGGCATACGTCGGCATCCGCGAGATGACGTCCAGCAGCAGGTTGCCGTCGACGTCGACCAGCAGTTCGGCGTTGATCTGGGAGTCGCTACCGTACACGGTGGACGCAATATTGCTGCCCGGTGCGGCCAGACACCAGTTGGCGCTCAGGCCGCATTTGTTGGAGCGGTTGCTGAGCAGTGAGTTCTGGTCAACATTGACCACGCTCACCCAATACTGTTCGATGTCGGCAAACGCACGCGGCAGCGTGGCATACAGGCCGGCGATCGGGCTGGCCTGTGGACTGGCGTTCGGGCCGCTGTTGCCGGCCGCCCACACCTGGATCATGCCATTGGCGCGGGAGCCATCGGCAAACGTGCTCAGGTAGTCGAGCGTTTCCTCGTCGCCGTAATACAGATCGATCAGCGCCGCGCCCGGCTCGGTCGCCAGCCCCCAGCTGTGGTTGATCGCGCGAACACCCTGCGCGTTCATCTGGTCATACATGTCGGCGAAGGCCGTCGAATCCGGTCCGACGCCAGCCAGCGAGACCACGGAATAGCCCGTGGCCGTCCGCTGCCACTCACTGGCTGAGTTGAAGAACAGCTTGGCCGCAGTCAGGTCTGCACCGAACGCCACGCCGTGCATGCCGTTGCCATCGCGGTTTGCCACCATGGTCCCGCCGACATGCGTACCGTGGGTGCCATAGGAAATGCCGGGCTGTACGTAAGCACCATTGCGAATGATGTCGCGAATGTTCTCCGGAACGTTATCGTTGAACCCGACGTAGGTGATCTGCACCTCATCACCATCGCTGGCAAAGCATGCGCCGGCACCGGCAATAGCGGTCGTGTTCGTGCAGCGGGTGCCGTCCGGAAGCAGATCGCCGATGCGGATGCTGCGATGATTCTTGCCCTCGAACTCCGGGTGGTCCAGTCCGGTGCCGGAATCAAAGATACCCAAGCGGATGCCTTGGCCCGTCAGACCACGTGCATAGGCATAGTCGGCATTGATCGCGGCGAGGCCCCAATCACCTGCAAATTCATCACTACGCCAGCTTTCCACATCGCCCGGCTTGCCCATGATCGGACTCTCGACCTCCGCGCTGACGTGCGGGCTGCCAAGGACAGCATTCGGGCCAGCCGACGACGCCGGAATGGCAAAGGTGGCGGCCAGCGAAGCGGTCTGCAGATCACGGCCAAACGCGGCGGACTGTTCGGCGCGCTGCTGCTGGTAGCGCTGCAGCACGTCGCTGGTCGGGCTGGCCAGGCCCGGGACGGCGATGGCGGCCAGCAGGGTGCCGGTGATGGCCGAGGCCAGCAGGGACGGCGAGAGGCGGCGTGAGGCCGCGCGGGACTTCGAATACAGGGTCATGTACGGAGAACTTCCTTGGTCTGGTTCGTGTTTCGGCATGGGGGCGAGGTGTGGACATGAAACATGTCCGCTGGACTATCGGCCGCTCCAACGCCCCGCTTGAGCCTAACCGAAAAAATTCATGAAAAGTTCACAATTGTTTCTTGTGAAGATGTTAAGTCTGATTTGATAACGCTATGCAAAAGGTCACTTGGCAAGCCGCCCCTCTCCCGGATAGCGTCGAGGAATTGTGTCCATGCGGCTTCGGGGAGAACCATGCATAAGTTGTTGAGCGTCGGCGTTGGCCTGGCGTTGATGTCGATCGTGTCCGCGCCCGCGCCCGCCGCGTCGCGGTTCATCCAGGATCCCTATCCCAGCACCTACGCGCCGATCGCCTCGGCGCCGGTACTGATCAGCAACGCCACGGTGCTCACCGGCACCGGCGTGCGCCTGGACAACGCCGATGTGCTGTTGCAGGGCGGCCGCATCGCAGCAGTCGGCACCGGCCTGAGTGCACCGGCCGATGCGGTCCGCGTCGACGGCCAGGGCAAGTGGGTCACGCCCGGCATCATCGATGTGCACTCGCACCTGGGCGTGTATCCCAGCCCGGGCGTCAGTGCGCACAGCGACGGTAACGAGATGACCGCACCGGTCACTGCCAATGTCTGGGCCGAGCACTCGGTATGGCCGCAGGATCCCGGCTTTGCCGCGGCACTGGCCGGTGGCGTGACCTCGATGCAGGTGCTGCCCGGCTCGGCCAATCTGGTCGGTGGCCGCGGGGTGACGCTGAAGAACGTGCCCGCAACGACCTACCAGGCCATGAAGTTCCCCGGCGCGCCATGGGGCCTGAAGATGGCCTGCGGCGAGAACCCCAAGCGCGTCTACGGCGGCAAGGGCACCGCGCCGGGCACGCGCATGGGCAATGTCGCCGGTTACCGCGCGGCCTTCATCGATGCCAGCGAGTACATCGCCAAGAACACCCCCAAGCAGCCAAAGAAAAAGCGCTGGTTCAGTGGCGATGACAAGGGCGACAGCGCCGGCGACAGCGGCGGCAAGCGCGATCTCAAGCTGGATACGCTGGCCGGCGCCATCCAGGGCGACATCCGCGTGCACATTCACTGCTACCGCGCCGATGAGATGGCTACGATGCTGGATCTCTCCAAGGAATTCGGCTTCAAGATCGCCGCCTTCCATCACGCGGTGGAGGCCTACAAGCTGGCTGACCGGCTCGCCGAGGAAGGCGTGTGTGGTGCGCTGTGGGCCGACTGGTGGGGCTTCAAGATGGAGGCCTTCGATGGCATCCAGGACAACATCGCCCTGGTCGACCGCCCCGCCAACAGCTGCGCGATCGTGCATTCGGATTCGCCCGAGGGGATCCAGCGCTTGAACCAGGAGGCGGCCAAGGTGATCGCCAACGCACGCCGCGCTGGCATCGAGATCGCCCCGGAGCGCGCCATGATGTGGCTCACCTCCAACGCGGCGCGCTCGCTGGGTGTGGAGAAGCAGACCGGCAGCCTGGAGGCCGGCAAGATGGGTGACGTGGTGGTCTGGAACGGCAGTCCCTTCAGTTCCTACGCACTGGCCGAAAAGGTTTACGTCGATGGTCACCAGGTCTATGACCGCCAGGACGTGAGGCGGCAGCCGCTGTCGGACTTCATGCTCGGCCAGGAGGCACGCCCATGAGCCGCCGCGTCTCGATGCGTCTGCTTCCGCAGGCCCTGCTGTTGATTGCCGGTGCCTGCGTGGCCCCTTCCCTGTTGGCGCAGGATCTGCTGATCCGCAACGCCACGGTGCACACCGCCGCCGCACGCGGCAGCCTGACGCACAGCGATGTGCTGGTCCAGGGCGGCGTGATCCGCGCCGTCGGCCCCGGCCTGTCCGCACCCGCCGGCGTAGCGGTGGTCGAGGCCGCGGGCAAGCCGCTCACCCCGGCGCTGTTCGGCGGCATCACCGATATCGGCATCGAGGAAGTCTCGGGCGAATCAGCCACGGTGGACAGCTCGCTCAAGCTGGAAGACCAGCCGCTGCGTCCGGAATTCGATGTGACCCTCGCCTTCAATCCTGACTCGGTGCTGATCCCGGTCGCGCGGCTGGATGGCATCGGCTTCACCATGCTCGGAGCGAACACCGGCGGCGGCTTCATCGCCGGCCAGGGCGGTGTGATGCGGCTGGACGGCAGCGCCGATCCGGTCGGCCCGCACGCGTTGTTCATCCGCCTCGGCGCGTCCGGCGCCGAGCTGACCGGCAGCTCGCGTGCCGCCCAGTGGATGCTGCTGGAACAGATGGTCAGCGAGGCGCGTGGGCGCGTTCCGGCGGACTCTCCGCATGCGCTGCTGACGCCTGCCGGTCGCGCCACGCTGGCGCGCTACCTGGCCGGCCAGGGCCGCATCGTGGTGCAGGTCGACCGTGCGGCGGACATCCGCCAACTGCTGCGCTGGACCGCCCGCGAGAAGGTCAAGATCGCCATCGCCGGCGGTGCAGAGGCGTGGCGCCTGGCCCCGCAGCTGGCGCAGGCCGGCGTGCCGGTGTTCGTTGATGGGCTGGGCAACCTGCCGAGCAGCTTCGACCAGCTTGGCGCCACCCTGCAGAACGCCGCGCGGCTGAAGGCGGCGGGCGTGCCGGTCAGCTTCGCCCAGCGCGATGATGCCTCACACAACGCGCGCAAGATGCGCCAGCTGGCCGGCAATGCGGTGGCCAACGGATTGGCCTGGGACGATGGCCTGGCAGGCCTGACCCGGGTGCCGGCGCAAGCGTTGGGCGTCGGCGACCGGCTTGGCACCATCGAGCCAGGCAAGCTGGCCGATCTGGTCCTGTGGGAGGGCGACCCGCTGGATGTCGGGCACTATGCCGAGCAGGTCTGGCTGGGGGGCCGCGCCATGCCGATGCGGTCGCGCCAGACCGAGCTGCGCGACCGCTACCAGGCACCAGCCTCCACCGAACCGCGTGCATACTCGCGCTGAGCCTGTGCACAGGGCCGCTGCCTGCGGCGGCCCTGCCATCTGCATCACTGCCTCCCTGCAACGTGAGCACCCGATCATGGCCCTGCGCTGGTACTTCGATTTCGTCTCACCGTTCGCCTACCTGCACTGGCAGCAGCTCAAGGCGCTGCCGCAGTTCAAAAGCATCGTTCCGGTACCGATCGCCTTCGGCGCGGTGCTACATCACCTCGGCAACCTGGGCCCGGCCGAGATTCCCGCCAAACGGCTGTTCACCTATCGGCAGGCGCTGTGGCAGGCCCGAAGCGCCGGGGTGACGCTGCGCTTTCCGCCGGGCCACCCGTTCAATCCGCTGGCGGCGCTGCGCCTGTGTCTGGCCGCCGGGGCCACCCACGAAACGGTCGACATCCTGTTCAACTGGATCTGGCGCGATGGTCACGCCGGCGACAGTGCCGCCGCGCTTGCCCTGCCCGGCGCGATGCTGGACATCGGCGATGTCGCTGCGGCGATCAGCGAGCCGTCGGTCAAAGAAGCACTGCGGCGAAATACCGATGCCGCCTTGGCCGCTGGCGTGTTCGGCGTACCGACGCTGGCGATCGGCAGCGAGCTGTTCTGGGGCAACGATGCCCATCCGCTGATGCAGGCGGTGCTGGCCGAGCCAGGCCTGCTCGGGCAGGGCGAATGGGCCCGGATCAAGGACCTGCCGGTGGCGGTCGAGCGAAGCCGCTGAGGTCGGCCGCCTCCCCGGTCAGGCAAAACATCTCGTTTTGAGATAGCGTTCACGTTTCCGAACCTACAACCTGCCGGAGGGGCACAGGATGCGCATCGGAATCGTGGTCGACTCTGCGTGCGATCTGCCGCAGGATTTCATTGAACAACACAACATCGTGCTGCTGCCGATCACCGTCCGCATTGGCGAGGCCGTGCTGGCCGACCATCGCGACGAACAGGCGACACTGAGCTTTCTGCATGCCCATGTGGCCGAGCATGGCGCCGAGGCGGAGACCATCCCCTTCAGCGTCAACCAGATCCGAGACCTGTTCCTGGGCAAGCTGGTGATCGATTACGACCATGTGTTCTGCATGACGATCACCAAGACCCGCAGCCCGATCCACGACAACGCGATGCAGGCCAGCTTCGCGATCCTCAACGATTACAAGCCGGTGCGGCAGGCGGCGGGCTTCAACTCGCCGTTCGCACTGCGCGTGCTCGACACCCAGAACCTGTTCGCTGCCCAAGGCGTCACCGCGGTGGAGGCGGTGCGCCTGCGCGACAGCGGCGCGAGCGTGCAGCAGATCCGCGAGCGGCTGGAGCTGCTGGCGCACAACGTGCACGGCTACATGATCACCCGCGATCTGTACTACATGCGCGCCCGTGCGCGGCACAAGGGTGACCGCAGCGTGGGCCTGATCAGTGCGGCATTGGGCAGTGCGCTGGACATCAAGCCGGTGCTGCATGGCTACCGCGGCGAGACCGGACCGGTAGCCAAGATCAAGGGCTTCGACAACGCGGTGCAGAAGCTGTTCGATTTCGTCGGCCAGCGGGTCAAGCGCGGCCTGATGACGCCAACGGTGTGCATCAGCTACGGCGGTGAGCTGGCCGACCTGCAGGCCCTGCCTGGCTACGCGACGTTGCGCGAGACCTGCCAGGCCCATGGCGTGGCTGTGTTCGAGGCGGTGATGAGCCTTACCGGCATGGTCAACGTGGGCAAGGGCGCAGTGACGATCGGGTTTGCTGACGAGCCGCATACCTTCAGCGGCTGACGGCACAGCTCAGCTTCGCAGCGGCCATGCCACGATCCCGGCATGGCCGCCGGTTCTGCACGCGGATTCCACCGCGTCTCTGCCAGCCTTGCCACATTCAAAGGAGGTAACCATGCCAAGTTATGACATCAGCCTGCCGGACCCGGCCAAGGCACGCGGCAACGATCCGGATCTGTCCTTCCACGCCCAGGGCGCGGCGGGCCTGGCCGAGGAACTTCAGAACGCCCTGCGCACCACGGTGCTGTTCGACCGTTGGCGTGCCAAGCAGGACGACCCGGATGCCGTTGACCCGCAGTGGGGCGCGACCGATCCGTCCGCCACCGTCACCGGCGCGCAGGACGATCTGCGCATCAATCTGGTCGCCACCACCAGCATCGACAGCGATGTGTTCAAGCAGCGCCTGCGCATGCTGGCCGGCAGTCACTGGGAACTGCGCAACGTGCGTTGAGCTGATCGCGTCGTGCTGGCTGGCCGGTACGACGCGAACACCGCTGAACCAGCGTCCTGCCCCGGCGGACGTCACCCCGGATGCTGGAAACGCCAGGCCGCTACCCAGCGGGTGGCTAGACGGTATGCCTCAGGCGTACAAGGCTTTGGCGTGGTGCGCGATGTGCTCGCCGATGAAGCTGCTGATGAAGTAGTAGCTGTGGTCGTAGCCGGGCTGCAGGCGCAGCGTCAGCGGATGACCGGCCGCAGTGCACGCCGCCTGCAGCCACTGCGGCTGCAACTGGTTGTCGAGGAACTCATCACCACTGCCCTGGTCGACCAGCAACGGCAGGCGCTCGGTAGCCGTGGCCACCAGCTCGCTGGCATCCCACGCCGCCCAGCGGGCGCGATCTTCGCCCAGATACGCGGTGAACGCCTTCTGGCCCCACGGCACGCGGGTCGGCGCGACGATCGGCGAAAACGCCGAGACGCTTTTGTAGCGCCCCGGATTCTTCAACGCGATCACCAGCGCACCATGCCCCCCCATCGAGTGGCCACTGATGCTGCGTGCACCCGTCGTCTGGAAATGCGCCTCGATCAACGCCGGCAGCTCCTCCACCACATAGTCGTACATGCGGTAGTGCGCCGCCCACGGCTGCTCGGTGGCGTTCAAATAGAAACCCGCCCCCTTGCCCAGGTCGTAGCCTTCGGCGTCGGCGACGTCATCGCCGCGCGGGCTGGTGTCCGGCGCGACCAGGATCACGCCATGTTCGGCGGCATAACGCTGCGCGCCGGCCTTGGTGATGAAGTTCTGTTCGTTGCAGGTCAGCCCGCTGAGCCAGTACAGCACCGGCAGCTTCTGCGTGGCGGCCTGCGGCGGCAGGTAGACAGCGACATTCATGTCACAGCCCAGCACCTGCGAGGTGTGGCGGTACACGTCCTGCCAGCCGCCGGAGGCGGCGCGATGTTCGATGCGTTCCATGATGGTTCTCCGTAGGGGCGGCGCAGACCACGCGCCGCCCGCAGTGACTCAGAAATGCACGACCGAGCGGATCGACTTGCCTTCATGCATCAGATCGAACGCGTCGTTGATCTCGTCCAGGCCCATCGTGTGGGTCACGAACGGCGCCAGTTCGATGTCGCCCTTCATGGCGTCTTCGACCATGCCCGGCAGCTGGCTGCGGCCCTTGACGCCACCGAAGGCGGTGCCCTTCCAGGAGCGCCCGGTGACCAGCTGGAACGGACGGGTCGAGATTTCCTGACCCGAGCCGGCCACACCGATCACCACCGACTGGCCCCAGCCACGGTGCGCGCATTCCAGCGCCGCACGCATCACGTTGACGTTGCCGATGCACTCGAAGGTATGGTCCACGCCCCAGGTGGTCATCTCCACGATGACCTGCTGGATCGGCTTGTCATGGTCCTTCGGGTTGATGCAGTCGGTCGCACCGAACTGCTTGGCCAGTTCGAACTTGGACGGGTTGGTATCGATCGCGAAGATACGGCCGGCCTTGGCCTGGCGCGCGCCCTGGATGACCGCCAGGCCGATACCGCCCAGCCCGAACACCGCAACGGAATCGCCTTCCTGCACCTTGGCGGTGTTGTGCACCGCACCGATGCCGGTGGTCACGCCACAGCCGAGCAGGCACACGTGCTCCGGATTGGCCTCCGGGTTGATCTTGGCCAGCGAGACTTCGGCCACCACGGTGTACTCGCTGAAGGTCGAGCAGCCCATGTAGTGGTAGATCGGCTCACCGTTGTAGCTGAAGCGGGTGGTGCCATCGGGCATCACGCCCTTGCCCTGGGTGGCACGCACGGCCACGCACAGGTTGGTCTTTCCGCTCTTGCAGAACAGGCACTCGCCGCACTCGGCGGTGTACAGCGGGATAACGTGGTCGCCCGGCTTGACGCTGGTGACGCCCTCGCCCACTTCGACCACGATGCCCGCGCCTTCATGGCCGAGTACGGCCGGGAACAGGCCTTCCGGATCATCGCCGGACAGGGTGAACGCATCGGTGTGGCAGACGCCGGTGTGGGTGATCTTGACCAGCACTTCGCCCTTCTGCGGCGGGGCGACGTCGATCTCGACGATCTTCAGCGGTTCGCCAGCGGCGAAGGCAACGGCAGCACGGGATTTCATGGGGAGCACTCCAAGGCAGGGAACAGAATGTGACAGCACGCGGTCGTCCGCGCACTCATTTGAGGTAGGACCGGATCAGCATGCTCATCTCGCGCACGCGCTCGTCGCGCTGCGCATCGGATTGGGCCGGCTGTCCGAACTCTTCGCGCAGATGCGCCTCCATCACTTCGGACATCAGCCCGTTGACGGCACCGCGGATCGCGGCGATCTGCTGCAGCACCGGTGCGCACTCGGCCCCGGCTTCCAGCGCGCGGTCGAGCGCATCGCACTGGCCACGGATCCGACGGACCCGGGCGAGAACGCGCTTTTTTTCCTGCGGTGAATGGGGCACGGGGCAAAGGCCAATTAACTATACTGGGGGTGAGTATACAGCATCCAGGAAATTACCCCTCTGCGGCAGGTTCTGCGCCAAGGCTGATCAGGGCTGATGATCCGGGAGTCGGCGGCGGCGTGCCAGATAGATGCGGCCGGCAACCAACACCGCAAATGCCACTACCGCGGTCTGAACGAGCGGATCCGGCGCGATGGTCGACTGGGGCCAGAACGCAAGCCGCACCGCCAGCACCGCAAAACACACCAACGCCAGCAACGCGAACGCCTTTGCAACACGGGCGGAGAATGGGGCGGCAAGCAACGGGGCCGCCACCAGCAGCAACCCGGCTCCGCCACATGCCAATGCTGCGCGGCCCTCGATGACATTCCCCGTCGCTGCAATGGTCAGGATCAGCACCCCGTAAATCGCAAAGGCAACACCGCCAACCATCGCCAGAATGTTCACGAACCGTCGCTTGCGCATCCATTTCACCGTTGATCAGCACCGGTCATGGACCAACGCCGGATGTGGACGGATACCTCTGAGCCGATGCGAAGTGCGCGCGCAGCACAGACGTTCCTCAGTGCTTTCGCGCACGGCCCTCGTTTCGCCACGCCAGCACCACCCGGACCACCAGCAGAACGGCGAATGCCACCACCGCGCTTTTGATCAGTGGCACCGATGCCACACCCGCGCGTGGCCAGAACGCAATCCACATCAGAGCAGCCGCCAGGCCACTGTAGGCCAGCAGCAGCAACCACTTCGCGACACGCGTGGAAAAGGGCAACGCGACGGCGGGTGCCACGGCCAGGAGGCCGGCCGCCACCATGACAGCCTCACTCGCACTGGCCATCCCGGCGACGAGCATTGCCAGGCAGACCAGGACCAGCGTTCCAATGATGACGAAATAGGCCATCACCCAGGAAATGATCAGGTCGAACAGCTTTCGATAATGCATCCCTTCCACGTACCGCCTCCTTTTTTGGCATACCGCGATATCAGCATTGCGGGGCGAGAGCGAAACCGGCGCTCGTCGAAAACAGCCTACTCAACCGGGGCGCGCGTCACCAGTGCAGGCGCCTCCCAACAGCGCTACCCCCGCAGCAGATCAATGAACGCCCGCAGCGCCGACGACATCTGCCGCTGCCGCGGGTAGTACACCGCAAAGCCCGCGAACGGCTCGCTCCAGTCTTCCAGCACCGCGACCAGCCGGCCGTCATCCAGATACGGCCGCGCGGAATCCTCAAGCACATAGGCCAATCCCAGCCCATCGACCACCGCCTGCAGGATCGTGTTCTGATCGCCAAGCGTGAGCCGCCCGGGCACGTCGATCTCCAGCGCCTGGCCATCGCGTTCGAACTGCCACTTGTAGAGATGGCCGCTGGCGAAGCGGAAGCGCACGCACTCATGGTGATGCAGATCGCGGGGGTGCTGCGGTATCTCGCGCCCTGACAGATACGCCGGCGCGCCCACGATCAAGCCGCGCAGCGCCGGCCCCAGCGGCACGGCCACCATGTCTTCCGGCACCGATTCGTGCAGGCGTACACCGGCGTCATAACCGCCCGCGACGATATCCACCAGACCATCATCCTGAGCGAGCTCCAGGCGCACATCCGGATGGGCGAGCAGGAACTTCGCCAGCCGCGGACCCAACTGGGTCTGCACGGCGGCGCGGGTGGCGTTGATGCGCAACAGGCCAGCCGGTGCCGCACGGAAGTGATTCATTTCTTCCAGTGCGTCGTGCACCTGCCCAAGCGCGGGTTGCAGGCGCTCCAGCAGGCGCTGACCGGCTTCGGTGAGGGCCACGCTGCGGGTGGTGCGGTGGAACAGGCCCACGCCCAGGCGCTCTTCCAGCGCGCGGATCGCATAACTGACCGCCGAGGTGGACAGCGCCAGCTCAGCCCCGGCCTTGCGGAAGCTGCGGTGGCGGGCCACGGCGGCGAAGGCGGCCAGATGGGTCAGGTTGTCAGTGGCCATGATTATCCCGTTTCACTTGATGAATCATGCCGATATCCTGACTTTTTGTGCACGGGATCGGGGCGTATTGTAAAGCGCCTTTCTACAAACCTGCCAAGGATTCCCCCATGTCCCTCGCCCATGGTTATGCGGTGCACGACCAGACCGCGCCGCTGGTGCCGTTCTCCTTCGAACGCCGCCCGGCCGGTCCCGATGACGTGCGCATCGAGATTCTCTTCAGTGGCATCTGCCACTCCGATCTGCATCAGGCCCGTGACGACTGGGGTGGTTCCAAGTTCCCGATGGTGCCCGGCCACGAGATCATCGGCCGCGTGACCGAGGTCGGCGCCAACGTCACCGGCTTCAAGGTCGGCGATTTCGCCGGCGTCGGCTGCATGGTCGATTCCTGCCGCCACTGCGCGGCCTGCGATGAAGATCTGGAGCAGTACTGCGAGAAGGGCGCGACCTTCACCTACAACAGCACCGAGCGCGAGAGCGGCCAGCCGACCTTCGGCGGCTACTCCGACCACATCGTGGTCGAGCAGCGCTTCGTGGTGAAGGTGTCCGAAACGCTCGACCTCAAGGCCGCCGCGCCGCTGCTGTGCGCTGGCATCACCACCTATTCGCCGCTGCGCCACTGGAAGGTCGGCCCCGGCCAGAAGGTCGGCGTGATCGGCCTCGGTGGCCTGGGCCACATGGGCGTGAAGTTCGCCAAGGCGATGGGCGCCACCGTGGTGATGATCACCACCACCCCGGAAAAGGGTGCCGACGCCAAGCGCCTGGGCGCCGATGAAGTGCTGGTCTCGCGTGATCCGGCGCAGATGAAGGCCCATGCGGGCAGCTTCGACTTCCTGCTCAACACCATCCCGGTCAGCCACGACACCAACCCGTACATGTCCCTGCTCAAGCGCGATGCCACCATGTGCCTGGTCGGCGTGCTGACCGAGCTGGATCCGCCGCTGATGGGCGCTTCGGTGATGTTCGGCCGCAAGCACATCACCGGCTCGGCGATCGGCGGCATGGCTGAGACGCAGGAAATGATGGACTTCTGTGCCGAGCACAACATCGTCAGCGACGTGGAAGTGATCGACATCAAGACCGTCAACGAGGCCTGGGAGCGCATGGCGAAGAACGATGTGCGGTACCGCTTCGTCATCGACATGGGCACGCTGGAAAAGGCGGCCTGATCCTTCCACAGGTTCAAGTGAAACATCCCGGAGACACCGCAATACTGTTCGTCTGAGAGGAGCAGTCTTGACACCGAACGGATGATGGGATTTGGAGATCTTCACCGTCCTCGGCGTAGTTGGCCGAGGACGGTGCCCCAGGAGCGCCCCCTCTCCGATCGGAGCTGTGACACCTAGCTGCCGGTTGCCAAGATGCGATCTTCCCATTGTCATCTTCCGCTGACGCGTCGCCACTGGCCTCGCCACTGCTCCCTGGCCCGACTCCCTTGGCGCTTGGCGCTTCTCGCACGATCCGACCCGCCATGGCACCTTTGGCCTTGCTGAAGCAGTTCAGCCACAGGCCTCTCATTGCTGTGCTATCAATGGCACGCCTTGCTTCAAGGCTCTTTCAGGGATTGGAAGGATGCGCAGATTCGGTGGAAGTGCTGGCGGCACGTTTGCTCTCCGCAGAGAAGTGGAGAATTTCTTTCGGAAGCTGAGTGTCGTGGGCGCATGGCTCTGCTGTGTGCTACTGGTCAGCATGACCCTTGTGCCATCTGCACGCGCTCAGACCGTCACCTATATCCATACCGATGCACTCGGTTCGGTCGTTGCCGAATCTGATGCCAATGGCAACGTGATCAAACGCTACGACTATGAGCCCTATGGCGCTGTTGTGGGCGGACAGGTCACGGATGGACCGGGATATACGGGGCATGTGAGCGATGCGGCCACGGGGCTCAGCTACATGCAGCAGCGGTACATGGATCCGCAGTTGGGCAGGTTCCTGTCGGTGGACCCTGTGACGGCGTATGACCAGCCGGTGGGGCAATTCAATCGATACCGATATGCGAACGGCAACCCATATCGCTTTACTGACCCAGATGGGCGTCAAGCGTTGGGAGCACCAAGGGATTTCTACAATCCTGTAACAGCTGAGCAAGCCCAGCAGATTCTCCCAGTGGTTGCCGACTTCACGCCGGTCCTGGGGGACGTCAAAGGTATCGTTGAGGCAATCCAAGCTCCAACACCTGCGAACATTGCCGGGGCGGCAATTGGTCTGATTCCATTGGCCGGTGACGCCGGAAAGGCAGTGTTGAAGCACGGTGACGAAGCCGCGCAACTAGGACGAAAGGTCGCCAGCCAGCAGAAGGCTTCTGGAACCATCTATGTCGATTCCAAGGGAAACGCGATCCCGACACCTCCAGGCGGAAGAATTGAAGGATCTCCAGATGGCCGCTTCGTTCAAGCGAAAGGCCCCGACGGCCAGCCTACTGGAGTGCGTATTGATGGAGGACATAAACCATCAACCCATCCCGATCCCCGAGCGCAGCAGCCGCATGGCCATGTGCCAGGTGTAACCAATGCCGATGGAACCCCTTGGCTTCCCGTAAAGCAATCAGTAAGGAGTGCGTGGAACATGGATAGCGAGGCAGAACTCATCCAGATGACGAGGCTTGTCAGAGAATTTGCACTCGGCGCTGTCAACGCCCAGAGCTTCATCGACACGTACTCTAATTTTTACTACTACGAGGCGTTGGACGGCCACGAGGTTTCAAGTGCAATACATGCGGAAGATAGGGTTCGGCTAGGTCCGGCTATCGAATTGCATCGCCGAATCCAAGAGGAAGTCGTGAACAGGATTTCGGTTGATCCGGAGTTTTCATTCGAAGCATTGAAGACGGCAGGGCGACTGACGGCCTCTGAAGCGCGGGAGCTCGCGCTCGAGATCTGTACAGACGTCGGAATTGAAGCTGTCTTGTCGGCGGTAAGGCCTGCCTGACTGGATGGCTGGGCCTGACGGCAGCAACATGATCTGGAACTGACACGTCTGCCTGTCGTGGGGCCACGCAAAGAGCGTGCCGTTCTCCCGTAAGGCCTCGGGCGGACTCTGCCCTCCCCTGAGTTCGTAACGTCCAGGTGGCGTCGAAAATTCCCGACCTTGGTCGTAAGGTGTCACGTGGAAAAACGGCGCTCACCCGGACCGGGCGAGCGCCGTTCTTCCACGGTGGTTTTGCGATCAGTACGCAAATTCCTTGAACACTGGATCGATGTTGCCGCCCCACTCGCCGTGGAAGAGCGCCAGCTTGCGGTCGGCCGGGGTCAACTCGGAATCGACGATCTCCTGCAGCACCTCCAGGAACTTGCTTTCGTCCTGACCGTCGGCATTGCGCGCGGCGCGACGCTTGAGCCCGGCTACCGCGATCTTCAACGCTTCGCGTGACAGATCCAGCACGGTGCCGTTGCGGAACGGCAGCTTCAAGCCATGCTTCGGCACGCCATCGCGCAGAACGTTGCGCTCAACCAGGCTGAAATCGCGGACCAGATCCCACGCGGCATCGAGTGCGGCATCGTCATACAGCAGGCCTACCCAGAACGCGGGCAGCGCGCACAGGCGGCTCCACGGGCCGGCATCGGCGCCGCGCATTTCCAGGTACTTCTTCAGGCGCACTTCCGGGAAGGCGGTGGTCATGTGGTCGGACCAGTCGCGCAGCGTGGGCAGCTGGCCCGGCAGCACCGGCAGCTTACCGACCATGAAATCGCGGAAGCTCTGGCCGCTGGCATCGTGGTACTTGCCATCGCGGTAAGAGAAGTACATCGGCACATCGAGCAGGTAATCCACGTAACGCTCGTAACCGAAACCGTCTTCGAACACGAAGTCGAGCATGCCGGTGCGATCGTTGTCGGTGTCGGTCCAGATGTGCGAGCGGTAGCTCTGGTAGCCGTTCGGCGCGCCCTCGGTGAACGGTGAATCGGCGAACAGCGCGGTGGCGATCGGCTGCAGCGCCAGCGACACGCGGAACTTCTTCACCATGTCCGCTTCAGTGGCGTAATCCAGGTTGACCTGCACCGTGCAGGTGCGTGTCATCATGTCCAAGCCGAGCGTGCCGACCTTGGGCATGTACTCGCGCATGATCTTGTAGCGGCCCTTGGGCATCCACGGCATCTCATCGCGGGTCCACTTCGGCTGGAAACCCATGCCGAGGAAGCCCAGCTGCAGTTCGCCGGCGACCTGCGCCACTTCATTGAGATGGGTGCCGGTTTCCACGCAGGTCTGGTGGATGGTTTCCAGTGCCGCGCCGGACAACTCCAGCTGGCCGGCCGGCTCCAGCGTCACCGAGGCGTTGTCGCGCAGCAGCGCGATGGTGCGGCCCTCTTCCTGCACCGGATCCCAGCCGAAGCGGGTCAGGCCGTTGAGCAGCGCTTCGATGCCGCGGTCACCGTCGAAGGTGGGCGGGCGCAGGTCATCCAGGCGGAAGCCGAACTTCTCGTGCTCGGTGCCGATGCGCCACTGCGCCTGGGGCTTTTCGCCGGAGGCCAACGTGGCGACCAGTTCATTACGGTCGGTGATCGGCGTCTCGGCGACGTGGCTGGGGCTCGACAAGGGGAGGCTCGCAGAATTCTGGTCAGGGCGGGGATGTGGGGTTCACGCCCCCGCATCGCAAGGGCGCACTATATCGTGGCGTCCCCTGCCGTCGTGTCACCGTGACGGTTTTCAGCATCCTACTGGCATGGGCTTGACGCTGCCCTGGCCCTAAACTGACCCCATGAGCCGATCCCGACATCCGGAAGTCCATCGCTCCGACCGTGTCGGTTGGCTGCGCGCCGCCGTGCTCGGCGCCAATGACGGCATCGTCTCGGTGGCTGGCCTGGTGGTCGGCATCGCTGCCAGCGGCGCCTCGGCCTCGACGATCCTGGCCACCGGCATCGCCGGGACCGTGGCCGGCGCGATGTCGATGGCCGCGGGTGAGTATGTCTCGGTGCAGTCCCAGGCCGACACCGAGAGGGCCGACCTGGCAGTGGAGAAGCGCGAACTGCACGAAGACCCGCACAGCGAGCTGGAAGAGCTGGCCGCGATTTACCGCCATCGTGGGCTGAGTCCCGAGCTGGCACATGAAGTGGCCACCCAGCTCACCGCGCATGACGCACTGGGTGCGCACGCCCGCGATGAGCTGGGCATCACCGAGGAGCTGCGCGCGCGCCCGATGCAGGCGGCCATGGCCTCGGCCGGCGCCTTCGTCAGTGGCGCCGCGTTGCCGGTGCTGACCGCCCTGCTCGCGCCGCATGCTCTCGTCGGCCAGGCCACCACCGTGGTGACGCTGCTGGGGCTGTGCCTGACCGGCACCCTGGCCGCGCACGCCGGCGGCGCCTCGCGCGTGCGTGGCGCGCTGCGCGTGACCTTCTGGGGCGCGATCGCGATGGCCGCCGCCGCACTGGTCGGCCAGCTGTTCAACGTGGCAGGCTGAGTCATGTCCGCACCCATTGATACCACCAGCTCGCTGCTGGCGACCCTGGCCAGCCTGACCGACTGCCAGCGCGCGGATGGCTACGCCTGCATCACTGCGCGCCGCGAGCATGGCGCCTCGTCGGTGGAGATTCCGCAGCCACAGTTCGCGATCCTGCTGCAGGGTCGCAAGCAGGTGCGCACCGCGCAGCAGTCGCTGGAATTCGCGCCGGGCGATCTGTTCCTGATCACCCGGCGCTGCCGCATCGATGTGGTCAACATCCCCGATCCGCACAGCGGCCTCTATCTCAGCGCGATCGTGCCGATGTGCGCCGAGGCGCTCACGGCCGCCCGGGCGCTGTGGAACGAACCACTGCCCGAAGCCGGTGATGCACTGGCCAGGCTGCCGCTGGCCGAGCATAGCGCAACCCTGCTGCAGTGGCGGCAGGCGCTGGAACAGGGTCACTACACCGAAGCACGCCTGGCCTTGGCCTCGCTTGCCGTGGCGTTCTGCCGGCGCGGGCACGGCAGCCTGCTGGTTCCACCCGAACCCAGCCTGGGGGAACGCATCCGCGATCTGATCGCTGCCCAGCCCGAGCGCGATTGGCAGTCACGCGATTTCGAAGCGCAGCTGGGCCTCAGCGGTGCCACGCTGCGCCGGCGCTTGGCCAGCGAACACTCCAGCGTGCGCGAACTGATCACCGATGCGCGGCTCGCGCATGCGATGGGCCTGCTCTACACCACCCGGCTGCCGTTGAAGACCGTGGCCGCGCGCGTGGGCTACCGCTCGCTGGGCAGCTTCAACAAGCGCTTCGCCGAACGTTACGGGCTGGAACCGGCGGCGATCGGCAACAGCTGAGCGCGAGCGGATCGCGCGGCATTCTGAGCGGAACGCAGCGAACAGGACGCGCAGCATGGAGGCACCGCGGCGCTGCCGCCCTGTCCGGAATCTGTCATGCCCTTCCCCCGCGTCCGCACGCTCGCCGCCGCCATGCTGTTGGCCGTTGTCGCCAGCCCCGCACTGGCCACCACCACGCACAGCCCGCGCGAGCAGGTCCCCGGCGTGTATCACCAGACCATCGGCACGCTGCAGGTCACCGCGTTGTTCGATGGCACTGTCGCGTTGGGTCGGCAGCAGCTGGTCGGGATCGCCCCCGGCGCGGTCACCCGCCTGCTCGATCACCGCTACGTACCCGAAGATGGCAAAGGCCTGCAGACGGCGGTCAATGCGTACCTCGTGCAGCAGGGTGATCACCTGACGCTGGTCGACACGGGTACTGCGCAGTGCTTTGGCCCCGGACTTGGCCAGGTACTCGGCAACCTGCGCAAGGCCGGCTACGACCCGGCCGAGGTGGATGATGTCGTGCTGACCCACGCCCACCCGGATCATCTGTGTGGCCTGCTTGATGCGAAGGACACGGTTGCCTATCCCAATGCCACGGTGTGGCTGTCGGCCGCCGATGCCGCCTACTGGCTGGACCCGGCCAGCGAAGCGACCGCGCCGCAGGACGTGCGCTTTGCCTTCGCGTTGGCGCGCAAAGCGGTGGCGCCGTATGAGGCGAGCGGGAAACTGAAGCGCTTTGCACTTGGCGACACATTGCCCGCGGGCATCACCGCGCTGGACAGCCATGGTCATACGGCCGGCCATGTGTCGTACCAGATCGATGGCGGCGCCGGCCAGCAGTTGCTGGTGTGGGGCGACCTCGTGCATTACCACGCGGTGCAGTTCGCGCAGCCGCAGGCATCATTCGAAGCGGACAGCGATCGCGTGGCGGCGATCGCCAGCCGGCGCCGGATGATGGCGCAGGCGGCGGATCAGGGCTGGTGGGTCGCGGGCGCACATCTGCCCTTCCCGGGGCTGGGGCATGTGCGTCGCGAAGGCGAGGCATTCGCCTGGGTGCCGGGCGAATTCGCGCCGTTGCCGGCGAAATGATGGGCGCCGGCCAGCGGCCGGCACTACCGGCGTCGCGCGGTCCGTTGGACCGCCGCGACGTCCAGGATCAGGCCGCTTCCGGCGCCGGCTTGTTCAGGCCCAGCCAGCCGCCGATGATCCCGCGGGCTTCATCCACGCCCTGACGGGCGGGGCCGGAGAAGGTCTGCACGCTGACGGTATCGCCGAAGGAGGATTGCAGTTCCTTGCGCACCTTCTGCAGGGCGATGCCCTGCTGGCCACGGCCGAGCTTGTCGGCCTTGGTCAGCAGCGCGTGCGCCGGCAGGCCGCGCTGCACGGCATAGGCAAGCATCTGGCGGTCGTAGTCCTTCAGCGGGTGACGGATGTCCATCACCACCACCAGGCCACGCAGGGCCTCGCGGGTACGGAAGTACTGGTCGATGAAGGCCTGCCAGTGCGCCTGCAGATCCAGCGGGACCTTGGCGTAGCCGTACCCGGGCAGATCGACCAGCTTGGCCTCCGGGGTGACCTCGAAGAACACCAGCTGCTGGGTGCGGCCGGGGGTCTTGGAGACCCGGGCCAGGCTGTTCTGGCGGGTCAGGGCGTTGAGGGCACTGGACTTGCCAGCGTTTGAGCGACCGGCAAAGGCGACTTCCGCGCCCACGTCGTCCGGCAATTGCCGGGTGTTGTGGGCCGAAAGCAGGTATTGGGCGCGTTCGAGGAGCAATGACATGGGTATAGGATCGCATGTCCGGGCCCGATCCGCGCTGCCCGCGCTCGGTTTTGCTGCACCCTGCGTTGACCGTGGCGTGAAACGGCGTTGATAATCGGGCGATCCCCGTGGTTGCGGTCCCGCAACCGCCAGGCCGGTCCACACGGAGCTTCCGCATGCGCCATGCTCGCGTTCTTGCCGTTTCCGCACTTGCTGTCTCGCTGCTCGCCGCCGTTGCCGTTGCCCAGACCTCGATCACGCCCCTGCCGGACAACGGGCCGATCAAGACCGCGTCGCTGGAGGTCGATTTCAGCAAAACCACCTGGGGCGACCCCAAGGCCGGGCAGACCAAGGCGGCCGCCTGTGCGGCCTGCCACTCGGCCGATGGCAATTCCACGGTGGAGATGTACCCGAGCATCGCCGGCCAGAGCGAGCGCTACAGCGCCCAGCAGATGGCCCTGATCGCCAATGGCCAGCGCACCTCCGGCGCTTCGGCGGCAATGGTGCCGTTCGTGCAGGACCTCACCCCGCAGGACATGCGCGACATCGGCGCCTACTTCGCCACCCAGAAGGCCACCGCCGGCATCGCCGACGATGGCGCGGTGACCGAAGGTCCGTACGCCGGCAAGAAGTTCTTCGAGATCGGCCAGCAGCTGTACCGCGGCGGCGATGCCGAGCGCGGGATTCCGGCCTGCATGGCCTGCCACGGCCCGACCGGTGCCGGCAACCCGGGCCCGGCCTACCCGCATATCAGTGGCCAGCATTCGGCGTATGTCGCGCGCCGGCTGCAGGAGTACCAGGCCGGGACCACCCAGGAAACCGACAAGGCCCACTTCCAGATCATGGCCACGATCGCCAAGTCGTTGACCGAGCAGGAGATCCAGGCCTTGGCCAGCTACCTGCAGGGCCTGCACAACCGTGCCGATGACGTCGCCGCCGCGGCTACCGTCGCCGGCGCCACGCAGGCGCCGTAACCACCGCCCACACCGCAGCGCATCCCCTTGGTCGGATGACAGATGCGGCCGCCGTGGCTGGCGGGGTATGTTCACTGCCAC
The DNA here is from genome assembly GCF_039674145.1 of Stenotrophomonas sp. TWI587. Classification (NCBI taxonomy): domain Bacteria; kingdom Pseudomonadati; phylum Pseudomonadota; class Gammaproteobacteria; order Lysobacterales; family Lysobacteraceae; genus Stenotrophomonas; species Stenotrophomonas sp. TWI587. Next base: position 353,153 of record NZ_JBDJMW010000003.1, on the reverse strand, counting down.
GCTGGCGACTGGGCCGGCGTCGTTTTTTCTGTATGGAGATGGATGTAGATGACGTTGATGCCCCGCCTGATGTTGTTGCTGCTGGCCCTGAGCCCGTTGAGCACCCTCGCTGCCACCCCCACGCCGCTGGTGGAGGGCAGGGATTACGACCGCATCGCCGCTGCCGGCCCGTTCGCGCCGCTGGCCGGCAAGATCGAAGTCGTGGAGATGTTCGGTTACACCTGCCCACACTGCGCGCACTTCGAGCCGCAGCTGGAAGCCTGGGCCGCCAAGCTGCCCAAGGATGTCCGCTTCACCCCGGTGCCGGCCGCTTTCGGTGGCGTATGGGATTCGTTTGCCCGCGCCTACTACGCTGCCGATCAGCTGGGCGTTGCCAAGCGCAGCCACCGCGCGATGTTCGATGCGCTGCATGAGAAGGGCTCGCTGCCCATGCAGAACGTCTCACCGGACGAACTGGCCGCGTTCTACCAGGGCTTCGGCGTAGCGCCGCCGCAGTACATCGCCGCGCTCAAGAGCGATGCGGTGGACGCCAAGGTCAAGGCTGCCCGCGCGTTCGCCCTTCGCACCAAGGTGCCGGGCACGCCGACGCTGATCGTCAACGGCGTGTACCTGGTCAAGGGCGACTCGTTCGAGTCGATGCTGCGCAATGCAGATGCCCTGATCGCCCGCGCGCGCAGCGGCAAAGCGCTCTAACAGCGCTCGCTGAACCATCACGCACCGTACACGCGGGACGCTCGTTTCCGCGTGTCATCATGCTTCCCTGGCCGGTGCTCACCGCATCGGCCCCACCATGCTCATCCGCTGGAGATGCCTCGATGAAGACCCGTTTCGCCATTACGCTCATGGCCCTGCTGCCGATCCTGGCCGCCTGCAAGGCCCAGGACGGTACCGCCAACACCACCGCCCCGGCCGAACCGGCCACCCCGGCCAGCGCCGCGGCTACTGAAACGGCGACCCCGACCGAGCAGGCCCCGGCCGCCAGCGGTGAGACCGCCGCTGCCGAAACCGCTGCCGCCGAAGCCACCACCCCGGCGCCGGCCCCGGCCTCTTCGCGCCCGACCGGCCCGGAGCCCGTTGCCGGCACCGACTATGTGGTGATCGAGAACGGCCAGCCGTTCCAGCCCGCAGCAGGCAAGATCGAAGTCGCTGAGATCTTCGGTTACGTCTGCCCGGCCTGCGCCGCGTTCCAGCCGCTGATCGGACCGTGGAAGGCCGGCCTGCCGAGCGATGTGAACTTCGTCTATGTACCGGCCATGTTCGGCGGCACCTGGGATGACTACGGCCGCGCGTTCTACGCGGCACAGAGCATGGGCCTGCAGGAAAAGACCCACGAAGCGCTGTACGCCGCCATCCACGCCGAGCAGAGCCTGAAGGGCGAGCGCGGTCGCGATTCGGTCGAGGACATCGCCAACTTCTACGCCAAGCACGGTGCCGACCCGAAGCAGTTCGCCGCCACCATGGGCAGCTTCGCGATCAACGCCAAGACCAACTCGGCCAAGCAGTTCGCCCAGCGCAGCAAGATTTCGGGCACCCCGTCGGTGATCGTCAATGGCAAGTATCTGGTCAAGGGCAAGAGCTTCCCGGACATGCTGCGCATCGCCGATCACCTGATTGCACGCGAACGCGCCGGCAAAGCCAACTGATCCTGGCATAGCGAACCGTCGTGAATTCCCCCCACACGCGGACCCTGCGCCTGCTGACGGCCAATATCCAGGCCGGTTCGAGCACCCGCCGCTACAGTGACTATGTGACCCGCAGCTGGTCCCATGCACTGCCGGCCGGGCGTAAACGAACCAGCCTGGATGCCATCGCGCAGATGGCCCGCGAACACGACATCGTCGGCCTGCAGGAGGCAGACCCTGGCAGCCTGCGCTCGGGCTTCACCAACCAGACCCACTATCTGGCCGAGCGCGCCGGCTTCAATTACTGGAGCCACCAGCCCAACCGCCGGATGGGCGGGGTGGCCTCCAGCGCCAACGGCCTGCTCAGCAAGCTCGAGCCGGTCGAGGTCCAGGACCACGCCCTGCCCGGCCGGATCGGCGGGCGCGGCGTGCTGCTGGCCAAGTTCGGTGAAGGCAGCCAAGGTCTGGCGGTCGCTGTAGCGCATCTGTCGTTGGGGACCAATTCGCGCATGTCGCAATTGGCCTTCATTGCCGATCTGCTCGCCGACCACCCCAACGCGGTGCTGATGGGCGACTTCAACTGCCTTGCCGAACGGCCGGAAATGCAGGTGCTGTACCAGAAGACCACGCTGCAACCGCCGGGCTGCGTGGTGCCGACCTTCCCCAGCTGGCGCCCGGACCGGGCAATCGACCACATTCTGCTCAGCGATGGTCTGCAGCAACGCAGCACCGAAGCCGTGCCCGCCGCGTTCTCCGATCATCTCGCGCTGGCAATGTCGATCGACGTCCCTACCAGCGCGCTGCGCTGAGCCATGCCCCACCCGCCGCCCTTGCGCGGCGGGCATCGTGAGCATCTAAACAGGCTGTCCACAGCGCCTGTGCGATAAATCCGCCGTCCGCCGGACCGGCACCAGAGTATCCCTCTCCCCATGAGTACCGTGGAGCCGCCTCTGCCCGAGGTGCGCACGCTTCGACCCGTGTTCCTGCTTGCCGCCACCCTCGTGGCGGCATTCGCCATTCTGGTCACCGTGTTTCCCATCGACGCCGGCGTCATGCTGCTCGACGCCCAGACCTGGGCCTCGCGCAATGTGGGCTGGTATTACCTGCTGGCGATGACCGTGTATCTGGTGTTCGTGGTCGGCGTGGCGCTGTCCGGCTATGGCAACGTCAAGCTGGGCGCAGACCATGACGAGCCGGAGTTCAGCTATCTGTCCTGGGCCGGCATGCTGTTCGCCGCCGGCATCAGCATCACCCTGTTCTTCTTCTGCGTCTCCGAGCCGCTGACGCACTACCTGCTGCCGCCGCAGGGTGGCACCGGCAGTGGCGAAGCCAGCGCGCGCCAGGCGATGCAGCTGCTGTTCCTGCATTGGGGGCTGCACGGCTGGGGCGTGTTCGCACTGGCCGCGATGGCGCTGGCCTACTTCGCCTACCGCCACAATCTTCCACTGGCGCTGCGCTCGGCGCTGTATCCGTTGATCGGCAAGCGCATCAACGGGCCGATCGGCTACACCGTGGATGCCCTGGGCATCGTGGCCACCGTGTTCGGCCTCGGCGCGGACATGGGCTTTGGCGTGCTGCATCTCAACGCGGGCCTGAACACCTTGTTCCCCGTGCCGCACGCGGCCTGGGTGCAGGTCGGGCTGATCGTGCTGATGATGGGCGCGGCGATCACTGTGGCCGTGTCCGGCGTGGAGAAGGGGGTGCGCTGGATGTCCAACATCAACATGCTGCTGGCGATCTCGCTGCTGCTGTTCATGCTGTTTGCCGGGCCCACCCAGTACCTGCTCAACGCCTTCATCCAGAACATGGGCGACTACCTGGGCAACGTGGTCGGCAAGAGTTTCGATGTGTACGCCTACGGCGGCCGCCCGGACTGGCTGGGCAACTGGACCGTGTTCTATTGGGCCTGGTGGATCGGCTGGGCACCGTTCGTGGGCCTGTTCATCGCGCGCATCTCGCGCGGCCGCACCATCCGCGAGTTCGTGCTCGGCGTGCTGCTGATTCCCCTCGGTTTCACCCTGGCGTGGCTGTCGATCTTCGGCAACAGTGCGCTGGATCAGATCCTGCACCACGACCAGGTGCACCTGGCGCAGATGGCGGTGGAGAATCCGCCAACCGTGCTGTACGCGCTGCTGGAAAGCTACCCGTGGAGCCGCACCGTCATCGCGGTCACGGTGATCGTCAGCTTCATCTTCTTCGTCACCTCGGCCGATTCCGGCACGGTGGTGCTGTCCACGCTGTCCTCGCAGGGCGGTAATCCGGAAGACGACGGCCCGCGCTGGCTGCGGGTGTTCTGGGGCGTGATGACCGGCCTGGTCACCGCTGGGCTGCTGCTGGCCGGCAGCATGGATGCACTCAAATCCGCGGTGGTGTTGGCCTCGCTGCCGTTCTCGGTGGTGTTGCTGCTGATGCTGTGGGGCCTGACCCGTGCGCTGGGCGAAGAGTCGCAGCGCAAGAAGGCCTCGCAATATTCGCCGATCCCGTTGATCGGGCAATCGCGGCACCAGCGCGGCTGGCGCCAGCGCATCACCCAGGCGGTGCATTTCCCGGTGCGCGACGAGGTGTACCGGTTCATGGACACCGACGTGAAACCGGCGATCGAAGCGGTCGCTTCGCAGCTGCTCGAGCAGGGCCTGGATGTGCAGACCAAGTTCGAACCGGGCCAGATGGAACTTACCGTGGATCACGGCGAGCAACAGGTCTTCACCTACCAGGTGATCATGCGCGGCTACCTCACGCCGTCGTTCGCCGCGCAGCGCTTCCGCAACCAGCGTTACTACCGCGCCGAAGTGCACCTCTATGAAGGTGGACAGGATTACGAGCTGTTCGGCTACAGCCGCCAGCAGATCATTAACGACATCATCGATCAGTACGAGCGTCACCTGCAGTTCCTGCATCTCACGCGTTGACGCACTGATCTCCCGCTGCAAAGGAGTCATCGACATGCCTACCCTCCCCGACCAGCTGCTGTACATTGGCGGCCGCTACGTTCCCTCCCAGGGCGGAAAGACCTTCGAGGTCATCAACCCGGCCAACGGCGAGCTGCTCGCCAATGTCCACAGCGCCAACAGCGACGATCTCGACGCTGCCGTGGAGAGTGCCCAGGCCGGCCAGAAAGTGTGGGCCGCACTGACCACGGTGGAGCGCTCACGCATCCTGCTGCGGGCGGTGGCGCTGCTGCGCGAGCGCAACGATGCCCTGGCCGAGCTGGAATCGCGCAACACCGGCAAGGCCCTGAGCGAGACGCTCAGCGTGGACGTGGTCACCGGCGCGGACGTGCTGGAGTACTACGCCGGCGTCATGCACGGGCTGGAAGGCAGCCAGGTGCCCCTGCGCGAGAGCAGCTTCTTCTACACCCGGCAGGAACCACTGGGCGTGGTCGGCGCGATCGGCGCCTGGAACTATCCGATCCAGATCGCACTGTGGAAGGCCGCCCCCGCGCTGGCCGCCGGCAACGCCATGATCTTCAAGCCCAGCGAAGTCACGCCGTTGACCGCGCTGAAGCTGGCAGAGATCTTCACCGAGGCCGGCCTGCCCGACGGCGTGTTCAACGTGTTGCCGGGCGATGGCGCCGGCGTCGGCTCGGCGCTGACCGAGCATCCCCTGATCGAGAAGATCTCCTTCACCGGCGGCACCGCGACCGGCCGCAAGGTGATGGCCAGCGCCTCCAGCTCCACGCTCAAGGACGTCACCATGGAGTTGGGTGGCAAGTCGCCGCTGATCATCTGCGAGGACGCGGATCTGGACCTGGCCGCCGACGTGGCGATGATGGCCAACTTCTACAGCTCCGGCCAGGTGTGCACCAACGGCACCCGCGTGTTCGTGCCGCGCGGCACGCTGGCCGCCTTCGAAGCCAAGCTGCTGGAGCGGGTCAAGCGCATCCGCATTGGTGACCCGCTGGCCAAGGACACCAACTTCGGCCCGCTGGTCAGCGCCGCGCACATGCAGCGCGTGCTTGAGCACATCGGCAGTGGCAAGGCCGAAGGTGCGCGACTGGTCTGCGGCGGCGAGCGGCTGACTGACGGCGCGCTGGGCAAGGGCTGTTATGTGGCACCGACCATCTTCAGCGATTGCCGCGATGACATGCGCATCGTGCGCGAAGAGATCTTCGGGCCGGTGATGAGCCTGCTCGCCTATGACGACGAAGACGAGGCCGTGCGCCGCGCCAACGACACCGATTACGGCCTGGCCGCCGGTGTGGTGACGCCGGATCTGGCCCGTGCGCATCGGGTGATCCACCAGCTCGAGGCCGGCATCTGCTGGGTCAACAGCTGGGGCGAGTCGCCTGCGCAGATGCCGGTGGGCGGCTACAAGCAGTCCGGCGTCGGCCGCGAAAACGGGCTCGCCACGCTGCGCGCCTACACCCGCACCAAATCCATCCAGATCGAGCTGGACCGCTACGCGTCGGTGTTCTGAACCGGCCTTACCCAGGAGACACCGCGATGAAGCGCGAGTACGACTACATCATCATCGGCGCCGGTTCGGCCGGCAACACACTGGCCGCGCGCCTCACCGAAGACGCCGGTGTCAGCGTGCTGCTGCTGGAAGCCGGCGGGCCGGATTACCGGATGGATTTCCGCACCCAGATGCCGGCTGCACTGGCCTATCCGCTGCAGGGCCGGCGCTACAACTGGGCGTATGAAACCGAGCCGGAGCCGTACATGAACAACCGGCGCATGGAATGCGGCCGCGGCAAAGGCCTGGGCGGCTCCTCGCTGATCAACGGCATGTGCTACATCCGCGGCAACGCGATGGACTTCGACCAGTGGGCCAGCTTCGACGGGCTGGAAGACTGGAGCTACCATGACGTGCTGCCCTACTTCCGCAAGGCGGAAACCCGCGACATCGGCCCGAACGACTACCACGGCGGCGATGGCCCGGTCAGCGTGGCCACGCCGAAGAACGGCAACAACGTGCTGTTCCATGCAATGGTCGAGGCGGGCGTGCAGGCCGGCTATCCGCGCACGGATGATCTCAACGGTTACCAGCAGGAAGGCTTCGGCCCGATGGACCGCACGGTGACCCCGCGCGGGCGCCGCTCCAGCACCGCGCGCGGTTACCTGGACATGGCCAAGGACCGCGAGGGGCTGGAGATCGTGGTGCATGCCACCACCGATCGCATCCTGTTCGCCGGCAAGCGCGCGGTTGGCGTGCGCTACCTGGCCGGCAACAGCGCCGAGCCGATCGATGCCCATGCGCGCCGCGAGGTGCTGCTGTGCGCCGGTGCGATCGCCTCACCGCAGATCCTGCAGCGCTCCGGCGTGGGCGCGCCCGCGCTGCTGGCTGCGCTCGGCGTACCACTGGTGCACGACCTGCCCGGCGTTGGCGAGAACCTGCAGGATCACCTGGAGGTGTACATGCAGTACGCCTGCAAGAAACCGGTCTCGCTGTACCCTGCCCTGCAGTGGTGGAACCAGCCGGCGATCGGTGCGGAATGGCTGTTCGCCGGGACCGGCATCGGCGCCAGCAACCAGTTCGAGGCCGGTGGCTTCATCCGCACCCGCGAGGACTTCGACTGGCCCAACATCCAGTACCACTTCCTGCCGGTGGCGATCAATTACAACGGCACCAATGCGGTCAAGGAACACGGCTTCCAGGCGCATGTGGGCTCGATGCGCACGCCCAGCCGCGGCCACGTGCATGCCAGGTCACTGGACCCGCGTGAGCACCCGTCCATCCTGTTCAACTACCAGTCCACTGATCAGGACTGGCAGGAATTCCGCGATGCGCTGCGGATCACGCGGGAGATCATCGCCCAGCCCGCGCTGGACGAATTCCGTGGCCGCGAGATCAGCCCGAGCGCCGAGTGCCAGACCGATGCGGAACTGGATGCGTTCGTGCGGGCGCATGCTGAAACCGCGTACCACCCGTCCTGCTCGTGCGCGATGGGCACCGATGCGATGAGCGTGGTGGACGGCCAAGGCCGCGTGCATGGCATGGAGAGCCTGCGCGTGGTCGATGCGTCGATCATGCCGCGCATCATCACCGGCAACCTCAACGCCACCACGATCATGATCGCCGAGAAGATCGCCGATCGCATTCGTGGACGTGCGCCGCTGCCGCGCAGCACTGCGGCGTATTACGTCGCCGGGGATGCACCGGCCCGGCGCTGAGGCCTGCGTGATTACGCTGGCGCACCCGGCAACGGCACTACCGCCCGTTTCGCGGTCAGCGTACTGCCTACCGAGGCCACCACGGTGCAGCCGATCGCCGCCCACTGCAGCGGGGTCAGGTGCTCGGCCAGCAGGCCCATCGCCAGCAGCGCCGCGACCGCCGGCTCCATGCTGATCAGGATGCCGAAGGTCTCCTTCGGCAGCCGCTTGAGCGCCATCATCTCCAGCGACATCGGAATCGCGCTGGAGACGATCGCCACGCCCAGGCCGAACAGCAGGATCTTCGGGTCCAGCAAGGCCATGCCGGCATGCGCCACGCCCACCGGCACCACCACCAGGGCCGCCGCGCACAGCCCCAGCGATACCGTATGCCCGGCCGGCAGATGGCCGGTGCGCTTGCCGAAGATGATGTACATCGCCCAGCAGACCGCCGCGCCCAGGGCGAACATCACCCCGACCGGATCCAGTGGCTCGCCGTGGCCGAGCGGCAGCAGCAGCAACAACCCGACAAGCGCGCAGCCCACCCACACAAAGTCGACCGGCCGCCGCGAGGACCACATCGCCACCGCCAGAGGTCCGCAGAATTCGATGGCCACCGCGATGCCGAACGGGATCGTGCGCAGCGCCATGTAGAACAGCAGGTTCATCACCCCGAGCGTGATGCCATAGCGGATGATCGCCCCGGCATCCGCGCGGGAGGTGGTCCAGCGCCACGGCCGGAACACCATCAGCAGCACCAGCGCCGAGAAGCCCACGCGCAGTGCGCTGGTACCCTGCGCGCCAATCAGCGGGAACAGCTGTTTGGCATACGAGGTGCCCACGGCCAGCGAGGTGACCGAGCCCAGGACGGCCAGAGCAGGAAAAAGCGTAGAAAGGCGGGAGGTCGACATCCGCACAGGATAGGGCCGAAGGCGCGGCAATACCGCTGCTTTTCTGCTCTGACTCAGCGTGTGGCCGACAGCGCAGCATCGAACAACGCCGTCGCTTCCGAGATCGCGGCCCCGTGCGTGGCCTGCTTGTCGGCCGCCACCTGGCAGAGTGCGCCGACGCGCGTCTGGCCCAGGGCGGTGCAGCTGGACAGAAAGTCGTAGTGCCCGACGGCTGGCAGGGTGGTCAGCGTCGCCTTCGGCAGTGCCGTGGCGGCGATGTCGCTGTTGGTGGCCGGCGAGGCCACCGTATCGGCCGCACCGACGATGATCGACACCGGCTGCCTTACCTTCGCCAGATCTCCCGGCGCGAAGGCCTGCACCATCGCCGGCGCGATGAGGAACACGGCGCCCACGCCGGCAATGGCGCGATCGTCACCGGCCTGGGCAACCCACGGCGCCAGTTCCGGCGTCCCTGCGGCGGTCAACCGCCGCGCCAGGGTCAGTGACGGAGTCTCTGCCTGCGGCGCGCAGACGCCGTCATCGGGGTGCGTGCGACAGAACGCCAGCAGGCGCTGCACCTCCGGGCGTGCCCCTGCGGCGACCAACGCGGTGAACCCGCCAGCCGAATATCCCGCAATGCCCAACCGCTGGGTATCGATCTGCGCAGCAAGCGCGGGATCCGCCTGCACGGCCGCCAGCGCGGCAGCAAGATCATCCACGCGGTTCCACATCAGTATGCTGCCAGCCTCGGTCATGGGGTCCACACCGTTGTTGCCGGGATGGTCCACCGCGATCACCACGTAGCCTGCCCGCGCCATCGCGGTGCCGAACCAGCCCATCATCCGGGCGCTGCCACCGTTGCCGTGCGAGAGCAGCAGGACCGGCCAGCGACCTTCGGCGATGGCGGCATCCGCGGCAGCCGTGCCCACCTCGAACAGGGGCGCGCCCGGCGGACCGATCGTCAGCGCGGTTTCCTGTGCCTCGGGGTGCGCCGGGTACCACACGGTGTAGCGCACGCTGTCGCGGTGGTCGGCATCACGCACGGCCGCACTGGGCGTGTGTGCCACGCCCTGTCGCTCTCCCACGGGCGGCACGGCCCCAACGGCAAACAGGGGCAGGCAGAGCGCCAGCAGCGCGGTACAACAACGGGCGGTCATTCGCATGGGTCAATCTCCTTGAGGTGCAACGTGTCGGCCAGCGGCAGCCAGATCTCCACCCCGCCGTGGCCGCTGCGGTCATCGAAGCGCGCGTCGTAGCGCTCCAGGTCCGGTGCGTCGGCCAGGGTCAGGCCGGACGCCGGCAGATAGTCATTCAACAACCAGAACCAGGTGGAGCGGATCGCGGAGATGTGCCCGGCATGCCAGGCCACCAGGTACTCGCGGGGCGCGATCGAGATCGCCTGCCAACCGGCGGGCACGGACGCGCCGGCACGGATCTCCACGCCGGCGATGTAGTCGAAGCCACCTTCGGCATCGTTGTTGCCGCACACGCCGTAGGCGATCTCAGCGCCCAGGCCATACGCTTCGTCAAGGCGCTGCCATTGCGAAGGAATCGATGCGACGGTCGCGGCGGTATGGCGTGAACCGATCCCGGCCACGCGCAGGGCGCCGCGGTACTCGCGCCGGGGTTCGATCGCGCAGGGGGTCGAGGTATCGATCAGTTTCAGTGCCTCGACCAGCGCCATGCCGGCCAGCCCCTGTTCGCGCACCTGCTCGGGCGAGCGCCCGAACTGGTCGGAAAATGCGCGGGTAAAGGCCGCGTGCGAGGCGTAGCCCGCCGCCATCGCCACACTCAGGATGTCACCGGCACCGGCGGCCAGTTGACGGGCAGCTTCGGTCAGTCGGCGGCCACGCTGATAGCGCACCACCGAGGTGCCGGTGCTGACCTGGAACAAGCGCGAGAGGTGGAACGGTGACAGCCCGACCACGCGGGCGATATCGGCCAGCGACGGGTTTTCAGCGAAGTGGCTTTCGATGTACCACAAGGCCCTGCGTGCCGCACCCATACCGCCAGATCCATGCCGTTGAACGGGTCCGCAGCGTAACCCAGCGCGCGGGGCGGCATTTGATCGTTCTTGCTGTGCGCTACGCTGCGACGGTGCGGCCTCAGCCCTTTACCGCCGCCTCGATGGCCGCCACGTCGATCCTGCGCATGGTCATCATCGCCTCGAACGCACGCCGGGCCACGGCGGGATCCTTGCTCGTCACCGCATCGGTCAGCACCCGTGGCGTGATCTGCCAGGACAGGCCCCATTTGTCGCGGCACCAGCCGCAGGCACTTTCCTCGCCTCCATTGCCGACGATGGCATTCCACAAGCGGTCCGTTTCGGCCTGATCATCAGTGGCGATCTGGAAGGAGAACGCTTCGCTGTGTTTGAACGCCGGGCCGCCGTTGAGCCCGATGCAGGGAATGCCGGCAACGGTGAAATCGACGGTGAGCACATCGCCCTGCTTGCCGGAGGGAAAATCGCTCGGCGCGTGGTGCACCGCGTGCACGGCGCTGTCGGGGAAGGTGGCGGCGTAGAAGGTGGCGGCGTCCAGCGCGGTACCGTCGAACCAGAGGCAGATCGTGTTCTTGCTGACCATGGGCGTCTCCTGCTGCAGCGGATGGATAGCGCCTGCTCACGTTAGGCGTGGGGGTGTTAAGCCTGCGCGCGGGTGTCGCTTGGAGGGTGGCGACAGTAGTGCGAGCCAGCACGGTCGCGCTTCAGCAAAATGAATACGCAGGAGTCCCGCGTGGCCTGTCTTCCGCATCGACCCTGAGATCGGATGCGGTTGATGATGCGAATCATTGCCATTACCATAGTGTGATCCGGGTCGCGCAAGGGATGCGTAGCCGTGAACAGTTATCGAGCCCGCGCCGGGTCACCGCCCGCGCCAGCCGCTGCCTGCCCCCACCCCGCTCCGCCGCAGGCCACCCAGGACGCCGGCCATGCGCGTTGCCGCCTTTCTGGAAACGCCGATGACCCGCTCCGCCCACGTGCTGTCCCGCCCGTCGATGCCCCGTCGCCCGCTGCCGCAGGCCTTGATGCTGGCCCTGTGCAGCCTCGCCATTGCGCCTGCATTCGCGCAGGACGCTGCCGCTGATGCCACCACGCTGGACAAGATCGTGGTCAAGGGCGAGCGCGCCGAAGGCTATTCGGTCCGCAGGACCTCGGCCGGCACCCGCTTCGATCTGGCCCCGCGCGAGATCCCGCAGTCGGTCAGCATCATCAGCCATCAGCGCATCGAAGATCAGAACCTCGATGACATCATCGACGTGCTGGCCAACACCACCGGCGTGAGCAGCACCCAGTCCGATACCGAGCGCACCGAGTTCTACGCGCGCGGCTTCTACATCGACAGCTACCAGTTCGACGGCTTGCCCACCCAGATGGTGCAGAACTGGAGCTACGGCGATTCCGGCCTGGACCTGGCCCTGTATGACCGCGTGGAAGTGGTGCGTGGCGCCACCGGCCTGCTGAGCGGCGCGGGCAACCCGTCCGCGTCGGTGAACCTGATCCGCAAGCATGCCGACAGCGCCGAGCTGACCGGCAGCGTGTCGGTCAACGTGGGCAGCTGGGGCCGTACCCGCAGCACCGTGGATGTGACCACTCCGCTGAACGCCAGCGGCTCGGTGCGTGCACGCGTGATCGGCAGCTACCTGGATACCGAATCGCAGATGGACCGCTACGATCAGCACAAGACGCTGGGCTATGCGGTGATCGATGCCGACCTGACCCCGGACACCCAGCTGAGCGTGGGCTACGACTACCAGCAGAAGCGGGCCAATGGCGCGACCTGGGGTGGCTTCCCGATGCTGTTCTCCGATGGCACCTCCACCGGTTACGACGAGTCGTTCAATGCCAATCCGGGCTGGACTTACTGGGATACGACCAGCAAGCGCCTGTTCGCCACGTTGGAACATGCGTTCGCCAACGACTGGAAGGTCAAGGTTGGCGCCTCCCATGACAAGACCAGTGCCGATGACAAGCTGTTCTATCCGGCCTACAACGACTGGGTGACCGGCGCTTCCAACTTCGACAAAACCACCGGCGCAGGCGTAGTGGGGTCGGCCGGCTTCTACAATACACAGCGCAAGGTCAATGCCGTAGATGGCTATGTGGAAGGACCGTTCCAGCTGTTCGGGCGGGAACATCAGTTCATGGCCGGGCTGAGCTACAACAAGCGCGATTTCGCCAATTACGGTGACTACCAAGGCACGGTGGACAATCCTCGTTGGCAGCCACTGGACAGCTACCTGGGATGGACGGGGGACTTCCCCGAGCCTGTCTGGAACCCGCTGACGCTCGCGAGCGAAGGCACGATCACCCAGAAGGCCGGCTACGTCGCCACCCGCCTGTCGCTGGCCGATCCGCTCAAGCTGATTCTCGGCGCACGTTACACCGACTGGAAGAGCGAAGGCGAAGGCGATGACCGTTCGCACAAGGTCACCACCCCGTATGCCGGCCTGGTGTTCGACATCAACGACACCTATTCCACCTACGCCAGCTACACCGAGATCTTCCAGCCGCAGACGGCGCGCGACCGCAATGACAACTACCTCGATCCGGTGGATGGCAAGAGCTACGAAATCGGCGTCAAGGGCGCATGGTTCGACAACCGACTCAACGCCTCCGTCGCTGCGTTCCGCATCGAGCAGGACAACGTCGCGCAGATCACCAATGAGCCGATCATCGGTCGTCCGGGCCAGTTCGCGTCCATCGCCGCGCGCGGCACGGTGAGCCGTGGCTTCGAGTTCGAGCTCAACGGCGAACTGGCCCCGGGCTGGAACGCGACCTTCGGTGCCTCGCGCTACGTGGCCAAGGACATCGACGACGCGGACATCAACACCAACCTGCCGCAGACCACCATCAAGCTGTTCACCAGCTACACCCCGCAGTCGCTGAGCGCGCTGACGGTCGGTGGCGGTGCCAACTGGCAGAACGGCATCTACTACCCGGTGCCGGCCTATGGCCGTATCGAGCAGGGCGGCTATGCGCTGGTCAGCGCGTTCGTGCGCTACCGCATCTCGCCGGAGTTCAGCGTGCAGGCCAACCTCAACAATCTGCTGGACAAGACGTACTTCTCGCAGATCAATGGCTACGGCGCGTACGGTGACGGCCGCAATGGCGGCCTGACGTTCACCTGGTCGTTCTGACGTTCGAAACAGCCCTACAGCGAGAAACACAGGGCCGGGAATTTCCCGGCCCTGTGCGTTGCTACACGTTCAAGGGCGTGCCGCAGCCCCGCCCACTCACGCGGCCCGCGTGCGTAGATGGAGGCCTACGGCCATCAGCAGGATCGCGGTCATGACCGCACACGGCATCGCCACGCCATTCCAGAGCTCCATGGCACCGTAGGCGGCGTGCTCCAGGGCTGCGGCCTGCAGCGTGGCAGAGAGTGTCTTCTTCATTGCGTTATCGTCAGTGTTTGCGGGATTGGCAGTCCATAGACTGGATGTGCCTGACTGCAGCGAAGCCGCGAAATGAACGCTGCTTTCTGCGTTGATTCCGCCCGCTGGCGCGCCGTTGACGCCTCAGCTGTCCGGGCTGTCGCCTGATGTCCGATCAGGGCCGCGCGCGCAGCAGCGCCAACCCAAACCCGATGAAGATCGTGCCGACCACACGGTCGAACACCTTGCGCAGCCCTGGCTTGGCCAGATAGCCGGCCAGCCCGCGGCCGCCGGCGGCATACACCGCGTACCAGAACATCTCCATCACCGCGAAGGTGCCCACCAGGATCACGAACTGCGGCAGCTGCGGCTGGGTGAGATCGACGAACTGCGGCAGGAACGCCGAAGCGAACAGCAGCAGCTTGGGGTTGCTGATGCCGATGATGAAGCCATCGCGGAACAGCACGGTCCGTGAACTGGGCACCAGCGCCGTGGTGCTGCCGACGTCGATCGGCGCATCACCGCCGCGCCAGGCTTTGATCCCCAGGTACACCAGGTACGCCACGCCGGCGTAGCGCAGCACATCGAACACCAGCGGCGAGGCCTTGAGCACGGCGCCCAGCCCGGCGGCGGAGATCGCCAGGGCCAGCACCAGCGCGGTAAGGCAGCCGGCCATGGCGGCGATGCTGCGGCGGAAGCCGACGCGCACGCTGCGGGTCATCACGTGCAGCATGTTCGGGCCGGGCGTGCCGCACAGAACGAACACGGTGACGGCGAAGATCCACCAGGTATGCAGGTTCATGGCAATTCAGTTCACGAAGAGGCGTAGTGCCGGCCGCTGGCCGGCTCGCCATGATGCCTGACGGAAACAGCACCGGCAGGCCAAACACCCGCTATGGCCGATCCGTGCAACCAGATTGTCCGCCCGGAACGCACCGGGGCGCCCTCTCGACGCCCCGGTGTGTCAGCTCCGCATCACCTCGCGATCAGAACCGCAGGTCCGCGCGCAGGTACCAGTAGCGCCCGCGCGGGATGTCGTAGGTTGAGGCGTCATAGCCGTTGAGCGAGCAGGACAGGCAGATCGGCGGATCCTTGTCGAACACGTTGTTCAGGCCGGCGCTGAGCTGCAGCCCCTTCATCCAGTCGAACTTGTAGCCCACCTGCATGTCGTGGAAGGTGGTCGCGGCCAGTTCGTTGGTGCCTTCGGCCTGATTGCCGCAGATCGGGAAGGCCGCCACGTCGCCGCACTCCTCGGTGAGCTTGGAGATGTGGCGTACCGTCCAGGAGGCATTCCAGTTGGCCAGATTCCAACTCAGGGTGGCATTGCTGGTCCACTCCGGGATCGAGCTGTCGGCCACTTCCACGCCCGGCTCCTGCGGCTGCCGCTGGCCGGCCGCACCCAGTGCCTCATAGCGCCCGACGAAGGTGTTCTGCCAACCGAGCTTGAACTGGCCGACCTCCGTCTGCGGCAGGGTCCAGAACAGATCCACGTCCCAGCCATCGGTCTTGATCGAGCCCAGGTTGGTCAGCCGGTTGTTGAAGCTGCTGACCGCACCGGTCGAGGCGCGCGTGATGCCACCGCAGTACAGCGGGTCCAGCGTGTCCACGCACAGGTCGAGCTGGGTCTGCGCGTTGATCGCCTGGATCGCGCCTTCGATGTGGTGGCGGTAGAACGTCACCTCCACATCGAAGCGCTCCGACCAGGACGCGTTGTTGCCGAACCAGGGGCTCCACACGAAGCCGGCGCTGAAGCTGCGCGAGCGCTCCGGATCCAGCTCCGCGTTGCCACCGGTGGTGACCGATATCTGCGAGTTGGCCTGCTGGAACCCCCCGGGCACGCCGAGCGCGGCGCAGTTCGCGGCACTGCCGCGCGGCGGCGTACCACCCAACCCGACCGAGCACGGATCGAACAGCTGCAGGTCGGCACGCGCGGCCGAGCCGTACAGCTCGCCGATCGACGGCGCGCGGAAGCCTTCGGCATAGCTGGTGCGCAGCACGAAGTCATTGGTCACCTGCCAGCGCAGGCCGTACTTCGGCGTGAACTCCCCACCGAAGGTGGAGTAGTCCGAGTAGCGCCCCGCCAGGCTCAGGTCGAGCTTCTCGCCGAGCGCGCTCTTGGCAAAGATCGGCACGCTCAGCTCGAGGTAGGCCTCGTTGACGTCGTAGGAGCCGGAGGTGGGCAGTGACGGCACACCGTTGTAGTGACCGATCACGGTCAGCGGATCCGGATCGTAGCGGCCCTCGTACTTGCGGTACTCGTAGCCGGTGGCGAACGAGACCGGGCCGGCCGGGAGCGTGAACAACTCGCTGCTCAGGTTGGCGGTGAACAGGCTCAGCTCGTTCTGGCTGCGGTCTCGCACCACCGGCTGGATCCAGCGCAGCATGTCCGGCGTGATCGAGCCGACCCCGCCGAAGATGTTCAGCGGGACGCAACCGGGCGTGGCCGCGCAGATGGCCGGATCGCCCAGCGCCATGTTGACCTTGTAGATATCGTAGCTGCCGTAGTTGGTCTGCTCGGCCTTGTTCTTGCTGTACATGCCGTTGAGGTCCCAGAACCAGCTGCGGTCCGCCGCCTGGAACTGGCCGACCAGCCCGGTGGCGAAGTACTGGGTGTTGACCTCCTGCTCGAACACACGCGGGCCACCTTCCACCGGGCGGCGACCGATCAGGCTCATGTTGCTTGAGGAATCCAGATCGAAGCCGAACGGGTTGTAGGGGTTGAGCGCGGAGACCACGATGTTGTCCGCCAGCGGGTTGCCGGTGGCGCCGTCCGGGCCGAAGAACAACGGCTCGGGGCCGGCCTGGTTGGTGGACTCGCGGCGGTTGCCCAGTGCCTTGATGTACCACTGGATGTCATCGGTGAGGTCGAAGCGGAACTGGCCGAAGATGCCCTTCCGCTCGGACGGGGTGAGCACCAGGTTGTACTCGGCGAAGTTGAAGCGGTCGGCCGAGGTGAAGCAGTGGTAATCATCGCTGCGGTTGCAACCGGCAGTGCCGTCATAGCGCGGATTGCTCACGCCGGTGTTGGGCACGATGTTCTGGCTGGCGCCGGTGTTGGGGTCCACGAAGGCGAAGCGCCCCTGCGGAATGCCGCCACTGCCGAAGGCCAGCCCTGTACCCGGAATCGGAAAGCGCGACTGCTCGCGATCGCGCGCATATACCGGGTCCTGCTTGGTCCAGCTGGCGCTCAGGAACAGGCTGTAGCGGTCGCCGCTGGTGCCCCAGGCCAGGTCCACGCCCTTCTGGGTGCCGTCGCCCTTGCTGTACTCGCCGTAGTTCATCGTCACCTGCGCGCCGTCGAATTCGCGGCGGGTGATGATGTTCACCACACCGGCGATGGCGTCGGAGCCATACAGCGATGAAGCACCATCTTCGAGCACTTCGATGCGCTCGACGATGGCCAGCGGGATGGTGTTCAAGTCTGTCGCCGCCCCCACGCCGGAGGCGGAGGATTCGTTGACCCAACGGATGCCGTCGACCAGGACCAGCACGCGCTTGGCGCCCAGATGACGCAGATCGACCTGCGCCGAGCCCGCGCCCACACCGCTGCCATCGGGTGGGAAGCCGAAGTTGCCCGAGGAATTGAACTTCGCATTGAGCGCCGAACCGGAGCCGGTCAGCTGCTGCAGCACATCGCCGATCGAGGTAAGACCCGTGCGTTCGATCTCGGTGCGGGTCAGGGTCTGGATCGGTACCTGGCCTTCCACCTCGGCCCGCTTGATGCGGCTGCCGGTGACTTCCACCCGGTCAAGATCGGTCGTACTGCGGGGCGCGTCCTGTGCGCTGGCCAACGCCGGTGCAGCCAACAGCAGGCACAACGAGACGGCAACCGCCAGCGGGCGGTGATGCAGGTTGTTCATTCGCTCTCTCTCCAAAGGAATGTCGGGCTGGGCTGCCGCGCCCCCCCTGCATGGCGGCAGTGTCTCCTTTGTAAACAAACGGTAAACAGTTCGACGTGACGGGCGACACTCTTTCACGCGGAATCGACAAAGCCGACTGGGCGAAACCAAGCGGAGTGGATTGCATGGATCGGCCGTGCGCTGCAGCGAACGCCTTGTTTTTAAAGGCGCTGGCGGTCAGACATCCCGCCAACCGGGCAGGACGGCGTCAACGGGAGACCGCGCGAAAGAGCTGCACAGGGATATCGAAAAAAACGGGATCTGCGTGACGTGCTGCGCGTCGTGATCGGCTGAAATGCGGTGCCCCACCCGCCGCTGCTTTCGCCACGGGCTCACTCTTTTTTCTCAGGAGGCGGTTGACGGAGGCGTTCGGCGTCGCGCTCTGCCTGCTCAGCATCCATCACCGCCGCCACGTTCCGCAGGAACGCGGCTTCGGTCAGCCCGGGGCCGCTGGCAAGCGCGACCTGCTCCGGGGATGCACAGTTGTTGCATTCGATAAGGCCATCGGCCTGGCCCGGCAGGGGCATCGCGAGCCCAAGGGTCGTCAACGTCCCGAACAACCACACGGTCCTGAGCTGCATGGGGTCCTCCGTACGGCACGATGCCGCGCATCCATTCCAGCCTCGGCGCGCGTTGCGGTCTGTGATCTGGTCTGCATTTCCGGACGCTGCCGGGCGCAGGCGCCGTTCATCCTCGAGTCGGCTTGCCCTCACTCCCTTTCACCCCGCGCCGTTATGCTTTCCGGCATGACTCGACTTCCCTTCTATTTCTTCAGCGCGACCGTCCTGCTGGCCTGCACCGGCGTCAGCCCGGTAGCCGATGCCCAGAACCTGGATGCGCAGCGCGCGCAGCTCAAAGCCGTCATCGACAATGCCGAGCGCGGCCAGTTCGACCCGGCCCAGGCGGCCGCATTGAGCCGGCACCCGCTGTACGGCTGGGTCGAATTCGCGAACCTGCGGCGCAACATCGACACCGTCAGCAATACGCAGGCCCAGGATTTCCTGAAGCGCTACAACGGCCAGGCGGTGGCCACCAGCTTCCGCAATGTGTGGCTGCCTGCGGTGGCGCGGCGCCAGGATTGGCCGACGCTGCTGGCCAACTGGACCGACACCTCCAACGTCGGCCTGCGCTGCGCCCAGCTCAATGCGCGCCAGGCCACCGGCAAGGCCGATGCGCAGTGGGTGAGCGAGGCGCAGGCGATCTGGCGCAGCACCGGCAAATCGTTGCCTGATGCCTGCGACCCGGTATTCGCGGTACTGGAGGCCAAGGGTGGCCTGAGCGCCGAGCTACGCTGGGCACGTATCGACGCCGCAGCCGATGAGCAGCAGCCGGCGGTGATGCGCAGTGCCGCGCGCGGTCTGCCCGCCACCGATCTCGCGCTGGCCAACACCTATGCCGCCTTCGTCGACAAGCCCAATGCGAGTGCACTGAACTGGCCGCGCAATGAGCGCAGCCGGCGCATCGCCACCGATGGCCTGGCCAAGCTGGCCAAGGCCGATCCGGGCGCTACCGAGCAGCAGTTGCCGCAGTACGCCGACGCCCTGCAGTTGAGCGCCGCGCAGCGTGCACAGGTGCTGTACCAGATCGCGCTGTGGACGGTGGCCTCGTATGGCCCGGAATCCGCCCGTCGCCTCAATGCCGTCCCCGAATCCGCCTACGACGAACGCCTGCACGAATGGCGCACGCGCGAAGCGTTGTCGCGCGGCGACTGGTCGGCGGCACTGACCGCGATCCGCAAGATGGGCCCGACCCAGCGCGCCGACTCGCGCTGGCGCTATTTCGAAGCGCGCATGCTGGACAAGACCGGCAAACGCAGTGAAGCGCAGGCCGTCTTCCGTGAAGCCGCCCGCGCGGCCACCTTCCATGGTTTCCTGGCCGCCGACCAGCTCGGCCAGAACTACACGCTGTGCCCGTGGGAGCCCAATGACAGCGCCCAGGCGCAGGCGGCGGTCGCCCGCGACCCGGCGATCGTGCGCGCCATGGAACTGTTCAAGATCGAACGTGCGGGCTGGGCCGTGGCCGAGTGGAACGACGCCCTGAGCCGCTACGACAACACGCAGCGTCGCCTTGCCGTGGAAGTCGCCCGCGACAACGGCTGGTTCGACCGTGCGGTGTTCTCGCTCGGCAAGTCCCCGGACGAGCAGCGCCTGTACTCGCTGCGCTTCCCGCTGCACCACGACGACAGCATCCGCCGTGAGTCCGCACGCAACGCCATCGACCCGGCCTGGGTGGCTGCGGAAATCCGCGCCGAGAGCATCTTCAATCCGAAGGCGCGCTCGCCGGCCAACGCGATGGGCCTGATGCAGGTCCTGCCCGCCACTGGCGCGGCCGTGGCCAAATCGATCGGCCTGACCAACTACGGTGGCGCCGCCAGCCTGTACGACGCCGATACCAACATCGCCATTGGCACCGCGTACCTGCGCCAGCTGATGAACAAGTACGACGGCCTGCCCTACGTCACCATCGCCGCCTACAACGCCGGCCCGACCCCGACCGCCCGCTGGCTGTCGCAGCGCCCGGGTTTCGATCCGGACATCTGGATCGAAACGATCAGCTACAAGGAAACCCGCGAGTACGTCGCGCGTATTCTGGCCTTCAGCGTCATCTACGACTGGCGCTTGAACGGTGACGCGCTGCCGGTGACCGACCGCATGAACGGGCGCCTGCAGGTCAAGCGCAAGACCTTCGCCTGCGCGGCCAACGCCGACAAGGGCGGGGATTGACTGGCGCCGGTATGCCAGCCGGCGCCGCAGAATCCGGCAGCACCGGTTGGCATGGTCTTGGTCCACTGCGGCATCATGGGCACATGAAAATCTATCTGGTTGGCGGCGCCGTGCGCGACCGCCTCTTGCAGCATGCTCCCGGCGACCGCGACTGGGTCGTGGTCGGCGCTACCCAGGCGCAGATGGAAGCGCAGGGGTACAAGGCCGTGGGCCGCGATTTCCCGGTGTTCCTCCATCCTGATACCGGTGAGGAATATGCGCTGGCCCGCACCGAGCGTAAATCCGGCCGCGGCTATCGCGGCTTCGTGGTCGATGCCGATCCCGCGGTGACGCTGGAAGAGGACCTGCAGCGCCGCGATTTCACCATCAACGCGATCGCCTGCGATGAAGCCACCGGTGAACGGGTGGATCCGTATGGCGGCGTGCGCGACATCGAGCAGCGCGTGCTGCGCCATGTCGGCCCGGCCTTCGTCGAGGATCCGCTGCGGGTGCTGCGTGCGGCCCGCTTCATGGCGCGCTTCGCACCGCTGGGCTTCACCGTGGCCGACGAGACGATGGCGCTGATGCGGGAGGTCGCCGCCAGTGGCGAGCTCGACGCGCTGGTGCCCGAGCGCGTGTGGCAGGAACTGCGCCGTGCCCTCACCTCCGCGCGGCCCTCCGCGTTCCTGCGCACTCTGCATGACGCCCACGCCCTTGGCGCGATCCTGCCCGAGCTGGAGGCCCTCTACGGCGTACCCCAGCGCGCGGAGTTCCATCCGGAAGTCGATACCGGCGTGCACCAGGAAATGGTGAGCGACATGGCCGCGCAGCTGGCGCCGGGCGATGACCTGATCGGCTTCGCCGCACTGACCCACGACCTTGGCAAAGGCCTGACGCCGCCGGCCGAATGGCCGCGCCACATCATGCATGAGCAGCGCGGCGTCGCCCCGCTGCGTGGGCTGGCCGAACGCCTGAAGGTACCGCTCGATCACCGCCAGCTGGCCGAAGCGGTCTGCCGCGATCATCTCAACGTGCACCGCATCGATGAACTGCGCGACGCGACCGTTCTGGAACTGCTCGGCCGCTGCGATGGATTCCGCCGTCCCGAGCGCATTGCGCAGATCGCGCTGTGTTGTGAAGCCGACAAGCGCGGCCGGCTGGGCTTCGAGGACAGCGATTACCCACAGGGTGAGACGCTCAAACGCCTGCACCAGGCAGCGCTGGCGGTGCAGGCGCGCGATCTGGATCTGAGCGGATTGAAGGGCCCGGCGGTGGGTGAGGCGCTGGCCAAGGAACGGGTGAAGGCGATCAGCGCGGTGCGTACGCGCTGATCGATGCCTGCGTGGCGTTTCATCACCAATCGAAGCGCACGCCGATGTTCCCCTCGATGCTCTTGCGCTCCTTCTGATCGCTGCTTTCCAGATCGCGCGTGTAGTCCGCCACCGCATACGCACTGACATTGGCATTGAAGCGCGCGACCACACCGACGCCAACTTCCAGTGCGCGGGCGGCCTGCTGATTGGTCAGCTCATTGGTACCGAACGTGATGCGATCCTCGCCATCGAAGGTCTGCCAGTAGTTCACTTTGAGGTACGGCTGCCAGCCATTGCCGGCGAGGTTGTAGTCGGCTGCCAGACGCAGGCCGACACGGCCAGTCCACGCGTTGTCGTTGTCGTAGCTGATCGTGGAGATGCGGTCCGCGCTGTCATCCAGCGCACTGCGCTGCCAGATCACCTGCGCCTGCGGCTCCAGCCACCAAGCGGACTGCCCGAGCTGCAGCAGCGGCTTGCCAATCTCCAGTGAGGCGGTAGTGCCGTCACCGCGCAGATCAATCCCAAGGCCGCGCGCCGACCACGCATTGCCGTCGTAGCGGCTCTGCATGACCACGGCGTCCAGGTAGCCACCGGCACTGCCAACGCGGGTCCAGTACAGGCCGACGTGCTTGTCGTCCAGGCGCGTGCGGCCCACGGCCACATTGTCCCAGCCGATCGCAAAGCCGTTGACGTTGCCCTGCGCGCGCGTGCGCCCGACGAACACGCCGAACTGGTCGCGATGGCGTTCATCGGCATGGGCGAACAGATCCACACCGGCCTGGACGCCCTGGATGTCACCGTCGAAGCTGGGCTTGGCATCGCCTTCCCAATGCTGCTCATGGCTCTGCCCAATCATCCGCGCCCACGCCGCGCGGAACCCGCCCTGCCCAGCCAGCAGCCTCTGCTCGCCCTGCCGCTCGTGGAAGGTGCCCAGGCTGAGCAGGCTGGTCTCACGCAGCAGCGGCGGCACCGCCGCGTAGGTGGCCGCCTCCACGCGGTACAACGGAACGATGTCGCCTTCGGCCGGCACAGCACCGGGTGTCGGCGGTACTGCCAGCGGACCCGGCACGGCGGCCGGCGTGGTCGGCACCGGCGGCGGGGTATCGGTCTGTGGTGGGGCGACCGGTGCTGGTTCGGGCGGTGGCGGCGGTGGGGCGGGCTCCGGGGCCAGCGGGTCCGGATTCTCGGGCAGATCCGGTGACGGCGGCGGGGTCAGCGGGGGCGGGGGCGTACCGGTGCTCTCCGGCGGTGGCGGGGGCGGCGTCACTGTCGGTACGCCCGGTGGTGCGGGCGATGGGGCCGGCGAGACGCCCGCCACCAGCGTCGAACGCAGGTACCAGTTCTCGCTGCTGCCGTCACTGACGCCGCCTTTGAACAGGAAATACTCGAAGGCTCCCGCCGCGATCGGGTTGTACAACGCAAATGCATTCGGCGCGGTGCTCGCGCCGTTGATCGACTGCACCACCAGGATGCCATCAGCCAGCGTCGCCGCACCGCCGCCACCGACATTGAGGATACCCAGGCCGGTGCTGCCGCTGGCCACGCCATTGGAGATCACCAGCCGATCCGATGGCGCGCCGTCACCGGCCAACACTGACTGCAGATACACCCCGCCGTTGTTGCCCACATAGTTGCCGGCAATGGTGAATGCATCGCCCGGGCCATTGCTGCCATTGCTCAGGTCGATGCGTCCGGCATTGATGACATTGACCTGCTGCCCGGCGGTGAACGTGCGCACGGTGGCGTTGAAGCCGCCGGCGAAGACGGTACTGGTGCTGTCGATGTCCAGCGTGCCGCCGGTGGTGGTGAAGTCGGAGAGCACCAGATCGCCATCGAAGGTCAGCTGGCTGTCCTGGCGCAGGTTGATCTGCTCCCAGCCGGTGAGGCGCGAGACACCGCTGGTCTTGACGTTGTTCATCGTGAGCAGATCGGTGCCAAGCCCACCGGTGAACAGCGGAATCGCGCCGAGGTGGCTGTTGTTGAGGTTGCTCAGTGTGGTGACGTCGTTGCCCTCGCCCATGTCCACCGTGCCGTACACCACGCCGCCACCGGACCAGTCCAGCCGATCGTTGCCGGTGCTGGCGCGGATCTCGCCGCGCACCGTGCCGCCGGTGATGGTGATCGCATCATCGCCACCGCTGACGCTGATGTTGCCGCCGATGTAGCCCTCGGAGAGGATGATCGTGTCGTTGCCGAAGCCGGTGACAAGGTTGCCGTCGATCGTGCCGCCGGACATGTCGAAGGTGTTGTTCTCCAGCTTCATGTTGACCCGGCCGATGCGGCCACCGGTCATCTCGGCATAGTCGCCATCGTCGAAGCCGCCGATGATCTGCCCGCCGGTCATGCGGAAACGGTCAGTGCCATCACCCTGAAGCAGCGCACCGATAGTGCCGCCGGTCATCACGAACACATCCTGGCCACCGCCCTGCTGCACCGCGCCGGTGATGGTGCCGCCACTGATCTCCATCACGTCAACACCATCGCCCTGGTCGACGCTGTCGATGACACCGCCGCGTACCACCAAGGTGTCGTTGCCGGCGCCCTGCGCGACGCCACCGCGGATGCTGCCGGCCAGCATGTCCAGCCGGTCATTGCCAACACCGAACACGATGCCGCCCGTACTGCCGCTGATCACCCCGCGATTGATCACCGTCGAGGCGGCATCCAGCTGCAGGCCGCGCCCGGCTTGCGCGATGATGCTGCCGTCGTTGGTGATCAGATGACCGCCGCCGCCCGGCTGCAACGTGATCGCCGTGCCGCTGGTCGGTGCGAGCTGTGCATTGCCGAGGACGTTGATGGTGATGTTGCTGCTGCCCGCCGCCCCCGTAACCGGCACCGTGTCTGGATTGGGCAGCTGGTTGGAGCAGGTCACGGTCTGGCCGGTGGTCGGCACTGGGTTGTCACACCCCGCCCAGGCCGGGAAGGCCCCGGCAATCAACACAGTGCCCAGCGCACTTCGTCGGCCGACCTGCAGCAGGTGCGAAATCTGGACAGCCAGCAGCGGTCGTGCCGGCCAAACGAGCGTCTGGCGCATGTACCTTTCCTGTTCAGCAGAAGGAGGACAGCAACGGCCCAGTGCTTTTACGGATGACCGGCGTAGGTACTTTTACTGCTCAACCGTGATGTGAACGTAAAATTCATGTGCGGGCCCGGCGACGCTCAGATCTTCAGATAGACACGCCGACGATCCAGCGCCCACACAACGCCCCACCAGAGCGCGACGAAGCCCACAGCACACATCAGCGAGGCCAACATCGGTGCCTGCGGTACCACACGCTCCAGTGCATGGAACGCCCAAGCCCAGATGCCTGTCGCGCCCAGGACCAGCGCCATTGCCGAGGACCCAAGGTAAGCGGCGATTGCATTCACCCCGAAGCGGCGGCCCAGTGCGGGCATACCCCAGCGGTCGATCAACAGGTTCGCCAGCACCAGCGCGACCACGGACAGGCCACCGGTCCAGAGCACGAAGCTGGGGGTCCAGAGTTGCTTGTTGAGCGGCAGCCACAGCGTGGCCAGTGCACCGACGGCCAGGCAGGCCAGCGCGAGCGTGGCCAAGTGGACCGTTTGACCGGCACGCAACCACGCACCCGCGCGCAGGCCGAGCAGCGTGGTGGCAACCGCGCCGAGGCTGCTCAGCAGGCCTTCCGGGTCATGACCCAGGCCGGTCAGCGCTGAGTATTTATAGAGAAATGGGGCGAACAGCGCGGTATCCAGGCGGCTGGCTGGATTGACCCATGGCGCCAGCGAATGGGCAGAAAGGAGGATGGCGGCGTAGGCCGCCAGCAATCCCACGATCACCCCCCATTGCGTCCGCGCCTGCGTGTAGACCGCCAGCACACCGACCACCGCCACGCACAGGGCGATCCGCTGCAGTACGCCCCACAGGCGATACGCGGGTAATTCAAACAGCCACCACGCCATCAGGTGCAGCAGCGCACCGGCGATCAGGATGCGCAGCGCGCGTTGCAGTACCCCACGCACCAGCGCCGCACGCATGGCCGGGTCGGTGGCGCGCGGGGCCAGGCTGAAGGCCATTGAGACGCCTGCGATGAACAGGAACAGCGGGAAGATCAGGTCGGTCGGGGTGAAGCCATGCCAGTCCGCGTGCAGCAGCGGCGCGTAGACATGGCTCCAGTCACCGGGATTGTTGACCAGCAGCATCGCCGCGACGGTCAGGCCGCGCAGTGCGTCAATCGATCCCATCCGCCCCGACGGCGCGGCACTCATACGTCTTCGCGCTGCCCGGCGATCCAGGTGCTGCGTACCTGCAGGGCATCATCGAGCAGCACCAGATCGGCATGATGGCCCTCGGCGATGTGTCCGTAACGGTCATCCAGATTCAGGAACTGCGCGGGATAGGTCGAGGCCATGCGCGCCGCCTCGGCCAGCGGGACGCCCAGCAGCTGCACGCTGTTGCGTACCGCAGTGGCCATGTCCAGTGCTGAGCCGGCCAGTGAGCCGGCAGCATTGCGCACCACGCCGTCGACCGCGGTGATCACCTCGCCATAGAGCTCATAACTGGGATCATCCGCCCCCACCGGCGGCATCGCATCGGTGACCAGCATGACTTTGCCACGCGGCTTGGCGGCCAGCGCCACCCGCAGGCTGGCCGGGTGCACATGCACGCCGTCGGCGATGATACCCACCCAGCTGTCGCGGTCTTCCAGGGCAGCGCCCACTGCACCCGGCTCGCGACCGGTCAGCGGCGACATCGCGTTGTACAGATGGGTGAAGCCACGGATGCCGGCCTCCAGGCCCGCACGCGCTTCCTCGTAGCTGGCTGCGGTGTGCCCGGCCGCCACCACCACGCCACGCTCCACCAGCGCGCGGATGCTCTCCAGCGGCACCCGCTCGGGCGCCAGCGTGAGCAGCGTGACGCCGTTGTCCAGCGAGGCGGCCAAGGCGATCTCGGCGGCGTCCGGCACGCGGAACTTGGCCGGATCGTGCGTGCCCTTGCGCGCCGGGGCGATGTACGGCCCTTCCAGATGAATGCCGAGCACGCCCGGCACGCCCTCGCTGATGGCCTGGCGGGTCGCGGCGATGGCCGCGCGCATCACCTGCACGTCGTCGCTGATCAGGGTGGGTAGCAGACCGGTGGTGCCGAAGCGGCGGTGCGCCTGTGCCAGCGTGCGCAGCGTGGCGACATCCGGGTGGTTGTTGAACAACACGCCACCGCCACCGTTGACCTGCGCATCGATGAAACCGGGCAGCAGCCAGCCACCGCCCAGATCCACCTGCTCATCGGCCTGGCCGAGCATGGGCGCGGCATCGGAGATGAGCGCGGTGATCCGGCCGCTTTCGATCACGATCGCCAGGTCGTCGCGGAAGTCGTCACCGGCCAGGATGCGGGCATTGCGCAGGACAGTTTTCATCAGACGGTTTCCGTCACCTTGTTCAGATGCGGCGGCAGATCCGGGTTGTGGCCACGGCGCAGCGCCAGCGCATTGATCGCGCGGTAGAAGCTCTGGATGGTCAGCAGCGGGGCGCAGGCCGGGTGCGGCGCGACCGGCAGCGGCAGGTCACCACCGACATCGGCCAGCCACACCTGCGCATCGCGCGCAGCGAACTCGCCCAGCACCGCACGGGTGCCGGCGCCGGTTTCATCCGGCTGGGCAAAGGCCAGCACCGGGAAGCCCGGGCCAACAAGCGCCATCGGGCCGTGCTTGACCTCGGCCGAGCTGTAGGCCTCGGCGTGCAGGCCACAGGTTTCCTTGAACTTCAGCGCCGCTTCCTGCGCCGCGGCCAGGCCAAGACCGCGGCCAAGCACGAACAGGTTGTGGGCCGGCACCAGGTCATCGGTCAGCGACGACCAGTCGCTGTTCCAGGCCTCGCGCAGTGCATCGGGCAGCGCGCGCAGCGAGGCGATCAGCCCGACATCCTGGGTCCAATACGCCACCAGCTGCAGGATGGCCGACAGCGAGGCGAGATAGCTCTTGGTCGCCGCCACGCTGCGCTCGGCGCCGGCGCCAAGCGGAATCACCGTCTCGGCCAACTGCGCCAGCGGCGAATCCTCGACATTGACCAGCGCCACCACGCGCGCGCCAGCGGCACGTGCGGCCTCGGCGTTGCGCAACAGGTCCGGGCTCTTGCCCGACTGCGAGATCACGATGTACAGCGCGCCGCGCAGCTTCAGCGGTGCTTCGTAGACCGAGCCCACCGACGGCGAGGCCGAGGCGGTGACCAGCCCGAGCCGGGTTTCCAGCAGGTACTTGGCGTAGGTGGCGGCATGATCGGAACTGCCCCGTGCGCAGGTCACCACGAACGGCGGCGGCGCCGCGCGCAGGCTGGCGGCCAGCGTCTCCACGGCCACCTGGTTGCGCGCAAACTGCGCGGCGATCACATCGGCGGCTTCCGCGGCTTCGCGGTACATCAGGGTGTCGTGGGGAGCAGGCAGGGACATGGGAACTCAGGTCGTTTCAGGAGAGGGAAGCCGTGCACCCTGCGGGCGCATCGGCGCGGTGGAGCCACGCACCACCAGCTGCGGCACGAAACCCTGGTTCTGCAGCTGCAGCGGCGCGTCGTCATAGGCATCGCTGCGCAGCTGCGCGATCAACAGGCGCGCGGCATGCCGGGCAATGTCTTCGGTGGCCTGCTTGGCCGTGGTCAGCGGCGGCCACGACTGGCGCGAGAACGGGCTGTCCTCGAAACCGGCAATGGACAGGTCGTAAGGCACGTTCATGCCTGTGGACTTAGCCGCCGCCAGCACACCGGCAGCGATTTCATCGTTGGAACCAAAGATCGCCGTGGGCGGTTCGCGCAGCGCCAACAGGCGGCGCGCGCCGCGGAAGCCGTCATCGAAGGTGTAGTCGCCCTGCACCACCAGGTGCTTGTCGATGGTCATGCCGTAATCGCGCAGTGCCGCTTCATAGCCGGCGTAGCGCTCGCCACTGGAACGGTGCGAGCTACCGCCCCACAGGAACCCGATGCGCTGGTGCCCGAGCTGGATCAGATGCTCGGTGATTTCATAGGCGGCCTCGCGGTCGTCGACGAACACACAGGCACCATCCTCGGGATCGGCGGTGGCGGCGATGATGCGCACCAGCTTGATCCCGCGTGCGGTGAGTGCGGCCACCAGATCCTTGCGCTCGGACATCGGCGCAGTCAGCACCAACCCGGCCAGGCGCGAACGCTGCACCCAGTCCGCCAGTTCCTCGGCCAGCATCGGCGAACTGGAATCGCAGGGATGGATCTGCAGCCCGAAGCCGGTTTCGCGGCACGCCGCAAGCACGCCGTTCTGCACGCCGATGATGTGGTACGGATTGGGGTTGTCGTAGACCAGCCCGACCACCAGCGTGGTGCCGGTGCGCAGGTTGCGCGCGGCCGGATCAGGCTCGTAGTCCAGCTCGGCGATCGCACGCAGCACACGCGCGCGCGTGGCCTGCATCACCGAGGGCTCGTTGTTGATGACCCGCGAGACCGTCTTCAGCGATACCTTGGCCCGTTCGGCGACATCCTTGATGGTCGCTCTGCGCATCGTTTTTCCCTGGCTGACCGGTTGAGCCTCCATGATCGCCGATCACTGCCCGTCGCGGGACAGCCCGACCCGGTGGCCGCGCATCGAGTAGAACAGGATGTACAGGTAGCAGGGCACCATCAGGCCGGCGAACACCCACTGGAAGTCGAAGTGCTGCTTGAGCACGGCAAACAGCTGGGGAATGATCGCGCCACCGGCAATGGCCATCACCAGCAGCGCCGAGCCGGTCTCGGTGAAGCGGCCCAGCCCGCGGATCGCCAGCGGGAAGATCGCCGGCCACATCATCGCGTTGGCAAAGCCCAGCGCGGCCACGAAGCCGACCGATACATAGCCGTGGGTGAGCAGCGCGCCGATGCAGAACAGCACGCCCAGCACCGCCGAGATGCTCAGATAGCGCGACTGCGAGACCAGGTGCGGGATCAGCGCCAGACCGGCCAGATAACCGATGAGCATCGCGCCCAAGGTGATCGAGGTGAACATCTTGGTCTGGTCCAACGGCAGGTCGAAGCCGTGACCGTAGGTACCGATCGCATCGCCGGCCATCACTTCCACGCCGACGTAGACGAACAGACACAGCACGCCCAGCCACAGGTGCGGGAACTGGAAGATACTGGTGCGCTCGGCAACGCCCGGCGCGCGGGCCGGCGTGGCATTGGCTTCAGCGGTCTTCAATTCGGGCAGGGGCGAGAACAGCACGCCGACCGCCAGCACCACCAGCAGCCCGGCCATGGCCATGTACGGCAGCTGGATCTTGGCGGCGAAGTCATTGAGCAGCACCGTCTTGGCGGCCGCATCGGCGACCTTCACCTGCGCATCCAGATCGCCGATGCCGTGCAGCACCAGCGTGCCGATCAGCACCGGGGCGAGCATGCCGGCGATCTTGTTGCAGATGCCCATCAGCGCAATGCGCCGGGCGGCGGTCTCGATCGGGCCAAGGATGCTGATGTATGGATTGACCGCGGTCTGCAACAGGGCCAGCCCGCTGCCGATGACGAACAGACCGCTGAGTGCGCCGGGATACCAGCGCTGCTGGGCGAAGTGGGCGAACACCACCGCACCGGCCGCCATCACCAGCAGGCTCAGACTCAGGCCTTTCTTCATGCCGGTGCGCTTGAGGATCCACGAGGCCGGCAGTGCCAGGAAGAAGTAGGACAGGTAGAAGACCATCAGCACCAGGAAGGCGCCGACCTCGTCCAGCTCGAAGGCCAGTTTGACGAAGGTGATCAGCGGGCCGTTGAGCCAGGTGAAGAAGCCGATCAGGAAGAACAGCACGCCGATGATCAGGATCGAGGTAAGCACGCTCGAACGCGCGGAGGCAGCAGGCACGGCAGACATCAAGAAGGCTCCTGCATCGACGGCGCGCGATGCGGCGTCGGAAGAGTGGCTGGGAACAACGTTGTCACATTTATTCGTCGCCGCTGCCGGGTTTGTCAACAACTGGTTTGACTGGCGTCCGGCAAAAACCCCGTGCTGCATCTGCGCAAAAACCCGGCACGGCTCGCCAGACCGGAGCTTGGCCCCTGTTTCCAAGCAGTTTGCAAAAACATGACGGCCGTTGGATGAAAACGTTTTCCCATGGCAGCACCCGTTGCGGCGCAGCATCGAAAGTGTGAGGTTATCGTTGACATCGTTGTCAGAACGATTACAGACTCCGCCTCAATCGCCGGGCCAGCCCTGGCCGTGCCCAACCGATGGAGTCCGTGTGACCAACGCCGCCCACGCTGTACCGGCCCATGCCCCGTCCGCCGCGATGCCGCCGTTCCTGGCCGCCGACGTGGGTGGCACGCATGTCCGGGTGGGCCGGGTCCAGGCCAGCGCGGATCCGGACCATCCGGTGCAGCTGCTGGACTACCGCAAATTCCGCAATGCCGACTACGCCGGCCTCAGCGCGATCCTGTCCGAATTCCTGGCCGATGGCCCGCGCCCGGCACACTGCGTCGTCGCCACTGCCGGCTATGCACGTGAAGACGGCACGGTGATCACCGCCAACCTGCCCTGGCCGCTGTCGGCGCGACAGATCGAGCGGGACGTCGGCCTGGATCAGGTCTACATCGTCAATGACTTCGAGGCCGTGGCCTACGCCGCCGCCCAGGTCGACGCCAGCGGCGTGCTGCAGCTGACCGGCCCGGCCACCGCCCCGCGCGGCCCGACCCTGGTGGTCGGCCCCGGCACCGGCCTCGGCGCGGCGGTATGGATTCCTACCGCGCACGGCGCCGTGGTCCTGGCCACCGAAGCCGGCCAGCCGACCCTGGCCACCACCACCGAACTGGAGATGGCGATCGTGCGGCAGATGCTGCGCGAGCGCTCGCACGTCTCGGTGGAGCAAGCGCTGTCCGGACCCGGCCTGATGAATCTGTATCGCGCCCTGTGCGCGTTGAACGGCCACGCACCGACGTTGACCACCCCCGATGCGATCACCGCCGCCGCCGTGGCCGATCAGGACCCGCTCGCGCGGCAGAGCCTGGACGTGTTCTGCGGCCTGCTCGGCAGCACGATCGGTGACATGGCGCTGCAGTACGGCGTCACCGGCGGGGTCTACCTGGCCGGCGGCATCCTGCCGCAGATCCGCGATTTCCTGTTGAACAGCACCTTCGTCGAGCGGTACCTCAACAAGGGACCGATGCGCGAGGCGCTGGAACGCATTCCCGTGAAGGTGGTCGAGCACGGGCAGCTGGGCGTCATCGGCGCCGCCAGCTGGTACCTGGGACATAGGGACCACCCGAACGCCTGACGGCGCGCAGGGGAAGGCAATACGCAGTACGTGGCACCCATTGCGCGCCCCGTCCAGGGCGCGCGGCAAAGTCGTACCAGACGCAAGAAGACACGCCGTCGCCGGCGAACCATCGGATTGATGAGGAGAGACATCATGAACCACCGCAAGAGTCTGCTTTCGGCAGCCATTTTCAGCTGTCTGGTGTTCGGCGCGCAGGCGCAGGAAACCTCGACCACCCCCACCGACCTGGACACGGTCAGCGTGGTGGGTATCCGCGCCAGCCTGGAAAAGTCGCTGGATACCAAGCGCAACAACGTGACCATTTCCGAGGCGATCACCGCCGAGGACATCGGCAAGTTCCCCAGCACCAACGTGGCCGAGGCGCTGTCGCAGCTGCCAGGCATCTCGCTGGACCGTCGCTTCGGCCAGGGTGAGCGGGTCAGCATCGACGGCACCGACCCCAGCCTCAACCTGTCCTTCCTGGATGGCCACCCGGTCGCGCAGGCGATCTGGCTGTACGGCGAGCAGCCCAACCGCGGCTTCGACTACACCCTGCTGTCGCCGTTGATCCTGGGCCGCATGGAAGTCATCAAGTCCTCCGAAGCGCGCCTGACCGAAGGCAGCCTGGGCGGCACGATCCTGATGCACACCCGTCAGCCGCTGGACATGCGCGCCAATGAAGTGGCCGCCTCGATCGGCTACAGCTACAGCGACCAGGCCAGCAAGGGCAAGCCGAACGCCTCGGCGATCTACAGCTGGAAGAACGACGAGGAAACCTTCGGCATCAACGTGGCCGCGCAGCACTATGAAGAGCGCGTGGACCGCCAAG
Source organism: Stenotrophomonas sp. TWI587 (assembly GCF_039674145.1). Classification (NCBI taxonomy): domain Bacteria; kingdom Pseudomonadati; phylum Pseudomonadota; class Gammaproteobacteria; order Lysobacterales; family Lysobacteraceae; genus Stenotrophomonas; species Stenotrophomonas sp. TWI587. The sequence continues at coordinate 320,246 of NZ_JBDJMW010000003.1, read as the reverse complement.
GCATGGAAGTGTTCGGGTACGCCAAGGCCTCTACCTTCACCAATGCGCCGGGCGTGGACCCGAACGCGGATGTGCCCAACTCGGTCAATGCGGCGTGGTTCCAGCAGGACCGCAAGCGCGACAGCGCCGTGGTCAACCTGCAGTTCAAGCCGACCGATGAGCTTGAGTTCAACCTGAGCGGCCTGTACATCAAGGAAAACTTCGACAACTACAACCAGTCGATGTACTCCTTCCTGACCTGGAATCCCGGCACCATCGGTGCGGTGAACCAGCTCGGCGATGTGCGCAACGGCGTGGTCAACAGCGGCCACTCCAACGCCAGTGCCACCGCCAACAGCGGCACGGTGATCTACGACAACAACGTGCGCGAATCCGAAGTGACCACCAAGGGTCTGGACCTGCGTGGCGCCTGGAAGGGCGAGGGCTGGGGCATCAGCGGCCAGGCCGGCCAGAGCAAGTCCGAGAACAAGGACCTGGCCCAGTACTTCATCGAGCCGTTCTACAACGGTGGTTTCAGCTGGAACCTGGACAAGGGCATCACCTTCGACAACCCCGATGCGGCCCGCAATCCGGCCAACTGGGGTTCGGCCGGTGGCTGGTTCGGCAACAACGGCATCTTCTCCACCGACAGCAAGGACACCTACGCACAGCTGGACTTCAATGTGCAGTTCGACAGCATCTTCAACCAGCTGCAGTTCGGCGTTCGCCACGGCAAGCACGAAGAGAGCTTTGATCTGAACGTGTATGGCGGCGTGCGTCCGGGCACCCTGGCCGACGTCGGCACCATCGGGCTGACCGACATCCAGGGCTTCGCCGACGGCCAGGGCCGTCATATCCAGGTTGGCCGTGACAACGTGCTGAACTGGGTCAAGGGCAGCCCGCTGGACTTCGCCAACCCGGATCCGGCCAGCTACCTCAACAACAGCTGGGCGCTGGAGCAGACCAACAACGCCGCCTATGCGCAGTTGAACTTCTCCAACGGCCCGGTACGCGGCAACGTTGGCGTGCGCTACGTGGATTCCAAGACGGCCGGCAGCGGCTTCGTCTACGGCGGCACCCCCACCCTGACCGACCTGGACAGCAAGTGGCAGACCCAGACCAAGAAGGAAGACTTCCTGCTGCCCTCGGTCAACCTGGTCTACGACACCGACAGCGACTGGGTGTTCCGCTTCGGCGCCAGCAAGGTCATCGCGTGGGCGCCGTACAACCAGATGGTGAACAACACCTTCCTCAACGACACCACCCTGACCGGCAGTGGCGGCAATGCGGCCCTGTCGCCGTATGAGTCCTGGAACTACAACCTGTCGGCCGAGTACTACTTCGCGCCGCAGTCGGTGGTGGCCTGGTCGCTGTTCTACAAGAAGATCGACAACTACATCGATACCAGCGCCGTCACCGAGCGCCAGTACAACTCGATCCGCGATACCTCGCCGGCCACCTGGTCCAACATCGTGGGCACCAACGGCTGTGCGGCCGACGGCTACTGCGACTACAGCATCCAGCGTCCGCGCAATGCCGGCAGCGGCCACGTCAAGGGCTTCAACCTCAGCTACCAGCAGCCCTTCGGCGAGAGCGGCTTCGGCTTGACGGCCAACTACACCTACGCCAACGGTGAGAACAACTCCGGTGATGCGCTGCCCTACCAGTCGCGCAACTCGGTCGCGTTCAGCCCGTACTACGAAAAGGGTCCGATCAACGCCCGCCTGACCTACAACTGGCGCGACAGCTATCTGGCCGGCGGCTACGTCGCAGGCTCGGCACCGGCCAGCGTGGACGACTACGCCGAACTGGGCGCCAGCTTCGGGTACACCTTCAACGAGAACTGGTCGGTCACCATCGACGCTCAGAACCTGCTCGATGAAGAGTATTTCCAGTATCTGGGCGACAAGGACCACCTGGCTTCGCGTTACAAGAGCGGCCGCCGCTACATGGCGACCCTGCACTTCAAGTTCTGATTGCCCCGGTAGTACGCTGCACACCTGAAACGGGCCCGGATCTCCGGGCCCGTTTTCACAGGTGGAACCCGAATCGCTACAAAGGAATGACCCGATGCACACCCGCACCCGTCGTACCTCGCTGTCGCTGCTGTCCTTCGCACTGGCACTCTCGCTCGCACCGCTGGCCCAGGCCACCGACGCGCAGGCACCGGACGGCCCGCATGCCCTGCCCGGTTCGCTGATGCTGATCCCCGCACCCGCCAAGGTCGACCGCCTCGAGGGCGCCGGCTACACGGTGACGGCCGCCACGCAGGTTCATGCACAAGGCCAGCCCGCGCAACGCGTTGCTACACAGTTCGCTACCCTGCTGCGTGACAGCGGTGGCCCGGCCGTGACGGTCAGCGAAGGACGCGAAAAGCACGGCATCCGCTTCATGCTCGACGCCGCGCTCAAGACCGGTGCCGAGGGCTACCAGCTGCGTTCCGACGCGCTTGGCGTGACCGTGCAGGCCGCCACCGAAGCCGGCCTGTTCTACGGTGCGGCCACGCTCTCGCAGCTGCTCACCGGCGGCAGCGATGGCAAGCTCCCGGCGCTGCGTATCGACGACGCGCCCCGTTTCAGCTGGCGCGGCCTGATGCTCGATTCGGCCCGCCACTTCCAGAGCCTGGATGAGATCAAACAGGTGCTGGATGCGATGGCCGAGCAGAAGCTCAACACCTTCCATTGGCATCTCACCGATGACCAGGGCTGGCGCATGGAGATCAAGCGCTACCCGAAACTGACCGGCGTCGGCAGCTGCCGCATTCCGGCCGGCGATGGTGGCCGCGATCCGGTCACCGGCGCCGAGCGACCGTACTGCGGCTTCTATACGCAGGACCAGATCCGCGAGGTGATCGCCTATGCCGCCGCGCGCCATATCCAGGTGATTCCCGAGATCGACGTGCCCGGCCATGCCACCGCAGCGATCGCGGCCTATCCGGAACTCGGCACGATCGACACCCCGCTCAAGCCGCTGAGCGAATGGGGCGTGTTCCCGAACCTGTTCAACACCGACGACAGCACCCTTGAGTTCCTCGAGAACGTGCTGGAGGAGGTCATCGCGTTGTTCCCGGCCACGTACGTGCACGTCGGTGGCGATGAAGCGGTCAAGGACCAGTGGGAAGCCTCCGCGCGGGTGCAGGCGCACATGCGCGAGGTCGGCGCCAATGATGAGATGGAGATGCAGAGCCACATCATCAAGCGCCTGGAAACCTTCCTGGAAAAGCACGACCGGCGCCTGATCGGCTGGGATGAAATCCTTGAGGGCGGCCTGCCGCCGGAAGCCACGGTGATGTCCTGGCGCGGCACCGAAGGCGGCCTGAAAGCGGCCAGCGAAGGCCACGACGTGGTGATGTCGCCGGTGACCGACATGTACATGGACTACCTGCAGACCAATTCGGAGAACGAGCCGCCGGGCCGCCCGGCGACGATTCCGCTGGCGCGCGTGTACGGCTTCGAACCGGTGCCCGACGCGCTGGCCAAGGACAAGCAGCACCACATCCTCGGCCTGCAGGCCAACATGTTCACCGAGCACACGCGCAGCTACGCGCGCCTGCAGCACAACCTGTTCCCGCGCCTTGCGGCCGTGGCCGAGACCGGCTGGTCGCCGCGCGAGCGCCGCGACTATGCGGACTTCCTGGCGCGCCTGCCGGCACAGCTGCAGCGGTACCAGGCAATGGGCATCGCCTACGCGCAGACGCCCTTCCAGGTGGAATTGGACAGCCGTGACGATCGCAGCGCCGGCACCGCAACGCTGGCGTTGAGTACGCCGCTCGGCTACGACATCCACTACAGCGTGGACGGCAGCGCGGTCACCGCGCAGTCCCCTCGCTATACCGGCCCGCTGCAGCAGCCGCTGCCGGTCGCCCTACAGGCCGCGACGTTCTTCAACGGCCAGGCGTTGGCCAAGGCTGCCAGCCGCTTCGATGTCACAGCCACGTCGCTGCTGTCGCGCACCGACGAACATCTCGCGCAGTGCCCGGGCGAGGGCCAGCTGTTGCTGCGCCTGGAAGACGACGGCCCGGCCGACGGCGAGCGTGCGATCTTCAACGTCGACATCTTCAACCCGTGCTGGCTGTGGAAGGACGCGGATGTGGACGGCATTGCCAGCGTCCGCATTCGCGCCGGACGGATCCCGTACTACTTCCAGCTGGCCCACGACGAGCCCAACCGCCGCTTCGCGCCCAAGCGCAGCGCACACGGCGAGATGGACATCCTCGGCGGGCAGTGCACTGGCAAGCCGCTGGCCAGCGTGAAGCTGCCGGCCGCACCAGGCGCCGATGGGTTCATCACGCTGGAGGCGGCGCTGCCGCGCTCGCTCAAGGGCACCCAGAATCTGTGCGTGCGCTTCACCGGCGATACCCGGCCGACGATGTGGGTGCTGGATGAGATGACGCTGTTGCCGCGCTAATTCGGGCACCGGGGTGCCGGCCAGCGGCCGGCACTACCGGTCGTGCGTCGCCGGCGTCACACGCATCAACCGCGCAGGCGCAGCAGCAGATCGCGCAGCGGGGTGAACACGATCGCCATGCCGGCCAGCACGCCAACGCTGTTGGCCAGCGCATCCATGGGGTCGGCCATGCGATTGACGGTCAAGGCACCCTGCGCGAATTCGATGCCGATGCCCAGCGCGACCAGGCCGACTGCCGCCCAGATCAGCGCCGCGCGGCGCTGGTAGATCTGCACCGCGGATGCGGCCAGCAGGAAGTAGGCGAGGAAGTGCTCCACCTTGTCGCTGTTTTCCGGCAATGGGATCGGCGGCGGCGGGATCAGGCAGACCACGATGGTCCCCAGCACCGCCAGCCACCACAGCGCCAGCCAGCATCGCGGCCAGCGCAATGGCTTCAACAGCGTTGTCGCCGTCACCTTACAGACGCCAGGTCAGATCGCCGAGTTCGAACGCCGCTTCGAAATCGACATCACGCTGGAAGCCCATCACCTGGAAGCGCTCGCCCATCTCGGTGGGCAGCGTCAGCTTCTTGACCTGATCGCGCAGGCGCACGCGGCCGATCTCATCGGTACGCGCATCGGCCTTTTCCAGCAGCGCGTCCAGCCCGTTGCCGAGCAGGAAACTGGCCTGCGTGCAGTAACCGGCCAGTTCGAATCCGGCGCCGGTGCCGGATTCGGCCAGCGCGGTGAAATCCACCGACGCGGTGAGGTCCTGCAGGCCCGGCCAGCGGTACAGGTCGTTGTGCACGTGGTGGCGGTAGAACGCACGCACCGTGCCTTCGTCGCGGTCGTCCTGGTAGTACTCGTTGCGCGGGTAGCCATAATCGACGAACAGCATCGCACCACGCTTCAGGCCGCCGGCAATCGCCTGGATCCAGTACGGCAGCTGCGGCAGCAGCTCGGAGCGGTAGCCGTCGGCGAAGGGCTGCTCGCGATAGCGCTCGACGTGCCGGACCGCCGCCGTGAGCATCGCATCGGCCGGCTGCGCGCCACGCACGAACGCGCCCTGCGCATCGAGCTCGACGGTTTCTTCATAGACCATGCCGTCCCGCGCGAGGAAGCGCGGCGTCGGCAACGCATCGATCACCTCATTGGCGAACACCATGCCGTCCCAGTCGTCGTCGAACGGGCGGTCCAGCCACTCCACCAGGGCGAACACCGGCGGGATCAGTGCCTTCTCCAGACGCTCGCGCTGACGCTCGCGCAGGTCCGCGCTGGGCTCCAGGATGGCGTAACGCTCGGGAAGCGCATCCAGTTCCAGCATGCGCTTGAGCATCACTTCGGCGAAGGCGCCGCTGCCGCCTCCCACTTCCATGAAACGCGCTTCCGGGCCGAGCTGATGCATCACCGGGGCGACCGCATTGGCCAGGGTCGCGGCGAACAGCGCGCCGATTTCCGGCGAGGTGGTGAAATCGCCGGCGGCACCGAACTTGCTGGCACCGGCGCTGTAGTACCCCCAACCCGGCGCATACAGGCTCAGCTCCATGAAGCGGGAGAACGGCATCGCGCCGCCGTTGGCGAGGATTTCAGCGCGCAGCGCCGCAGCCAGCTCGTCGCTGTGGGCCAGGGCGTCGGATTCGGGGGTGGGCAGTGGGGAATGCATGGCGCGGGCGATTGCGGTGACAATGCACAGCATAGCCTGAGCAGGGAGTACCCCCGATGACCGATACCGCCCCCGTGGCGCTGATCACCGGCAGCGCGCGCCGGATCGGCGCGGCCATCGCCCGCCAGTTCCACGCCTGTGGCTGGTCGGTGGTGCTGCATGCCCACACCTCCACCACCGACCTGCAGCAGATGGCCTTCGACATGGACATGCTGCGCCCGGGCAGCGTGCTGGCCCTGCAGGCGGACCTGCGCGATGCCGATGCCCTGCCCGATCTGATCGACCAGACCGTGGCCCAGTTCGGCCGGCTGGACACGCTGGTCAACAACGCCTCCAACTTCTACCCCACCCTGCTCGGCCAGATCACCGCCACGCAGTGGGACGACCTGTTCGCGGTCAATGCGCGCGCGCCGCTGCTGCTGGCCCAGGCCGCCGCACCGCACCTGCGCCGCCAGCAGGGCAGCATCGTCAACCTGACCGATCTGCATGGTACCCAGCCGATGCGCGACCACCCGGTCTATGCGGCCGCCAAAGCCGCGCTGGAGATGGTCACCCGCTCGCTGGCGCTGGAGCTGGCCCCCAAGGTGCGGGTCAATGCGGTCGCCCCCGGGGCGATCCTGTGGCCGGAACAGGGCAAGGACGATTTCGCCCAGCAGGCGCTGCTGGCCCGCACGCCGCTGGCGCGCACCGGCACGGTGGAGGAGATCGCCGAGGCGGTGTACTGGCTGGCCACCGATGCCGCGTTCGTCACCGGGCACACGCTGCGCGTGGATGGCGGCCGGACGTTGTCATGAACGTCGATTGCACCGCCCCGGTAGTGCCTGATTACCCGGGTATCAGCTCCATCGTCTCGAACGGCTCGCCGAACTGCCGGTGGGCGCGCCACAGCGCGTCCAGGGTCAGCCCGCTGACCGGGTCGCGGAACTCGGGGGCGATGTCGGCCAACGGCTTGAGCACGAAGGCGTGCTTGAGCTCCGGCCGCGGAATGCGCAGATGGCCAGGGCCTTCCACGATCAGATCGCCGTAGAACACCACATCGATGTCCAGGGTCCGGTCGCTGAAGCGCGGGCCGCTGCGGTCACGCCCGTGGGCATCTTCCAGCGCATGCAGCCAGTCATCCAGCGTCTGCAGCGGCAGATCGGTCTGGATCGCCACGGCGTTGTTGAGGAAATCCGGGCCGTCAAAGCCGACCGCCGCGGTGCGGTAGGCCGGCGAGACCGCGATCGCACCGAAGCGCGCGCGCAGGGCCTCCACCGCGGCGTGAAGGTGCTTTTGCGGCTGCAGGTTGCTGCCCAGGCTCAGGAGCGCAGTGATCATGGTATTCAGCGTACGTGGGGCGAATCCACACGGGGGCAACAGGGCCAGCGCATAGAATCGGGGTGCACATCATAGGACACCGACATGACCTATTGCGTCGGCATCGAGGTGGACGAAGGCCTGGTCTTCGCCGCCGACACCCGCACCAACGCCTCGCTGGACGACGTGCGCGTGCACCGCAAGCTGCACGAGTTCGAGTTTCCCGGGGAAGCGGCGTTCGTGATCATGGCCGCCGGCAACCTGGCGACCACCCAACTGCTGATCTCGCGCCTGCGCCGCGATGTGGAGGAACAACGGCCCGAGAACCTGCGCGCCTACCGCCACCTGTTCGAAGTGGCCGAGTACGTGGGTCGCGTGCTGCTGGACAGCCAGGTCAAATCCAGCACGCATGAGGCCGGGCAGGACGGCATCGTGACCCAGGCAACGCTGATCCTCGGCGGGCAGATCGGCGGCGAGCATCCCGGCCTGTACATGATCTATCCGCTCGGCAACGCCATTGCGGCGTCGCCGGAGACCCCCTTCCTGCAGATCGGCGAGTCCAAGTACGGCAAGCCGATCCTGGACCGCATCCTGCGCCCGCAGACCCGCCTGGAAGACGCGGCGCGCACGGCCATCGTGTCGCTGGACTCGACCATACGCTCCAATCTGTCCGTCGGCCTGCCGGTGGATCTGGTGCTGATCCGCAGGAATGACCTGCGGATCACCCAGCGCATGCGCCTGGCCGGTGACAGCCCGTTGTACGCGGAGATCCATGGCAGCTGGTCGCACAAACTCGAACAGGCCGTCGCCAGCCTGCCGCCGTTCCCGTGGGAAGCCTGATCAGGCGGTCTGCAGCGCTTCTGCGACCGAACGGAACACCTGCTGCATTTCCAGCGGCTTGCGGAGCACGTGCACGTTGATGCCGGGCGGGAACACCGCCAGGGGCACGGTGACGTCGGCCTCCTCCAGCACCAGCGCCGGGCCGCGGTAGCCCAGCGTGGCCATCTCGCCCAGCAGATGGCTGGCCGAGAGCAGCTTGGAGCCGGCATCGGCGATCACCAGGGCCGGCATGCTCTCCTGCTGCATCCAGCGCAGCGCGGCGGCGCCATCGGAGGCCAACTGCAGGTGATAGCCCTGGCTGGACAACGCGTTGCCCAACAGCGACAGCCGCGTGGCTTCGCCATCCACCACCAGGATCGACTGCCCCGCACCGGCGATGATCGGCCCGTCCACAGTGTCGGCGGTGTCGGTCAGCACCTGCATCGGCAGCAGCACCTCGAACCGCGTGCCGATCCCGGGCGTGCTGTCGACCTGGATGGTGCCGTGCGCACCTTCGACGATGCGCTTGCAGGAAATCAGGCCAAGCCCGGTACCGGTCGCCTTGGTGGTGAAGAACGGATTGAAGAGATTGGAGAGCGTCTGCGCATCCATGCCGATGCCTTCATCAGACACCGTGATCCGCAGCCAGTCCTCGCCATGGGTATCGGCGGCGGCCGCAGCACGCAACGTCAGCCGACCGCCATCGGGCATGGCCTGGATACCGTTCAAGGACAGATTGAGCAGGACCTGCTGCAGCTCGGTGTAGTTGGCATCCACGGCCAGGCCATCGGCCACCTCCAGGTGCAGGGTGACCTTGGCCGGCAGGTTGCTGCGCAGGAGCAGCTCCACGCCTTCGAACAGATGGGCCAGGCAGATGTGTTCGCTCGTATTGCGCGAGCCGCGCACGAAGGAGAGCATCGATTCGGCCATCTCATGACCGCGTCGGCCGCACTCGGCGATGATGTCGGCCAGATGGTGCAGCTGCGGATCGTCGGTCCGTGCCTTGAGCAGGTCCGGCATGATCAGCAGCGGCTGCAGGATGTTGCGCAGATCGTGGCTCAGCCCAGCGGCCAGCAGCGACAGGCTTTCCAGGCGCTGGGCGCGCATCAGCTCGGCTTCCACCCGCTGGCGGTCCATCGCGCTGCGTGCTTCGCGCACGGCCCGGGCCACCGCCGAAGGCAGGCGCGCCGGCTGGTGCTTGATGATGTAATCGTTGGCGCCCTGGTGCAGAGCGGCCACGGCGTTTTCCTCGCCCATCGTGCCGGACACGAAGATGAAGGGCACCTCCGGCAACGCGGCGCGCACGATCTGCAGCGCTTCATTGCCGGAGAAGCCGGGCATGCTCAGGTCCGACAGCACGATGTCCGGCGCGGCGCGCGCCAACGCCTCACGCAGTTCCTGCGCGCTCTCGACCCGCTCGAAGCCGGCCTCCAGGCCGGCGTCGAGCATCTGCTCGCACATCAGTTCGGCGTCTTCCGGCGAATCCTCGATCAGCAGGATCCGCAGGGCACCCAACGCAGGGCCGGTGAGCGGCATGGGCTTACTCGACCTCCGGTGCCTGGTTGATCAGACCCCAGAACTTGCCCAGGGTCTGCACCGCGCCGAAGAACTGGTCCACGTCCACCGGCTTGACGACGTAGGCGTTCACGCCCATGTCCCAGCTGCGGGCCAGGTCGCTTTCCTCGCGCGAGGAAGACAGGATCACCACCGGCAGCCGCTTGAGCTCTTCGGTGTTGCGGATCTCCTTGAGGACTTCAAGGCCATCCATGCGCGGCATCTTGATGTCCAGCAGCAGCACCGCCGGCAGGCCTTCGTCACGGTTGGCGAACGCGCCACGGCGCAGCAGGTAATCCATCGTTTCCACGCCGTCCTCGACGTGCACGATCGGATTGGCCAGGCGGGCTTCCTTCAATGCGTCGATGGCCATCTCGGCGTCGGCAGGGCTGTCCTCGGCGAGGAGGATGGTACGGAGAGCGGTCATGCGGCGGAGCCCTTGTTGATCGCGTCGAGCGCGGGGGGAAGTGAGAAGCGGAACGTGGCGCCCTGATCGACCGTCGATTCGGCCCAGATCCGGCCGCCGTGGCGGGTCAGCACGCGCCGGACACTGGCCAGGCCGATGCCCGTTCCCGGGTAATCGCTGGCCTTGTGCAGTCGCTGGAACACCCCGAACAACTTGCCGGCATAGGCCATATCGAAGCCTGCGCCATTGTCGCGGACGGTGAACAGGTGGCTGCCATCAGCCTGCAGTGTGTAGTCCACCTCGATCCGGGCCGGCTCGCGGTTGGAAGAATACTTGATCGCGTTGCCGAGCAGATTCAGCCAGACCTGGCGCATCATGTTTTCGTCGGAGACGATGATCGGCAGCGGCGCGATCTTCCACTCCACGTGGTGCGGTACGCCGCTGCTCTCGGCCTCGCTCTGCTGGTTGGCGTCAAGCATGGCGCGGGTATCGGCGACCAGCGACTGCATGTCCACCGCCTGCAGCCGCATGGCGGCCCGGCCAAGCCGCGAGTAGACCAGCAGGTCGTCGATCAAGGCGGCCATGCGCCGGGCCGAATTGGAGATGACGCCCAGGTAATGCAGGGATTTTTCGTCCGCATCCTCGCCCAGGTGACGGGTCAGCTTGTCCGAGAAGCCGGCCACGTGGCGCAGCGGGGCGCGCAGATCGTGGGAGACCGAGTAACTGAACGCCTCCAGCTCGCGGTTGACCTCCGACACCTGCTCCACCTTGCCTTCCAGCTGGCGGTTCAGCTCTTCCACCCGCAGCTGCACGGCGCGCTGCACGGTGACGTCGCTGACCGTCATCAGCACCACCTCGTCATCCTTGTCCGGCAGCGGCATGCGCCGTGCATTGATCAGCATGATCCGCACGACATCATCGGCGGTGCGCTGTTCGTGTTCGTAATCCCACAGTTCGCGACCGCGCAGCAGCACATCGGTCAGGCGCTGGCGGACCACCGCATCGGCCCAGGCACCGTCGCCGACGCTGTCCAGCGCCAGGCCTTCGGCCGACGCATCCTCATCCAGCCCGTACAGCTCGGCGAACGCCGGATTGTGCATCTGCACGCGCAGGCTGCGGTCGAGCAGCACGATCGGCTCGCGCACCGTGTGCAGCACCGAGGCAGCGCGGCCGGCTGAGCGCAGGGAGGCACGTTCGGCCGTCTCGCGATGGCCGATCTGCCGGTGCAGCAGCCACAGCACCAGGCCCAGCAGCAGCAACTGCACCACCAGTGCCGACCAGGACACCAGCTCGCCTTGGCGCTGCTGTGCGGCGAACAGGGCCGAACGCTTCTTGAGCAGGCGCTCTTCACTGGCCTGCAGGTCTTCAACCAGGTTGCGGATCGGGTAGCGCGAGGTCAGATCAGCCACCAGTTGGCGCTGATCTTCCGTCGGTGAGGAACGCGCCAATTGCTTGGCCAGCTCGATCCGGCGCTCGAGCATGGACTGGATGCGGCCGATCCGGAGCAGCTGCTCGGGGTTGTCACGGGTCAGTTCGGCAAGCCGTTCAAGCCGGGCGGGCAGCTGGTCGCCACGGGCGACGCGCTCACGCAGGCCGGGGGAGTCGATGCCCTTGGACATCGTCAGCGCGGCCGATTCGACATCCAGCACATCGGCCTGGAGCTGGTACACCGCCACGCCGACTTCCTGGGTATGGGTGACCCAGTTCATGGCATCGACGTTGTCGTCGGCGAGCTTGCGCAGGGTGAGCCACGGGACCACGATGATGGCCACGGCCGCCAGGGCCAGCGCCGGCAGTCGCCAGCGGTCCCAGATTTGATCACTGAACACCAGCGCCATAGTCCCTCTTCAGCTCGGTGCCACCGACGACCCGACGCACCCGGGAGGTCCGGCAATGCGCTGCCCACCGGCGATGGCGAAGCGGTGAATATACTCCACCCGTTTGTGAATACGGGGCAGAACAAAAAAGCGCGCCCGAAGGCGCGCTCTGTTCAGCGGTGCAGCGTTGGGGCTCAGCGTGCGGCGGTCGCAGCCACCTTCAGGTTGGCAGCGTCGACGCGCTTCACACCCTTGATCTGCTGTGTCACGCGCACGGCCTTGTCATGCTCGGCCTGGCTGGCCACGGTGCCGGTGAGGGTGACCACGCCATTGACGGTCTCCACCTTCACTTCGGTGCCCGGGACGTTCTTGCTGGTCAGCAGGTCGGTCTTGACCTTGGTGGTGATCCAGCTGTCGGTGACCGGCTCGGCCGAATCGTGCTTGTCGGCATGGGTCATCGCGGCATGATCGGTGGTCTTCGGCGGATCCTTGGCCATGGCAGTCGAGGTGCCCAGCACCATGCCCAGGGCCAGCGAAGCAGCAAGCAGATTACGGGTCGTGTTGGTCATGTTCGAATTCCTTTGCGGAGAGTGGGGCCAGTGTCGGCGCAGGGCCGTGGACAGGACGTGGGCGCCGCATAACGTTGCCGTGAACCGCTCAGGTTGATGCGGAATCGTTCAGATTTCCGCCCGACGCGCCCAGCCGTTACGCTGTGCAGCCCACGATATGTTGGAGCGCACCATGGCCGCCGCACTGCAGGTGGGACTGATCGGCTACGGCTTGGCCGGCAGCGTCTTCCACGCACCGCTGATCCTGCATACGCCGGGTCTTGTGCTGCACAGCATCGTCAGCTCGCAGCGTGACCGGCTGCTGCGCAGCTTCACCGACGTGGCCATCTGCGAGACACCCGAGGCGTTGTTCAACGATCCGGCCATCGACGCGGTGGTGATCGCGACACCCAACGACGCGCACGCGCCGCTGGCACTTGCCGCCCTGGCAGCGGGCAAGCATGTGGTGGTCGACAAGCCGTTCGCGCTGACGGTGGCCGAAGCCGAGGCGGTGGTGAAGGCCGCGCAGGATGCCGAACGTGTCGTCACCGTGTTCCAGAACCGTCGCCACGACGCCGACTTCCTCACCCTCACGCAGGTGATCGCCGCAGGCAGCATCGGCCGCGTGGCCGAATGCCATTCCCACTTCGACCGGTTCCGCCCCCAGGTGCGCGACCGCTGGCGCGAAAGCGATGCGCCGGGCAGTGGCCTGTGGATGGACCTGGGCCCGCACCTGCTTGACCAGATGCTGCAGCTGTTTGGTTGGCCCGATGCGATCAGCGCAGATCTGATGGCGCAGCGCGAGCATGCGCTCGGCAATGACTATTTTCATGCGGTGCTGCACTACCCGCGCCATCGCGCGATCCTGCATGCCGGCTCGCTGGTAGCCGCGTCCGGCCCGCGATTCATCGTGCATGGCGACGCCGGCAGCTACCTCAAGGACGGGCTGGACGTGCAGGAAGATCAGCTGCGCCGTGGCATTGCCCCAGGCGCGCCGGGCTGGGGACTGGATCCGCAGCACGGTCACTTGGTGCGGGTCGATGCCGACGGACACACCCAACGCACCACCGTGGACAACGTGCCCGGCGACTACCGCGCGTTCTATGCGGCCTTCCGCGATGCGATGCTCGGCGTGGGCGAGGCCCCGGTCAGCACCGCGCAGGCGCTGCAGCTGATGCGCCTGCTCGAGGCCGGCGCGGAAAGCGCGCGGAGCGGGCGGCGGGTGGCGCTCTGACGCCACCACGCCAGCCCGGGTAACGCCACGCCCTGCGTGGATGCGGGCCGACCGATACCGCCGCGCCGGCCCGCATCGATCAGCCTTGCGTCGTCTTGATCGCGTGACCGCCGAACTCGTTGCGCATCGCCGCCAGCAGACGGTCGCTGAAGGAGTTCTTCTCGCGCGAGCGCAGACGCTCGAGCAGGGACAGCGTGATCACCGGGGCCGGCACGTCCAGATCGATCGCCTCGGCGACGGTCCAACGGCCTTCGCCGGAGTCTTCCACGTAGGGCGCAATGCCCTCCAGTTGCGGGTTGCGGCCCAAGGCATCGGCACTGAGATCGAGCAACCACGAGCGCACCACGCTGCCGTGCTGCCAGGCCTTGGCCACCTGCGCCAGATCCAGATTGAACCCGGTCTTGTGCTGCATCAACGCGAAGCCTTCCGCGTAAGCCTGCATCATCCCGTACTCGATACCGTTGTGGACCATCTTGCAGAAGTGCCCTGCCCCGCTCGGGCCGACATGCGCCCAGCCACGGTCTTCGCCCGGCGCCAGCGTGCGGAAGATCGCCCCGATCCGCTCGACTGCGGCCTTCTCGCCACCGATCATCAGGCTGTAGCCCTCCTGCAGGCCCCAGACGCCGCCGCTGGTGCCGCAGTCGACGTAGGTCACCTCCTCGCCCAGCAGCTGCTCGGCGCGACGCATCGAGTCCTTGTAATACGAGTTGCCGCCGTCGATCACCACATCGCCTTCGGACAGATGCGGCGAAAGCGATGCCAGGGTCTGATCGACCACCCCGGCCGGCACCATCAGCCACACCACGCGTGGTACCGGCAGCGCGGCGAGCGCATCGGCGATCGAGGCACTGACCTCGAAACCACGCTCGGCCGCCGCGGTACGTGCCGCCTCACCGGGATCGACACCGATCACGTGGTGCCCGCCGCGATGCAGGCGCTCGGCCATGTTGGCGCCCATGCGGCCCAGCCCGATCATTGCAATATCCATGACTCACCTTTTCTCAGCTTGCGAATACGGTTGTGTAACGTGAAGCACCGGCGCTGCCCCGCACTGCCGCAGCTGTGCGTCGATCCAGCGCCGGTACAACGTGGTGTGAAGGTTGTGCAGCCCCAGCTCGATCGCGAACGGCGTACGCGGATTGCGATCGAGCAGGCGCGCGATGTGATACCCGATAGGACGTATACCGCGAGGATGCACGTAAATCAGGAACCCCTGGTAGAACGGATCGTCCAGCAACGCGTCCAGCTCCTTCAGCAGCGGTTGCTGCTCGGCCGGCACCTCGCGGCGCCAGATCGGGTCGCGCTCGATCAGCAGGCGCTCGAAACGACGCGGACCCGGGCCCGGCATGCGCTGGGCCAGTGACCAGATGCGCCGGTTGATCTGATCGTAATAGGCAAAGCCCTCGTGCCTGCGCAACGCGCGTGCCGCGGCATCGCTGACATCGACCACCACGAAATTTTCGGCCTGGTTGTTGATGTCATCCAGGTACTTGCGCTCGAACACATGCTCGATGAAACCGGGTGTGCCCACGAACGCCTGTCGGCCGCGAAGGGCGGTTTTTTTCGCCTTGCCATCGGCGAGGAACTCACCGGCGTGCCGGCCGAGCAGGATGCTGTCGGTCTCGTGCAGGGTCAGGAAGGTGCCGATGGAGAGCTCATCGGCCGAGAACTCGCGATCGAACGCGTCATCGCCGTACAGCTCGCGCTGGGTCGCCAACTGCGCGACCTGACGGCCGACCCCGCATTCGGCGCGCACGCGGCCGTCATAGAACGTCTGCAGCGCGGCGCTGTTGGCCTCGGCCGGCTGATAGCCACGGCCGAAGCTGCGGAAACGCTCCCAGCCCTTGGCCTGCGCGCCGCCGGCGCCGAAGCCGATCCAGCCCAGCTGCAGTGCCGAAAAGCGGAAGCCGTCGTTGTCCTGCAGCGCGGTGGTGGCGCGGCGGGTGGCGGCGCCCAGCTTGAAGGCATACGCACAGACCGTGGCCGGGTCATCGAACAGCTGTGGCAGCCACGCCTGCCGCTGGTCCGCCGACCACTGCCGCGGCAGCTGCACGCGCAGGTCGCCGGCCGCCTGCGCCTGGCGCAGATCGGCGCGCTCGCAGACCGGGCCACCGTACACCGTGGGGGCGTCGATGTCGGCCGCATCGATCCGCCAGCCGAGATCTTCCAACACGCCCTGCGCGCAGGACGCGGCGCTCCACGCGCTGCCCGCCGGGATCAGTCCCAGCAGCGCCGCGAGTGCGCAGTGGCGCCAGTGCCGCGATCCTGCTGCCATGACCTGCCGCACCGCCGCCCGCTCAGTGCAGGGAGGCCGGGGTATCGCTCACCACCGTGGTCGGCGTGGCCTCCACTGCCACCGCAGGGGCGGTGGCGGGGGCTGCGGCCGGTACAGGCTCGGTCACGGCAGCCGCAGGCAGGTACTGCTGCAGGCGCTCGAAGAAGCGACGATAGAAGCTCGCATCCTGCACTGTGCTGCTGGCCACTTTGACCAGCGAATCATCGTTGCTGCCGAACGGCAGCGACACCGAGCCCAGCGCACCCACGCCGACACTGGCCGAGGTCGGGCTCTTCTTCAGGGCGTAGCGGTCCTGCACGGCACTGACAAACACCAGCGCCTGGTCACCCCGCGGTGCGCAGGAAATGCGCAGCACCAGCTGCTCGTGCTCATCGTCCTTGGGCTGGAAATTCTTGTTGCCTTCCACCGCATCATCACCGGCACGGGCGATGGCATAGCCCTGGCTGAGCAGGGTGCGGCGCGCGGCTTCGCAGGCCTGGCCCGGGGCGCCGGGCACGGTACGCGAGTAGGTGTCTCCGGAATCGAACGACTCGCGGATCAGGGTGCTGTCGGCGGCGCGGCCGCCACAGGCGGTCAGGGCGGCAAACACCGCCAGCATCGGGATCGAACGTACACGACGAAAGCGCATGGCCGCTCCTGCGGAAATCCAGCCTCCAAGGATAGACCCGTGGGCGTTGGCAGGAGGTGGATACGCACAGGCCGCCCCGAAGGGCGGCCTGTGGAGTTGTCACCGGTTCAGCTGCAGGCAGCCCGGGCTCAGTCCGCCCAGCGGCCGACGGCGGTCGACTGCGGCAGTACCTGGGCCGACAGCGGGCGGTCGGTTTCCAGCAGGTTGACCGCGTCGGCCAGGATCGCGGCCGATTCGCGCAGCAGCGGATCCGGGCGCTTCTCCGCGGCCTTCTCGCGCGCGGCGTCCTTGACGATGTCGCGCTCGTTGCCGGTCAG
Organism: Stenotrophomonas sp. TWI587; assembly: GCF_039674145.1. Taxonomy (NCBI): domain Bacteria; kingdom Pseudomonadati; phylum Pseudomonadota; class Gammaproteobacteria; order Lysobacterales; family Lysobacteraceae; genus Stenotrophomonas; species Stenotrophomonas sp. TWI587. The sequence goes on along the minus strand of NZ_JBDJMW010000003.1, from coordinate 303,304 downwards.
GCCGTCGTCATTGCTGTCATCGGCCAGCGGATCCAGATCCAGGCCCAGCTGCTTGCGGATGGCCTGACGGTCGGTGCGCTGCTTGTCCTGCTTCTCACGCTCGGCGCGGCGCTCGGCCTCGTTGAGCGAGATGTACTTCTTGGCCTTCTCGGCGCGGAACTGCTCGACGTCCTCGTTCCACCACTGGAATTCCTTGTCGGCGGCGATGCGCGTGTCGTGGCGGCTTTCCAGCTTGGGCAGCAGCGGGCCGAAGTTGCCGTACTGGGTGTGCGGCACGGCGGCGATGCGGGTCCACGGCAGCGCGTTGTCGTAGGTGCTTTCGCCATACTCGCTGGCGTCCACGCTGGCCGGGAAGGCCAGATCGGGCACCACGCCCTTGTGCTGGGTGCTGCTGCCGCTGACGCGGAAGAACTGGGCGATGGTCAGCTTGACCTGGCCGAAGCGCTGGGTCTCGCCACTCGGCCAACGGTCCAGATCGACGATGTTCTGCACGGTGCCCTTGCCGAAGGTGGTCTCACCGATGACCAGGCCACGGCCGTAATCCTGGATGGCACCGGCGAAAATCTCCGACGCCGAGGCCGAGCCACGGTTGATCAGCACCGCCAGCGGGCCGTCCCAGGCCACCACTTCACTGCGGTCGCTGTTGACGGTGACACGGCCACCGGACTCGCGCACCTGGACGACCGGGCCCTGTTCGATGAACAGCCCGGTCAGTTCGATCGCTTCATCCAGCGAACCACCGCCGTTGTTGCGCAGATCCAGCACCACGCCATCGAGCTTGTCGGCCTTGAAGCCGGCCAGCAGCTTGGCCACGTCGCGGGTCGCCGAGGCGTAGTCGGCGGCGTTGCGGCGGCGGCCTTCGAAGTCCTGGTAGAAGGTCGGCAGCTTGATCACGCCCACCTTGCGCTCCGGCTCCCCATCCTTGGCCGGGATGGTCAGGGTCTCGCCCTTGGCGGCCTGTTCGGCCAGGCGCACCTTCTGGCGGGTCAGCACCAGCGTGTGGTGCTTGCCGTCGACGCCTTCTTCGGCCGGAATGAACTCCAGGCGGACCTGGGTATCGCTCTTGCCGCGGATCTTGGCCACCACATCATCGATGCGCCAGCCGATCACATCTTCCAGCGGACCGGACTTGCCCTGGCCCACGCCGACGATGCGGTCGCCCGGCTTGAGCGTACCGTTGACCGCGGCCGGGCCACCGGCGATGACCTCGCGGATCACCACCATGTCGTCCTGGCGCTGGAGCTGCGCGCCGATGCCTTCCAGCGACAGCGACATCGCCTGGTTGAAGTTCTCGGCGGTGCGCGGGGTGAAGTAATCGGTGTGCGGATCCACGGCACTGGTGTAGGCGTTGAGGAAGAACTGGAACACGTCCTCGCCCTTGAGCTCATTGACCGACTTTTCCAGCGTGGCGTAGCGCTTGTCCAGCGTCTTGCGGATCTCGGCCGGCTGCTTGCCGGCCAGCTTCAGGCGCAGCCAATCGTTCTTGACCGACTTGCGCCACAGATCGTCCAGTTCGGCGCTGCTCGCGGCCCACGGCACGTCCTTGCGGTCGTACTCGAACTTTTCATCGGTGCTGAAATCGAAATCGGTCTTGAGCAGCTTGCGCGCATAGCCGACACGCTCACCCACGCGCTGCTTGTAGACCGCGAACACCTGGAACGCCGGCTCCAGCTCGCCGCCGCGGATGGCGGTGGCGATGTTGGCCTCGAACGGCGCGAAGCGGGTGATGTCGGCATGGGTGAAGAACTGCTTGCTGCTGTCGAGCGACTCCAGATAGCGCTTGAAGACGTCCTTGGAGGTCGCCGCATCCAGTGCGCGCGGCCGGTAGGCGTATCGGCTGTCCGAGAGCAGTCCGTAGACCAGCTTGGAGGTGGTCACCTGATCGGCCGTGGCAGCCGAAGGCAGCGCGGGCGAATCGGCGTAGGCGGCCAGTGCCATCGGCGCGGTAAGCGCCAGGGCCATCAGGAATGCGGGGGCTTTGAATTTCATGGACTAGCTCGTGGCACCTTGCCAAGGGAGAGACTGCGTGCATTACAGACACCACGACAGTGCCGAAAGTTGCCGCGTTTGTCACCGGGGCCTTCAGCCTACCGAGGCCGTTGGAGAAATTTGTGAATACCGGCGGGATCGGCAGGCAGGCACAGACCTGCGGCCATCCGCGGTTCAGGGCCGCGGCCGGGGCGGGACAGGTGGGAATGACAGAACGGGCCCCGAAGGGCCCGCTGGATCAACCGGCGACGCCGGCGTCGGCCGCCTGGCGGTCGGCATGGTAGGACGAGCGCACCATCGGACCGGAGGCGACGTGGCTGAAGCCCAGCGCGTTGCCGTATTCCTCCAGCGCCTTGTATTCCTCGGGCGTCCAGTAACGCAGCACCGGATGGTGATGCGCGGTCGGCTGCAGGTACTGGCCGATCGTGATCATGTCCACGTCGTGCTCGCGCAGATCGCGCAGCGTGGCCTGGACCTGCTCCAGGGTCTCGCCCAGGCCAAGCATGATGCCGGACTTGGTGGCGATCTCCGGGTGCTGGGCCTTGAACTTCTTGAGCAGGGTCAGCGACCACTGGTAGTCGGCGCCGGGGCGCACGTTGCGGTACAGATCCGGCACGGTTTCGATGTTGTGGTTGAACACATCCGGCGGGTTGGTCGCCAGGATCTCCAGCGCGCGCTCCATGCGGCCCTTGCCACGGAAATCCGGGGTCAGCACTTCGATCTTGGTGTTGGGCGACTTGGCACGGATGGCACCGATGCAGTCGGCGAAGTGCTGGGCACCGCCGTCGCGCAGGTCGTCGCGGTCCACGCTGGTCACCACCACGTACTTCAGGCCCATGTCGGCCACGGTCTGGGACAGGCTGGCCGGTTCATTGGCGTCCGGCGGCTTGGGCCGGCCGTGGGCGACGTCGCAGAACGAGCAGCGGCGGGTGCAGACCTCGCCGAGGATCATGAAGGTCGCGGTGCCGTGGCTGAAGCACTCGTGGATGTTGGGGCAACTGGCTTCCTCGCAGACCGTGACCAGGCGGTTCTCGCGCAGCTTGGCCTTGAGGTTCTGCACGGCGTTGCCGGAGGGAATCCGCACGCGGATCCACGACGGCTTGCGCAGCACCGGCGCATCGGCGAACTGCACCGGCGAGCGGCCGATCTTGTCACCGCCGATCTGTTTGACGCCCGTCTGCAACGGGGCGGCGGACGGCGTGTCGCCCTGCACAACCTGCAGGGGAATGAGGCGAGCGGTGGTTTCAGTCATGGCCTTGGTCGGCGGCGTTCACGCCGCGTCAGTCAAATCGGGTAATTCAGCGGCCGGCTCGAGGGCCAGGCCGAACTGGCGGGCCAGATGGCCCAGCAGCACCGGCGTGACGGCCGCCATGCCGGACGGTCCCCCCAAGTCTACCACCGAGGTCACCTGCAGCCCTTGATAGCCACAGGGGTTGATCCGGCGGAACGGTTCCAGGTCCATGGCGACATTGAAGGCCAGGCCGTGGAAGGTACAGCCGCGGCGGACGCGGATGCCGAGCGCGGCGACCTTGGCCCCACCGACGTAGACGCCGGGCGCCCCATCCAGGCGCTCGGCACCGATGTTCCAGTCGCCCAGGGTGTCGATGATGGCCTGCTCGATCCGGCACACGTAGTCGCGCACGCCAATCCCCAGCCGCCGCAGCTGCAGCAGCGGGTAGATCACGATCTGGCCGGGACCGTGGTAGGTCACCTGACCGCCACGGTCGACATGCAGAACCGGAATATCGCCGGGCGCGAGCACGTGCTCGTCCTTGCCGGCCTGGCCCAGGGTGAACACCGGATCGTGCTCGACCACCCACAGTTCGTCCGGGGTGGCGTCGGTGCGGGCATCGGTGAAGCGCTGCATGGCATGCCAGACCGGGGCATACGGCTGGCGCCCAAGGTCGCGCACAAGGGCCGGTTGCGGCGCCCGGTCACCCGGCGCCGCGGCGGTGGCGCAGTTGGCTACAGCGTCCACTTCACTTCCGGGTGGTCACGCAGCGCGGTGTGCGCAGCGTCGTACTGGTCGCGGTTGTCGGCCTTGAACACAAGCCGCACCGACACATACTTGCCGTTGGACGAGTGTTTCCAGCTGATGCGCTCGCTCAGCACATCCACGCCGGCCAGCTCGAGCAGGCGCGGCAGTTCGCGTTCCAGGTCCTTGCCGGCCGCGCCCATGGCGCTGAGTTCGAACTGGCCGGGGAACTGGAAGCCGTGGTCGGGGTTGTCTGACTTGATCTCCATGACCGGGATTATGGGGATGCCTGCGCCCGAACCCAAGCGCTGCTTGATCGTGCGCACAGCAGCGCCGAACGGCACGTGAAAACGCCTGTATCGCCACTGATACGCAGCAGTGCGTGCGCAGTGCTGTTCACGACATCACGCTCTGACTACGCTGTATCGGCTTAAGAAAGCATAAATCCCCGTCTGGTATCCCATGTCTCTGAAGCCCTTCGCGTTGCCGGCCGCACTCGCCGGTGTCCTGGCCCTGGCGGCACCCGCTGCCCAGGCCGCCTCTCAATGCGGCCCCGATGCGATGCGCGAGCATCCGCCCCAGGTCAACTTCCGCGTCGACAACGATCTGTTCGGCGGCAAGGACCAGGATCAGGGCTATACCAATGGCGCCCAGATCACGCTGGTCTCGCCGAACCTGGTCGATTACACCGACGATCCCTGTCTGCCGCGCCTGGCGCGCTGGGTCAACAGCCATCTGGAGCGGCTGCACCCGGGCGAGTTCGAGCAGCAGAACATGATCTTCAGCGTGGCCCAGGGCATTTTCACCCCGACCGATTTCACCCGGAAGGACCTGATCGAGGACGACCGGCCGTACGCGGGCGTGCTGATCGCCAGCTTCGGCTACAACGCGCGCCGCGGCGATCGCCTGCAGACCACGCAGCTGGCGGTGGGCGTGGTGGGACCGTGGGCGCTCGGCGAGGAGGTGCAGAACGCGGTGCACGAGCTGCTGGGCGATGAGAAGTTCCAGGGCTGGGACAACCAGCTGCACAACGAACCGGTGTTCATGCTGACGCATGAGCGGATGCGCCGTTGGCCGGCCGATGCCAGCGAGAATCTGGGCGGCTGGGGCTGGGATGCGATCAGCCATTACGGCGGCGCGGTGGGCAACCTGGCCACGCATGTCAACGCTGGCGGCGAGGTGCGCTTTGGTTGGAAGCTGCCGGACGATTTCGGCAGTACGCCGCTGCGTCCGGCCGGTGAGAACACGGCGCCGACGCGCGGTGGCAAGCCGAGCGGGTGGTCGTGGCATCTGTTCGGTACCACGGATGCGGCATGGGTGATCCGGGATATCACGCTGGACGGCAATACGTTCCGCAACAGCCACAGTGTGGACAAGCGCCATGTGGTGGCCCAGGCCGGTTATGGGCTGGCGGTGATGCGCGGGCGCTGGAAGTTCGCGCTGGCGCGGTACCACAGCACGCGCGAGTTCGATGGGCAGCGTGAGGCGCCGGTGTTCGGCAGTTTCACGATCAGCCGGTCGCTGTAACGCCATAAATGAAAAGACCGGCTTTCGCCGGTCTTTTTTACTTCAGTCGGACCGGATTATTCCGATTCCCACCACATCCAGAAGCTGTCCCACAGACGCTTGAAGAAGCCGGCTTCTTCCACGGCGGCCACGGCCACCAGCGGGGCCTGGGCGACGACCTGGTTGTCCAGCATCACCTTCAGGGTGCCGACCTGCTGGCCAGCGGTGAACGGGGCTTCCAGGGTCTTGGGAACGTCGATGCTCGGCTTGAGATCGTTGTAACGGCCGCGCGGGACGCTGACCAGCATCGGCTGGGCCACGCCCAGCTGCAGCGTGGCGGTCTTGCCCTTCCACACCTTGTGCTCGGCCACGACCTTGCCCGGCTCGTACATGCGGTGGGTTTCGAAGAAGCGGAAGCCCCAGTTGAGCAGGGCCAGGCTGTCATCGGCGCGCTGCTTTTCCGAACCGCCGCCGAGGATCACCGCGACCAGGCGCTGGTCACCCCGCTGGGCCGAGCTCATCAGGCAGTAGCCGGCTTCAGAGGTGTGGCCGGTCTTGATGCCGTCCACGCTCTGGTCGCGCCACAGCAGCAGGTTGCGGTTGGGCTGGGTGATGTTGCCGACGGTGAATTCCTTCACCTTGTTGTAGGCGTAGGTTTCCGGATAGTCACGCACCATCGCGCGGCCCAGCAGGGCCAGGTCGTAGGCGGTGGTGTGGTGGCCCGGGGCGCTCAGGCCATGGGCGTTGACGAAGTGGGAGTCCTTCATGCCGATCTTGGCGGCGTAGCTGTTCATCAGCGAGGCGAAGGCCTCTTCGCTGCCGGCGACATGCTCGGCCAGGGCAATCGCGGCATCGTTGCCGGACTGGATCGCCATGCCCTTTTCCATGTCTTCCAGGCGTGCGGTCTGGTTGACCGGGAAGCCGCTGTAGCTGCCATCGGTACCGGCACCGCCCTCACGCCAGGCGCGCTCGCTCATCATCACCTGGTCGTCGGTACGGACCTTGCCGTTCTTGACCTCGGCGGCCACGACATACGAGGTCATCACCTTGGTGATGCTGGCCGGGGCCAGTTGTTCGTGCACGTTTTCACCGGCCAGGACCTGCCCGGTGGCGTAGTCCATCAGGATCCAGGCCTTGGAGATGCTGGGCTTGGGCGCCGGCGGGGTCGCGACGGTGGCTGGGGCGGCGGCGGCGGGAGCAGGCGTCGGTGCCGGAGTCGGCAGGGGAGTCTGGGCGGAGACCATGCCCACGAACAGGGTCGTGGCCATGGCAGCGGCGGCAAAGCGGAATTTCATCGGACAGCAAGCTCCTGGAGGGCGCCAAGGGGGGATGAGGGATAACGGGCATTGTAGGCCCAAGGAGCGGCGGCACGTGTTGACGTGCCGCGTGCAGCGGAAGGCTCAGTCCTTCACGATCTGCGGCGCCCCGAAGCCCAGACCGGCGATCCGGCCGGCAAGTTCCGAGGCACTGGCATGGTCGGGCGCCGGGACGCGCAGGCGCCACAGGGTGCGCCCGCCACTGACGATATCGCTGATGCTGGCCCCGGCGATGCCGGCCGAGGACAGCTGACCGAGCGCGCGGGTGGCATTGTCGCGGCTGGCGAAGCTGGCCACCTGCAGCAACACGCTGCCGAGAACCTGTTGGGAGAGCGTCGCGCCGGGGGCCGGTGCGGGACGCGCGGCAGGGGCGGCGGCGGGCAATGCGGCCACCGCCACCGGGGCGCTGTTCACGCTGGCGGCCTGGGTGGTGGCCGGCTTGCCGGTGGCCACGCGCACGCCGTTGTCGCGCATCCAGTGATCGAAATTGTCGGCGTTGCCCGGCTTGGCCGAGTCGGCCACGCGGTAGCGGTACTGCTCGCCGGCCGGCTTGGCGGGGGCGGTCGCCGTGGCAGCCGGCAGCTTGCCGACCAGGGCGTCCATCTCGCTGGCGCTGCGAGCGCCCGCGGCCGGGGTGCTCGCGGCTGCCGCAGCGGCAGCGACCTCGCGGCGCTCGCGCCGGCTGGGCTTGTCGGCCAACAGATTGTCATCGCCCGGGGCGAGCGCGCGGACTTCCACGTTGCCGGTGCCGCGCTGGGTGATGCCCAGGCGCACGGCGGCGGCGTAGCTGAGATCGACCACGCGGCCATCGTGGAAGGGGCCACGATCATTGACCCGCACGATCACCGATTCACCGTTGTCCAGGTTGGTCACCCGGGCGAAGCTCGGCAACGGCAGGGTCTTGTGCGCGGCAGTGAAGGCGTACATGTCGTACACCTCGCGGTTGGAGGTCAGGCGGCCATGGAACTTGGCGCCGTAGTACGAGGCGGTGCCCTTCTCGGCATAGCCGCGGGTCTTGTCCATCACCTGGTACTGCTTGCCCAGCACCACGTACGGCGATTTGTTGCCGATCGGCGAGCGCGGCAGGTCCACGACCTCCGGCTCCGGGATGCAGGCCACGTTGGGAATGTAGGTCGGGGTGCTGTCATTCACGCCCGGCTTGTACAGCCCGCCAGCGCGATAGTCGCCGCGCGTTCTCGGGTCCTCAGACGCGGCCTTGTAAGGCGAGCCCTCAGGACAATGCGCCGGACGCCCGCCCTTGCCCTGCACTACTGCACCGGACGGCTTGCTGCTGCCGGCGGTGCCGCCGGCAGGCTTCTTCGGCGCACTGCTGCAGGCGGCCAGTGCCAGTATCAGAAACCCCGGAATCAGCCATCTGGAGCGTGCGAGTGCATTCATGCCGGCGGCAACTCCTGTCCGGCGATGGCCTGGGAGAGCTGGTACACGGCCATCGCATACATTTTCGAGAGGTTGTAGCGGGTAATGGCGTAGTAGTTCTGGAAGCCCAGCCAGTACTGCTTGCCGGTGCTGCCTTCCAGCGTGATCGGCGTGGCCGTCAGGCCGGCTGCGACCGGCACGCTGGGCTGGTAACCGCGCTGGGCCAGCTCGGACAGGCTCCAGGTCGGCGCCCATTCGGTCGGATTGAATTCCTCGCGACCGGCCTGCAGCGTGGCCGGCACGGCGACCGGGCCGCCGCGGACCCAACCGCCCTTCTTGACGAAGTAATTGGCGATCGAGGAGAAGACATCGTCATAACTGTTGAACAGGTCGCGACGGCCATCGCCGTTGCCATCCACCGCATAGTCCAGGTAGCTGGAGGGCATGAACTGGCCCATGCCCATCGCGCCGGCGTAGCTGCCCTTGATCGCGGTGATGTCCAGCTTCTCGTCGCGGGTCAGCGCGAACAGGCGCGCCAGTTCATCGCGGAAGAACAGCTCGCGACGCACCTCGCGTTCGAGCTTGGCCGGATCGCCACTGCGCGGGTATTTGAACGCCAGCGTGTAAAGCGCATCGAGCACGCGGTAGCTGCCGGTGTTGCCGCCGTAGCTGGTTTCCACACCGATGATGGCCACGATCACTTCGGCCGGCACGCCGGTGCGCTGCTGCACCCGCATCAGCTCATCGCGATGCTGGGCGAGGAACTTCTTGCCACCCTCGATCCGCGCCTGGCTGATGAACATCGGCCGGTACTCGTTCCACGGCTTGACCCGCTCGGCCGGGCGCGACATCGCCGCGATGATCGGGTCGCGGATCTGCGCCTGGGCCAGGGTCGCTTCGATCTGGGCAGCGGGAATACCGTAACGGGCGGCGGTATCGCGTACGAAGTTGGCGCGGGCCACCTCGAACGGGACCGGGGTCAGGTCCACCGGGGCTGCGTTGGCACCCGCTGCCTCGGGGGCGGCTTCAGCCGGGCCCTTGCTGCCGGGAGGCGGGGAAACGGGAACACCCGAGGCCTGCGGCGACGGTGAAGGAGTCTGCGGCTGGGTCGCACAAGCGACCAAACCGAGCGTGAGCATGCAGGCCAGGGAGCGTCGGATCATCGCGGCAGGTTAGCAGGTCATGGATGAATTAAAACCCCTAAGGCCATGAATCTCAACGGATTGCCCGAGTTTTTGCGGGGGCGTTAAGGCGACGTGTAGACAAGCGCCGCACCGTTCCCCATTCATGTTTGATCAACGGCCGGTGCGGGCTGGATGATCGCAGCGTCTCATCCCCGCGCGGATGCGCGTCCCGCCGCAATCCATGCGCGATGCGCAGGGGGACGACACAGGTCTCACTTTGTCGGGCGCTGCCGACGTGCGAAGAGGTCCGCCGGCTGCGCCCCCATCCCCGTGGACGCAACCGGCCAAACCGGACCCGATCGGCAGCAGCGCGGCGCGCATCTCCCCAGCGCGCGCCTCGCCCTTTCTACCCGTGAGGTCAACTACTCCCCGCCAGACGTCCCCGTCGCGATGCTTGGCTCAGCGCGTCGTTGTTGGCGGGCCGCCATTGTGCAGGCCGTTTGCGACATGTCCATTGATCGAGATCAAGTCACTTCATATCTGTGCGCCACTTCTCACTTTTGGCGCAGCGCCTTGACCGCGCCTGCACCTGAAAGCGTTTCCGCGTCGCGGGCCCGCGCAAACCGCCATCGCCATGGCTTAGGTGGGATGCACCGGCTGATGCTGCCGCGCCGCCATCACCAGCCCGAAACTGGCCAGCAGGGATACCGCCGAAGTCCCGCCATAACTGATCAGCGGCATCGGGACGCCCACCACCGGCAGCACGCCGGAAATCATGCCGCCGTTGACCAGCACGTAGACGAAGAACACCAGGCCGGTGGTGCCCACCAGCAGACGCGAGTAGCCGCAGCGCGAGTGGCTGGCGATCCACAGGCAACGCGCGGTGACGAACAGGAACAGGCTGAGCACCACCGTCACGCCGACCCAGCCGAACTCTTCGGCCAACACGGAGAACGCGAAGTCCGTGGTGTATTCGGGCAGGAAATCCAGCGTGGCCTGGGTGCCCTGCCCCCAGCCTTTGCCGTGCATGCCGCCCGAGCCGATCGCAATCGTGGACTGGATGATGTTCCAGCCGGTGCCCAGTGGATCGTTCTCCGGATACAGGAAGGTCAGCACGCGATCCTTCTGGTACTGCCGCAGCAGCCCGAACCAGGCCAGCGGCGCGGCCACCGACAACCCACCCAGCGCGATGGCCATCCACCACCAGCGCAGGCCGGCCAGCAGCAGCGCGAACACCCCACTGGCGGTGACCAGCGTTGCCGTACCCAGGTTGGGCTGCAGCAGGATCAGCACCGCCGGCCCACCAATCAGCACGGCGGCGGTCAGCACGGCGCGCGGCCGCGGCGGCAACGGCTGCTTGTGCAGGTACCAGGCCATCATCATCGGCAGGCTGAGCTTGAGCAGCTCGGAGGGCTGCAGATAGAACACGCCCAGGTTCAACCACCGCTGGCCGTATTTGCCGGTGCCGACCACATAGACCGCCAGCAGCGGCAGCAAGGACAGCGTGTAGATCCGCGGCGACCACGCGCGCAGCGTCACCACCGGCACGCGTGACAGCCCCCACAACGCGGCAAGGCCGGCGCCATAGCGCATCGCCTGCGCATGCACCGGCCCGTCCACGCTGTGCAGCACGGCCAGCCCGGCCACCATCAGCAGGCCCAGTGCGCCCAACAACGGCAGATCGAGGGTGCGGAAAAAGAAATGGAACACGGCGCGTGCGCGCTGCAGTAGTTCGACCATGCGGGCGACTCCTGTGGATGACGCGACGCACAGCAGGAGGCGACACGGCGAACAGAAAGCGGGCCCGACAGGCGGGCCGGCGCGAGCGCAGGACCGTAACACGCAGGGGCGCGGCAATCCTTAGCCGATACGTACCGCCCGGCCACGGCGTACGCGTCGCGTGCGCTCAGCCGTAGCCGCCGTGCACCGGATTGTGGCGACGCACCGCCATCACCAGGCCGAAACCGGCCAACAGCGACACCGCAGACGTACCGCCGTAACTGATCAGCGGCATCGGCACGCCGACCACCGGCAGCAGGCCGGAGATCATGCCGCCGTTGACCAGCACATAGACGAAGAACGCCAGCCCGGTGGCGCCAGCGAGCAGGCGCGAATAAGAGTCGCGCGACTGCGAGGCAATCCACAGGCAGCGCCCGATCACCACCAGGTACAGGGCCAGCACGAGTGCCATGCCCATCCAGCCGAACTCTTCGCTGAGCACGGAGAACGCGAAATCCGTGGTCTGCTCGGGAATGAAATTAAGGTGCGACTGCGAGCCTTGCCCCCAGCCCTTGCCATCCAGGCCACCTGAGCCGATCGCGATCTTGGACTGGATGATGTTCCAGCCCGCGCCGAGCGCGTCGCTCTCCGGGTCCATGAACATCATGATGCGGTCCTTCTGGTACGGCCGCAGCAGCCAGAACCAGGCCACCGGCGCGGCCGCGGCGACACCACCAACCGCGACGCCGACCCACCACCATGGCAACCCGGCCAGCAGCAGCACGAACGCGCCACTGGCGGCGATCAGCACGCCGGTGCCGAAGTCCGGCTGCAGCATCACCAGCCCGGTCGGCACACCGATGATCACCGCACTGGTCAGCACCGTGGAGAAGCGTGGCGGCAACGGCATGCGATGCAGATACCAGGCCACCATCATCGGCAGGCTGACCTTGAGCAGCTCGGCCGGCTGCAGGTAGAACAGCTTCAGATCCAGCCACTGCCGGCCGTACTTGCCGGTACCCAGCACGAACACGGCCAGCAGCGGAATCATCGAGACCGCGTAGATCAACGGCGTGGCCGAACGGATGCGCAGGATCGACACCCGCGAGATCGCCCACATTGCGGCCAGACCGACCGCGAAACGCGCGCCCTGGGCGAACACCAGGCCATCACCGCCGGCACTCTTGAGCACCGCCAGGCCGATCAGCATCAGCGCGCCCAGCGCCAGGCACAGCACCCAGTCCAGCGAGCTGCTGAAGCGGACGGCCATATCGACCGTCCAGCGCAGAAAGACCTTCATCGTGGCCGCTCCGGTGCGGTCTGGGGCGTGGTGGCACTGGGCACGGGTGTACCGGGTGCCGGCGCAGGGGCCGGCGCCGGCGCGGCAGGCACACCCACCACCACCGGCAGCAGTTCCAGTGCCGCCACCGCAGCATCGCCCGCGTCGCGCGCGGTAGCACCGCCGCCGTCGAACGCGGTGATGCCGATCGCGGTGGTGCCGCGCTCGCTGTCCAGCGGTTCAAGGCCGTCGGGCATTTTGCCCAGCAGCCAGGCATCGAAAATCTTGCGTGCGATCGGCGCGGCGGCCGAGCCACCGTAGCCGCCGCCTTCCACCGCGATCGCCACGGCGATGACCGGATTGTCGGCCGGCGCGAACCCGACGAACAACGCGCGGTGGCGCAGGTGCATCGGCAGGCTGCGCGGGTTCACCGCGGCGGTACCGCGGCGGCTGATCACCTGCGCGGTACCGGTTTTGCCAGCCATTACATAGGGCGCGCCTGCGGCCGCGCGGGCACCACTGCCACCGGGCTGCATAGTGCCCATCATGCCCTCGCGCACCGCCTGCAGATTGCTCGGCGTGGGGCTGATCGGCTTGCTCTCGCCCGCGGGCGTGGCGGTCCAGTCCGCATCGAACCCGGCGCGCTGCTGCATCACCAGGTGCGGCTGGCGCAACTGACCATCGGCGATGCCGGCCACCCCGTGCACCAGCTGCAGAGGCGTGACCTTCCAGTCGCCCTGGCCAATGCTGACGTTGACCGTATCGCCGGGGTACCAGCGTTCCTTGCGCGATTTGTACTTGGCCGTCGGCGAGGGTAGGATGCCGCCGATCTCGCCGGTCAGGTCGATCCCGGTCGGCGCACCGAACCCGTAATAGCCCATGTAGTGATCGAAGCGATCGATGCCCAGATCCAGCGCGAGCTTGTAGTAATACGTGTTCACCGACTGGGTGATCGACTTGCGCAGATCGGTCCAGCCATGGCCGCCCCGGTTGGCATCGCCCCAGCCGCGCGAGGTACCCGGCAGATAGAACATGCCGGTGGAAAGGATCTTGTCCTCGGGCTTGCGCACGCCGCTGTCCAGGCCGGCCAGGCCGATCAGCGGCTTGATCGTCGAACCCGGCGCGACGCCACCCAGCACCAGGCGGTTGAACTGCGGACGCGAGGGGTTGTCGTTGAGCGCCTTGAAATCGGCATGCGAAATGCCATTCACGAACAGGTTCGGGTCGTAGGACGGCAGGCTGACCATCGCAAGCACTTCGCCGGTGCGCGGGTCCATGGCCACCGCTGCACCTTCGAACTCACCGAAGGCGGCGACCATCGCGCGCTGCAGATCGGCGTCGATCGACAGCCGCAGATCGCTGCCCGACTGCGCCGCGACCCGGCCGATGGTACGGATCGCGCGGCCCTGCACGTTGGTCTCGACCTGCTCGTAGCCGACCTTGCCGCGCAGCTGCTGCTCGTAATATCGCTCCAGCCCGGACTTGCCGATGTGGGTGAGTGCGGCATTGCCCTCGCCCAGCATCTCCAGATCCTTGTCATCGACCCGGCCGACGTAGCCGATGATGTGCGCGAACAGATCGCCATAGGGATAGCGACGGGTCAGATAGGGCTCCAGCTCCACGCCGGGGAAGCGCCAGCGGTCCACCGCGAAACGCGCCATTTCCTCATCGGTGACACGCAGCTTGAGCGTGACCGGCAGGAAGCTGCGGCGTGCCTTGCGCGACTTGTTGAAGGTCTCGATGTCTTCCGGGCTGAGCGCGAGGATCTTCGACAGGCCCGCCAGGGTGGCCTCCATGTCCTTGACCTTGTCCGGAGTGATGTCCAGGCGGAACGCGGGCACGTTCTCGGCCAGTAGCCGGCCGTTGCGGTCGTAGATCATCCCGCGCCCCGGCACCACCGGCCGCGGCTTGATCCGGTTGGCCTCCGAGCGCGTGGCGTAGATGTCGTGGTCCATCACCTGCAACTTGAAGTACCAGCCACCCAGGCCCAGCAGGCACACCAGCACGCCGACGAAGCCCAGCGCGGCACGGCGCCGGAACTGTTCTGCCTCGGCATGCGGATTCTTGGCCTGGCGGCGCATGTACATGTCAGCGCCCGCGTCGCCCGAAGCGCAGCGCGTCCAGCAGCACGAACACCAGCGGCCACAGCGCCATGCCCAGCAGCGGCGCCCACCAGTACGACCACGGCAGGGTCGGCTCGCCGACCACAATGTGCACCACCGCGCTGACGATACGGTCGTTGAACAGCAGGCCGCCGATCGCCAGGATCTGCTGGGACATCGGGAAGAAGCGGATCCGCGCGCGGAAGCGCTGCAGGATGAAGGTCAGGATCACCAGCCGCAGCGCCTGCTCACCGAGCACGCCACCATAGAGCAGATCGGCGATCACGCCGCTGGCGAAGGCGATGCCCAGCCCGACCCGGTCCGGTGTTTCGATCACCCAGTAGGCCAGCACCAGCGCCAGCCAATAGGGGCGCAGTGGCTGCAGCAGCGCAGGCAGTGGCAGCAGGCCGAGCAGCAGGGCGACCACCAGGCTCACCGGCAGCACCCAGGGTTTGTCGCGCAGGCGGCTCATCGTTGTTCCTCCGGCGGCGTGGCGCCGGTTTCAGGCACGGGCGCGGCTGACGCGGCGGCACGGCGCGGTGCGGTCACCGGCACCGGCGCGGACGGACCCGGTCGGTTGGCCTGCGGTGCATTGGCAGGTGCTGCCGCAGGTACCGTCGTGGCCGGGGCGGCACTCGCCGGGGAGGCGCTGGACGTCGCCGCGGTGCCGGCCGGCGCGCCCTCCTGCAGCGGCGCCGCGGCCGGTCCACCGGCCTCGCCCGCATCACGGCGCAGGTTCGGCGGAATGCGGATCGCCTCGCCCGGGCGCAGCAGCAATACGTCCCGGCCGCGATCGAGCTGGGCGGCCGGCTTCAGCTCGCCGACCAGGAAGGCATGGGTGTCATCCGGGCGCAGCGCGGTGATGCTGCCGACCGGGAACCCGGCCGGGAAGCGTCCGCCCAAGCCGGAGGTGACGATCTCATCGCCCACTTCCACCCCGGCGCTGAGCGGAATGTCGCGCAGCTCCAGCGTGTCGCCGCGGCCATACACGATCAGGCGCACGCCGTTGCGGGCCACGGTGACGGGCACCGCATGATCCGGGTCGGTGAGCAGCAGCACGGTGGCGCTGTTGCCGGTGGTCGCGATCACCTGACCCATCAGGCCACCGGCATCGATCACCGCCTGGCCGACATGCACACCATCGCGGGTGCCGGCAGCCAGTACCAGGCGCTGGCGCACCGGGTCCAGATCGATATCCAGGATCGGCGCGAGCTGCACGTCCAGGCCGCTGCGCTCGGCCACGTTGAGCAGCTCGCGCAGCTGGGCGTTGTCCAGTGCGGCGGTCTGCAGGCGGGTCAAGCGCGCATTGGCGATCAGCAGCTGATTGCGCAGTTCGCGGTTCTCGGTGACCAGCTGGCCATGGCTGGCCGCGTTGTCCTTGACCTGGGTGCCCAGGCGCCCCGGCAGGCCGGCCAGCGCCCACACCGGCTGCACCAGCACGTTGGCCTGCGCGCGCAGGCGCGACAGCCAGCCGGCCTGGTCATCCAGCACGATCAGGGTGATGGCCAATGCCAGGTAAGCGAGCAGGCGCAGCGGACTGGCGGCATCGCCCTGACGGGAGGCTACGGGAGGACCGGCGTAAGGCGGCACAGGCGTCGACTGGGAAAAGTGTGGATGAAGCGCGCGGAACAAGAGCGCAGCGGGAACAGCATGCGACAACGCCCCGGCGAGGTGACGCCCGGCGAGCAGGGCTCACCGGAGGCATCACGCCGCAGAGGCGCGTCTACGATACACGGCCGGTACGGCTCACTCCGGCGCAAAGAACTCGTTGCCGTGCATGTCCACCAGCTCCAGCGCACGACCACCACCGCGGGCCACGCAGGTCAGCGGGTCATCGGCCACCTGCACGTGCAGACCGGTTTCCTCGGAGATCAGGCGGTCCATGTCGCGCAGCAGGGCGCCACCACCGGTCAGCACGATGCCGCGCTCGGCGACGTCGGCACACAGTTCCGGCGGGGTCTGCTCCAGCGCCAGCTTGACCGCGCTGACGATGCCCGACAGCGGCTCGTGCAGGGCCTCCAGCACTTCATTGGAGTTGATCTTGATCATCTTCGGCACGCCCTCGGCGAGGTTGCGGCCAGAGATTTCCATCTCGATCACTTCCGCCTGCGGGTAGGCGCAGCCCAGCTCGACCTTGATCCGCTCGGCGGTCGCTTCACCGATCAGCATGCCGTGGTTGCGGCGCACGTAGTTGGTGATCGACTCGTCGAAACGGTCGCCGCCGATACGCACAGAGGCCGAGTAGACGATGCCGTTGAGCGAGATCACCGCCACTTCGGTGGTGCCGCCGCCGATGTCGATGACCATCGAGCCGCGCGCTTCGGTGACCGGCATGCCGGCGCCGATCGCAGCGGCCATGGGCTCTTCGATCAGGAACACATCCCGCGCACCGGCCTCCTCGGCCGATTCCTTGATCGCGCGGCGCTCGACCTGGGTCGAACCGGCCGGCACGCAGACCAGCACGCGCGGGCTCGGGCGCAGGAAGCGCGACTTGTGGACCTTCTTGATGAAGTGCTTGAGCATCGCCTCGGTGTAGGTGAAGTCGGCGATGACGCCGTCCTTCATCGGGCGGATGGTGGTGATGTGCCCCGGGGTACGGCCGAGCATCTGCTTGGCCTCGGCGCCCACGGCAGCCACGGAACGGGTACCACCGATGGCACGGTCCTGGCGCACGGCCACGACCGACGGCTCGTTCAGCACGATCCCCTGCCCACGCACGTAGATGAGGGTGTTGGCCGTGCCCAGGTCGATGGACAGGTCATTGGAGAACATGCCACGCAGTTTCTTGAACATCTGGGAGTTGATCCTGAGGGGTGTCGCGCCCAACGCGGGATGGCGAAAAAATGGGCAGAATTCGAGGTCGACAAGCCTAGCAATCCCCCTGTGCGCGAGCAAGGACAAATCTGGCCGAACGCCAGCCTTCACGGCCATTCAGGCCAATCCGGACAGCCCGGGTTCTGGCCCAAAGCCGCCTCACCCGTTAACCTTTGCGCCGCAGGGCGCCGCAGGGCGCCGTTTCGTTGCCCGCCCGACGGGCCTCAAACCCCCTTCCGCATAGGCCTTACTCGATGTCCGCTTTGATCTGTGGTTCTCTTGCCTTCGACACCATCATGGTGTTCCCGGACCAGTTCAAGAATCACATCCTGCCGGACAAGGTGCACATCCTGAATGTGTCGTTCCTGGTGCCGCGGATGCGTCGTGAATTCGGCGGTTGCGCGGGCAACATCGCCTACAACCTGTACCTGCTGGGCGGCGAGCCGATCCCGATGGGCACCGTGGGCTCGGATTTCGGCCCGTACCGCGAGTACTTCCAGGGCCTGGGCATCGACCTGAGCCGGGTCAAGGTGATCGATGAGCTGTTCACCCCGCAGGCGTTCATCACCACCGATCACGACAACAACCAGATCACCGCCTTCCACCCGGGCGCGATGATGCGGTCCTACGAGAACCACGTGAAGGACGTGCCGGGCGTGACCCTGGGCCTGGTCGGCCCGGACGGGCGCGAAGGCATGATCCAGAATTCGCAGGAGTTCTTCGACGCCGGTGTGCCGTTCATCTTCGACCCGGGCCAGGCCATGCCGCTGTTCAACGGCCCGGAGCTGCGCACCTTCATCGAGCAGGCCGACTACGTCGTGGTCAACGACTACGAGTCCAACCTGCTGCAGGAGCGCACCGGCTGGGATGAAAAGGAGATCGTGAGCCTGGTCAAGGCCTACATCACCACGCGCGGTCCGAAGGGCGCGGTCATCCACACCCCGGAAAAGACCTATGACATCCCGCCGGCGCACGAGCGCCGCGTGGTGGACCCGACCGGCTGTGGTGATGCGTTCCGCGCCGGCCTGATCTACGGCATCGAGAAGGGCTACGACTGGCTGACCATCGGCCGCATGGGCAACCTGATGGGCGCACTGAAGGTCGAACACCCGGGCACCCAGAACCAGCGCTTCACGTTCGATGAGTTCAATGAGCAGTTCAAGCAGCAGTTTGGTTACGCGTTGACCGCGTAACCAAACTGCCCGCGCATTCCACCTTATCCCCCCGCCTTCGGCGCGCCCCCTTGAACATCAAGGGGGCTCTCCTCCAGAGGGGGATCGGGGGGATGAGGGTGGAGCCAGGCCATGCCTGGCTGCTTTTCAGGGTCCTGGCGGTGGATCGCGCGGGCCCTTTCGGCGCGATCAGGCCGACATCCGCTTCCCTTTCCACGCTGCCAGCACCTCGCCGCAATCGGCCAGGTGCCAGCAGGCCATGCCCGGCCACGGGTTGTCCGGGGTATTGACCAGCAACGTGCGGGTGCCGGCGGCGCGGCCGCATTCCAGGTCGAAGCGATGGTCGCCGACCATCACCATCTCGGATGGAACGGCCTGCCAACGCTCAACGAAGTACTGCAGCCCGGCCGGCGACGGCTTGGGCTCGGCTTCGTCGCGGCCGATGATGTCCTCGGTGGCAAACATGTCCCCCACACCGATCGCCTTCAGCGTCACCTGGGCGAGCTCGCGCGCGTTGCGGGTGAGGATGCCGAGCCGGCAGCCCGCGGCGTGCAGCGCGCGTACCAGGGCCACTGCGCCGGGGGCGGCCTGCGCCTGCTCGGCGAGCGCGCGTTCGTGCGCGAGCAGCCAGTCGTGCTTGGCCGCCGCCACCTCGGTCGGGAGCGCCGCGAGGTGGCTGAGGATGTCGTCATCCGGCGGTATCGCAAGTTCGCGTTTGATGCGCTGGAAATCGTGCACCGCGACGGTCAGCGTGCCGTCCATGTCGAACACCCAGTGACGGATTGCCGGCAGGCCAGTCACTGCCACCACTGCGGCATCTGGCCGGCGTCCACGCCGCCGGTTTCGAACACGGCGGTACGCGTACCACCGGCCTTGACCGGGAATTCGATGCTGATCACCTTCGCCTTGCGCGCCAGGTTCCACAGCGCTTTCTGATCGGTGATGAACATCGCGATCGCTTCATCGGTATCCGGACGCCAAGCGGCCATCGACACCGGCTTGCCATCGTCGACGGTGACCTTGACCTGGCACTTCGGGCAGCGGAAATCGCCGGCCTGCAGCACCAGATACGCGTGGCGCTTCCACTCGGGATGATCGCGGAACACCAGCTGCACCGGCTTGGCGCCACTGCCGTCCACATCCACGCGCTCCTTGCTGTAGATCTGCGCGGAGGCCTGGATGCCCTTGGTGCCGATCGGAATCTTGTTGTACTGCCACAGCGCCTGCAGGCGGCGCGTCTCGCGCGCGGCCTCGGCCTTGGTCTTGACCTCGGCGTAGCCCGGTTCGATCCGGGCGGCGACGTCGGTGTCCTTGTACTGATCCAGCAGCGAGCCACCGTGGATGCGCGCACGCTCCCAATCCTGCGAGGCGACGGCCATGTCGTACTGCTTGGCCACGCCTTCGGCCTTCTCTTCCTGCTGCGCCTTGGCAGCGGCTGCAGCGGCCTCCTGCGCCTGGCGCTCGGCCTCGGGGTTGCTGCAGGCCGCCAGCGCGAAGGCGCAGGCCGCTACCAGGATCAGTCGTTTCATTGCGTGCTCCGTGTTGGACGATGACGCGCCAGGCGCCTGTGCCTACTTTATCGCCAAAGCGCGTCATGCCGGTGCGGGCCGCACGGTGCCGATCTCACTTCGTTGTCGGCTGTCCTTCGCGCCACCACTGGGTCGACGGTGCCGGCGCGCGGATAT
This sequence comes from Stenotrophomonas sp. TWI587, assembly GCF_039674145.1. Lineage (NCBI taxonomy): Bacteria > Pseudomonadati > Pseudomonadota > Gammaproteobacteria > Lysobacterales > Lysobacteraceae > Stenotrophomonas > Stenotrophomonas sp. TWI587. The sequence continues at coordinate 283,246 of NZ_JBDJMW010000003.1, read as the reverse complement.
CCAGGCGTTCGCCCATGTGCGGCGCAGTCAGCGCCACGCCCTGCTCCTGCGCCAGCGTAGTGATGCGTTCGAACGGTTCGGTCCACGGGTGCAGGGCCAGATCGAAGGTGCCGTTGTGGATCGGCATCAGCACCTTGCCACGCACGTCCAGGTGCGCCTGCAGGCTCTGTTCGGGCTGCATGTGCACGTCCGGCCACTGCGCATCGTAGGCGCCGGTCTCGATCATGGTCAGATCGAACGGGCCGTAGCGCTCGCCGATGCGGGCAAAGCCATCGAAGTAGCCGGTGTCACCGCTGAAGAAGATGCGGGTATGCCCGGTGTCGATCACCCACGAGGCCCACAACGTGCGGTTGCCGTCGGCCAGGGTGCGACCGGAGAAGTGCTGGGCCGGGGTCGCAACGATCTTCAGGCCTTCCACGCGGGTGTCCTGCCACCAGTCCAGCTGCACGACCTTCGCGGCAGGCACGCCCCACCCGATCAAGCGGTCGCCCACGCCGAGCGCGGTGACGAAGTGCTGCACCTTGGGCGCGAGCGCGAGGATGGCATCGTGATCGAGGTGATCGTAGTGGTCGTGGGAGATGATCACGCCGGTGATGGGTGGCAGTTCGTCGATGCTCAACGGCGGTGCGTGGAACCGCTTGGGCCCCATGAACGACATCGGCGAGGCACGTTCGGCGAAGACCGGGTCGGTCAGCCAGAAATGGCCGTCCAGCTTCATCAGCATCGTCGAATGCCCCAGACGCCACAGACTGTCGTCGGGCGCGTCGAGCAGGGCCTGCCGGCTCAGCGGCTGCACCGGAATCGGGGCCAGCGGCGTGGCGTCGGCAGGCTTTTCGAACAGCATCTTCCACATAACGCCCAGCGTGCCAACGAAGCCGAGCGTGCTCTTGCCGACGGGATTGTGGAAGCGCCCGTCGCCGAACTGCGGCGACTGGTCATAGGCGGCAGCCGGGCGGGCACCGCAGGTCAACAGGCCAATGGACATGGCGATCAACACCGTCAGAAGGAGGAGGAATCGAGGCAGGCGACGCGTCATCGGGGCTTGCCCTGGAAAGTACACCGGCGAGTGTACTTGCCTTTTCCGAAAAGTAAACTGAACGGTGTAAAATAATCCCATGAGCACTTCCGACCGCCCTACCCGCCTGACCGACCGCAAGCGCGCGGCCATTCTGCAAGCGGCGGTGGCCGAGTTCCGGGAATTCGGTTTCGCGGGCACCAGCATGGACCGCATCGCGGCCACGGCCGAGGTGTCCAAGCGCACCGTGTACAACCACTTCGCCAGCAAGGACGAGCTGTTCACCGCCATCCTGTGGCAGCTGTTCGAGGCCAGCCAGGCGCTGGATGTCGTGCCCTACGATCCGGCGCGGCCGCTGCGCGATCAGTTGCTGCTGTTCGCGGCGCGCAAGATGCGCCTGCTGGAGGATCCCGGCTTCATCGATCTGTCCCGGGTAGCGATGGCCGAGCTGGTGCACGCGCCCGAACGGGCGCGGGCGATGATGGACAAGCTGGCCGAGAAGGAAGAAGGCCTGACCGGCTGGATCCGTGCAGCCCAGGCCGACGGCCGGCTGCGGCTGGACATGCCGCCGGCCGAGGCGGCGCATCAGTTGCAGGCGATGCTCAAGGCCTTTGCGTTCTGGCCGCAGATCACCTTCGGCCAGCCACCGCTCACGCCGGCACAGCAGCAGCAGGTGATGCACGACTGCGTGGACATGTTCCTGGCGGTGCGCGCGGTGTGACATAGGCTTCCACGCAAAGAAGCATGCCTTATCCAGTCGCGGCGCCTAGTTGGTCGGGCGCTGGGCCGCGAGCCGAGCCCCCTGGGGGCTGGTAGGCTCCTGGGCAAAATCAAGGAGGAGGCCGTCGCCGTCAAGCGGCGGCCGGGGGACATTTGCCGAGGGGCCTGCCGGCCCCCAGGGGGCTCGGCTCGCGGTACGCAGGCGCGAATAAAAAACGGCGGGTTTCCCCGCCGTTTTTCGTTCAACCGATACGTCTGGCGATTACGGCTTGGCCGTGCCCGCCTCGGCCTTGTCCAGCATGTCCTGGACCGAGCCGGTGGTGATCGGGTGATACCCCGGCTTGGCCTTGGCGAAGGCCGCCTTGGCGAAGGCCAGGCCTTCCGGCGTCTTCACCAGTTCGGCGTAGATCGGCATGATCAGCTTGCGGCGGCCGACGCGCTCGATGAAGGCGCCGGCGGCTTCGTTCGCTTCGCTGTAGCCACTGCGGATCGTCAGCGGGTACCAGCGCATCGCGATCTCGCCGTTGGCCGTACCGGTGAAGTGGCAGGCCTTGTCCAGCGCGGCCAGCTTCTCCACCGGCAGGGTCTTGCCCAGGCCGTCGATGAAGTGCACCCACTCCTGGGTGCCCCACTCGCCGGTGATCTGTGCATTGGGCAGCGTGTTGCTGCCCTGCCAGGCGATGCGGGCGGTATCGACGATGGAGAAGTTGCGCGAGCGGGCCTTGGTCGCGAACGACGGAATGCCCGGCTCGTCCAGCCATGCCTTCAGCTCGGCATCGCTGACGGCGCCCGGCTTCTTGGACAGCAGGTTCTTCTTCAGGTACTCGACGAACTGGTCGGTGTTCGCGCTCTGGAAGGCGTGGTCATCGAACCAGCCACGCAGGAACGGGTCGAAGGTCTCGCGGCCAAAGCGCTGTTCCAGGAACTGCAGGAACCATGCGCCCTTGACGTAGGCGACCTGGCTCAACGCCTCGTCCGGGTCACGCTCGCTCAGCGGCGGCAGCGCCAGCGCCTGGTCAGCCGGGCTCATGTCCTTCACTTCGGCGAGCAGATCGTTCTGGTCGATCTCACGCTCCATCTCGGCCATCTCCTGGCCATACAGCGCCTCGGTGATGCGGCCCTGCACGTAGGTGGTGAAGCCTTCGTTGAGCCAGATGTCCTTCCAGCTGGCGTTGGTCACCAGATTGCCCGACCAGCTGTGCGCCAGTTCGTGTGCCACCAGCGAGACCAGCGACTTGTCGCCGACGATCACGGTCGGGGTGGCGAAGGTCAGACGCGGGTTTTCCATGCCACCGAACGGGAACGACGGCGGCAGCACCAGCATGTCGTAGCGACCCCAGCGGTATTCGCCGAAGAGCTTCTCGGCGGTGCCGATCATCTTCTCGGTGTCTTCGAATTCCTTGGCGGCCTTGCCGACCATGGTCGGTTCGGCCCAGACGCCGGAGCGGCCGGAAATCGGTTCGAACACCAGGTCGCCAGCGGCGATGGCCAGCAGGTAGGACGGAATCGGCTGCGGCATCTTGAAGGTGTAATCACCATCACGCGCGGCCTTGGGATCGTTGTCGGCGCTCATCAGCACCATCACGTCCGGGCGCGAGACCACATGCGCGCTGTAGGTGAAGCGCACGCTGGGGGTGTCCTGCAGCGGCACCCACGAACGGGCGTGGATCGCCTGCGACTGGCTGAACATGAAGGGCAGCTTCTTGCCCTCCGTCATCGACGGCTCCAGCCACTGCAGGCCCGAGGCGGTCGGTGCGGTGTGATACGTGATCACGACCTTGGCCGGCTGGTCCGGGGTCTCGATGCTCAGCTTGCTGCCGAACACCTTGTCGGCCGGCGCCAGCACGAAGGGCAGTGGCGCGGCCTTGCCGTCGGCAGCGATCGCCTCGACCTTCTCCACGGTCAGCTCGCGGGTGTCCAGCACCAGCTGCTTGGCGGCGTTGTCCTTCCACTCCAGGGTGTAGGTCGCGGTGCCACCGATCTGCTTGCTGTCGAAATCCAGCTTCAGATCCAGCGCGAGGTCCTTGACGACCACCTTGTCCGGCTCGGCGTACGAGCTTTCATCGTGGCTGCGGCTGTCCGCTTTCATGGCAGTGCTCGCCGGCGCGTTGGCAGTGGGATCGACGGTCGGAGCCGCCGGTTCTTTGGAGCAGCCGGACGCCAGGGCGACGGCCAGGGGAATCAACAGGAACGGAGATCGCATGAACGGGACCGATCAGGGTGAAACGACCAGTTTACCCCCTGTCCCGGACCCCGCGCAGGCCGTGTGTGGCGGTTTGCGCATTCAGTCGGCCGCGCGTGGCAGGCCCGCGCGGTGCGCCGACCGGCCGCAGGCCCGAGTCCCCGCAGACCCCGGGCCGCTCACTCAGAGCTTGTAGCCGGAGTGGATCGAGACGATGCCGCCGGTCAGGTTCTTGTAGTGGCACCGCTCGAAGCCGGCCTCGGCCATCATGGTCTTGAGCTGCTCCTGCGGCGGATGCTTGCGGATGCTCTCGGCCAGGTACTGGTAGCTGTCGCCATCGCGTGCGAACAGCTGACCCAGCTTGGGCAGGATCTTGAACGAGTGGAAATCGTAGATCGGCTTGAACCAGTCGGCGGTGACCTCGGAGAACTCCAGCACCCGCGCCTGCCCGCCCACTTTGAGGACGCGGTGCATCTCGCGCAGGCCGGCTTCCTTGTCGGTGACGTTGCGCAGGCCGAAGGCGATCGTGACCAGATCAAAGCTCGCGTCGGGGAACGGCAGCGCCTCGGCGTTGCACTGCACGTAATTCAGGCCCGCGACCAGGCCGCGGTTGGTGAGACGATCACGGCCGACCGAGAGCATGCCGGCGTTGATGTCGCCCAGCACCACTTCACCCTCGTCACCCACCCGCTCCTTGATCAGCGCGGCGATGTCGCCGGTGCCGCCGGCCAGATCCAGCACGCGGTCGCCCGGCTTCACCTGCGCGGTGGCTACGTAGTAGCGCTTCCACGCCCGGTGGATGCCCAGGCTCATGAGATCGTTCATCAGGTCGTAGCTGCGCGCGACCGAGGTGAACACTTCGCCCACCAGCTTCTGCTTGTCCTTCGCAGCGACATCGCGGAAGCCGAAATGGGTGGTGCCAGTCTTGTAGGGGGATTCGCTCATGGGACGATTATCGCACCGCCGGCGCCGTTGCGGCAGGCTGCCACTATCATGAAGGCCTTCACGTCCCTGGATTGCGCATGATCACCACCCCCGACTACGCCGCCCTGCTCGAAACTGCCATCGCCGAAGCCCGCCAGGGCCTGGCCGAGGGCGGCATCCCGATCGGCGCCGCGCTGTACCACAACGATGGCCGCCTGCTCGGCTGCGGCCACAACCGCCGCGTGCAGGAAGGCGATCCGTCCGTGCACGGCGAGACCGATGCCTTCCGCAAGGCCGGCCGCCAGCGCCGCTACCAGGACACCATCATGGTGACTACCCTGGCCCCCTGCTGGTACTGCAGCGGGCTGGTACGCCAGTTCAACATCGGCACGGTGGTGGTGGGCGAGTCGGTCACCTTCCAGGGGGGCATCGAATGGCTGCGCGAGAACGGCGTCAAGGTGATCGACATGCAGAGCCAGGCATGCATCGATCTGCTGGGCGGCTTCATCAGTGCCCATCCCGAGGTCTGGAACGAAGACATCGGCGAGTAACGGCCGACGATTCCGCGCGGATTCCCGCGCCGGTTGCCCGCGCGATCGCAGGACGACCTGCGCGGGCACGACAGCGTTCTGAATGCTTCAGCGAGCGGCGCTGGCCTGAACGCCCTGTGCGGCGGGTCTTTGCCCGCTCCGGCGTCACGCCTTGTCCACCCGCGCCGAATGGCGCGAACACGCGGTACTAACAACCGCGCTGCATGAACGTCTTAAGGTGGTTGCACAGGGGGCACCATCGTCGAGGAGACGTCATGCATGCCCAAACCCGCCGCACCTCCTCTGTCGAACCTGCGTTGATGGACGCGTGGGAAAGACTGCAGGTGCACTACGCACGCCACCATAACGCCGCGCCTTTCTGGGATGCCTACCAGGCCATCCAGGATGAGTTGACGCGGTCCCATCCCGATCATCGCGTTGCGGTCTGCAACCGGCTGGCGACGTTGGCCGAACGGCTCGGCGTCGTCCATCACGCCCAACTGCTGGGCGAGACGCGTGGCGAATCTCGCCACACTGGCTCCACATCGCCATGACACCGCTTGCACCGCGCCCTACGCCATCATCCAGATTCCCTTCTTCCCATATTGAAGTGACCATGTCTTCCGCCCAGATTTCCATCCCTGCCGTCATCGATGTCGACGCCGAAGTCAGTCACTGGCGTCAGCGTCATGCCGACGGCAACCTCGGGACGGGCTCATTCGGCCACTACGTGCCGTGGATCAAGTTCGCCTGCGATTCACTGATCACGCAACCGCGCGCCAGTGATGAGGAGCGCGATGAAATGTTCCAGACCCATTACGCGCTGCAGATCATGCCGCGCCTGTCCGAAGACCAGGCCCGTCAGTTCGTGGACCAGTGCTGGGAACACGTTTACCTCGCCGGTCGCCAGGACCAGGCATCGCGCCCGCGGCTGCACGCACGCGCCTGACGCGCACCCGCTGGACAGCGCCTGCTCGGCGCTCTGTCCATGATGCAGGCACCCCGGCCCCTGCCGGTCGTGCCTGATGAAACCGCACAGCCTCACACGTCGTGTCGCCAAGACGGCGACCCCGCGCAATGACCTGCACAGGTGCGGCCACGTGGCCGCACCTGTGATGCCTCACCCGCGCTCGTGCCAACCGCCGCCGAGCACCTTGTACAAGGCCACCTGATTGGACTGCTGGGCCAGCTGCGTGCTGACCAGCGACTGCCGTGCGGTGTACGCCGTGCGTCGCGCATCCAGCAGGGTCAGGAAGCTGTCCAGCCCGGCGTCGTAGCGGGCCTGCGACAACCGCTGCGCCTGCTCGGCCGCTGCCACCAGCGCCTGCTGCGAAGCCAACTGCGCGTCCAGGCTCTCGTTGAGCGCCAGCGCGTCGGCCGCCTCGCGGAAACCGGACTGGATCGCCTTCTCGTACTGCGCCAGCGCGATGTCGCGATCTGCGGTGGCCATGCCCAGATTGGCGCGCAGCTTGCCGCCCTGGAAGATCGGCAGGTTGAGCTTGGGAATGAAACTCCACACGCGCGTGCCACTGTCAAACAGACCCGACAGCTCCGACGAAGCCGAGCCGATGTTGCCGGTCAGGCTGATCGACGGAAAGAATGCTGCGCGCGCGGCACCGATATTGGCGTTGGCCGAGAGCAGCACGTGCTCGGCGGCCATCACGTCCGGCCGCCGCAGCAGTACATCGCCCGGTACGCCGGCCGGGAGCGGCCGAACGCTGGCGACATCGGTCACCTCGGCCTGCGGCAACAGTGACGCATCGATCGGTCCACCGGCCAACAGCACCAGCGCATTGCGATCCTGCGCGACCTGCCCGGCGAAGCGCGCCACATCCGTACGCGCGGTTTCCACCAGGGTGCGGGTCTGGCTCAGTTCCAGCGCGGAGGCGCCACCGAGCTGGCGGCGGGCCTCGGTCAGGCGCAGCGAATCCTCATAGGTCGCCAGTGTCGCCTGGGCGATCCGCAGCTGCTCGCTGTCCGCGCCGAGGGTCAGCCACGCGTTGGCCACCTCGGCCACCAGCGACAGCTGCGCACTGCGGCGATTGGCCGCTTCGGCGAAGTACTGCTGCAGGGCCGCCTGGCTGAGATTGCGCACGCGGCCGAACAGATCCAGCTCGAACTCGAGCACACCGAGGTTGGCACTGAACTGCTCGGTCACCGGGGCATCGCCGCCACTGCGGGTCATCTGCCCCTGCACGCCGACCGCCGGCACCCGATCAGCACGCTGGATCCGGTACTGCGCGCGGGCACGCTCGACATTGAGCACGGCCACGCGCAGGTCGCGGTTGTTCTCCAGCGACTGGGTGATCACCGCCTGCAGGCGCGGGTCGACGAAGAAATCGCGCCAGCCGATGTCGGCGACATCCGCCGGTGCAGCGCCCTGCGCGCCTGAGGTGGCCGCCACCGGCCACTGCGAGGGAATCGCCGGGGCGACTTCGGTGCTGCGCGGCTCCAGCGTCGAGCAGCCAGACAGCACCAGGCTCACGGCCAGCGCCAGGCTGGCCATCATGGGCTTACGCATCGGAACCTCCGGCGTTCTTGCCGTACTTCTTGCGATTGAACACGCGCTGCACCACCACGAAGAACAGCGGGATGAAGAACACACCCAGCACCGTGCCGACCAGCATGCCGCCGAGCACGCCGGTACCGATGGCCTGCTGTGCACCGGAACCGGCACCAGAGGCGATCGCCAGCGGCAGCACGCCCAGGCCGAAGGCCAGCGAGGTCATGATGATCGGACGCAGACGGTCACGCACAGCGTGCATCGTCGCCTCGATCAGGCCGGCGCCCTTCTCCAGGTTTTCCTTGGCGAACTCCACGATCAGGATCGCGTTTTTACTGGTCAAACCGACCGTGGTCAGCATCGCCACCTGGAAGTAGATGTCGCGCTCCATGCCACGCATGGTGTTGGCCAGCACCGCACCGAGGATGCCCAACGGTGCCACCAGCAGCACCGAGGTCGGCACGCTCCAGCTTTCATACAGTGCCGCCAGGCACAGGAACACGATCAGCAGCGACAGCGTGTACAGCAACGGCGTCTGCGAACCGGCCTGGCGCTCCTGGTAGGACAGCGCGGTCCACTCGATGTCGAAACCGGCCGGCAACTGCTTGGCGAGTTTCTCCACTTCGTTCATCGCATCGCCGGAGGCCACGCCCGGGGCCGGCTCGCCCTGGATTTCCATCGCGGACACGCCGTTGTAGCGCTCCAGGCGCGGCGAACCGTAATCCCAACGCTGGCTGGCGAAGGCCGAGAACGGCACCATCTCACCGGCCGCGTTCTTGACCGACCACAGGTTGAAGTCTTCCGGGTTCATGCGGAACGGCGCATCGGACTGCACGTACACGCGCTTGACCCGGCCACGGTCGATGAAGTCATCGATGTAGCTGCTGCCCCAGGCCGCGGCGAGCGTGGTGTTGACCGATTCCAGTGACAGGCCCAGCGCACTCGCCTTGCCGACGTCGATATCGATGCGCAGCTGCGGCGTGTCTTCCTGCCCGTTCGGGCGCACGTTGGCCAGCAGCTTGCTCTGCCCGGCCATGCCGAGCAGCTGGTTGCGTGCGTCCAGCAGCGCCTGGTGACCAGCACCGCTGGTGTCCTTCAGGAAGAAGGTGTACCCCGAGCCGATACCCAGTTCCGGCATCGCCGGCGGCGGGAAGGCGAAGATGAAGGCATCCTTGATCCCGCCCAGCGCCGCCATCGCGCGACCGGTCACCGGCATCGCACCCTGATCGGCATCACGGTCCTTCCAGTCCTTGAGCTTGACGAAGGCCATGCCCGCGTTCTGGCCCATGCCGGCGAAGCTGAAGCCCTGCACCGAGAAGATCGACTCGATCGCGTCGGCCTCGTTCTCCATGAAGTGCTTTTCAAGCTTGTCGATCGATTCCAGGGTGCGTTCCTGGGTGGCGCCGACCGGGGTCTGCACCAGCGCCATCAGGATGCCCTGGTCTTCATTGGGCAGGAACGAACTGGGCAGGCGCATGAACAGCAGGCCCATCACCAGCGCGAGCGCAGCGAACACGCCCATGAAGCGCCACGGACGGCCAAGAATGCCGCGCACGCCACGCTGATAGCCATTGCTGGAACGGTCGAAACCCCGGTTGAACGCGTTGAAGAAACGCCCCGACCAGCCCTTGTGGGCCACGTGGTGCTCGCCCTTCTTGAGCGGCTTGAGCATCGTGGCGCACAGCGCCGGGGTCAGTACGATCGCGACCAGCACCGACAGCGCCATCGCCGAGACGATCGTGGCCGAGAACTGGCGGTAGATGACGCCGGTGGCCCCGCTCATGAAGGCCATCGGCACGAACACCGCCGACAGCACCAGGCCGATGCCGACCAGCGCGCCGGTGATCTGGCTCATCGATTTGCGCGTGGCTTCCAGCGGCGAGAGTCCTTCCTCGGACATGATCCGCTCGACGTTCTCCACCACCACGATCGCGTCATCGACCAACAGGCCGATCGCCAGCACCATCGCGAACATGGTCAGCATGTTCACCGAGAAGCCCAGCGCGGCCAGGATGCCGAACGTGCCCAGCAGCACCACCGGCACCGCGATCGTCGGGATCAGCGTTGCACGGAAGTTCTGCAGGAACAGGTACATCACCAGGAACACCAGCACGATGGCTTCGATCAGGGTCTTGATGACGCCCTTGATCGAGACCTGCACGAACGGCGTGGTGTCATACGGCACCACCGCCTTCAGGCCGGCCGGGAAGTTCGGTGCCATCTCATCCAGCGCCGCACGCACACCATTGGCGGTGTCCAGCGCATTGGCGCCGGTGGCCAGGGTGATCGCGATACCCGACGACGGCTTGCCGTTGTAGCGGGTCACGAAGTCGTACGACTCTGCGCCCAGCTCCACGCGGGCCACATCCGACAGACGCAGCTCGGCACCATCCTGCGCGCTGCGCACGATGATGTTGCGGAACTGCTCCGGCGTCTGCAGGCGGTCCTGCGCATTGATCGTCGCGTTGAGCTGCTGGCCCTTGATCGATGGCGCGCCGCCGAGCTGGCCGATGGCAACCTGCGCGTTCTGCGCGGTGATCGCGGCGATCACTTCGGCGGTGGACAGCTTGTAGGTATGCAGCTTGTTGGGGTCCAGCCAGATACGCATGGCGTACTTGCCACCGAACACCTGGATGTTGCCCACGCCCGGCACGCGGCTCAGCGGATCGACGATGTTGGAGCCGACGTAATCGGAGATGTCGTTGGCGTCCATGCTGCCGTCTTCAGAGACGAAGCCGAGCACCTGCAGGAAGCCACTGCTCGACTTCGCGACGTTGATGCCCTGCCGCTGCACTTCCTGCGGCAGCAGCGGCATGGCCAGCTGCAACTTGTTCTGCACCTGCACCTGCGCGATATCCGGGTTGGTCCCGCTCTCGAAGGTGAGGGTGATGGTCGCCTGGCCGTTGGCCGAGCTGTTGGACGAGAAGTAGATCAGGCCATCCAGGCCCTTCATGTTCTGCTCGATGATCTGCGTCACCGAGTCCTCGACCACCTTGGCCGAGGCACCCGGGTAACTGGCGCTGATCTCGACGGCCGGCGGTGCCACTTCCGGGTACATCGACACCGGCAGCTTGAGCACCGCCAGGCCACCAGCGAGCATGATGATGATCGCAATCACCCACGCGAAGATGGGGCGATCAATGAAGAAACGTGCCATGGAATTCTCCGGTTACTGCTGGGCGGCGGGAGCCGCCGGCGCGGCGGCCGGCTTGGCCGGGGCCGTGCCCATTTCGGTGGCCTGCACGGGCATGCCCGGCTGGATCTTCTGCAGGCCTTCGACGATGACCTTGTCACCGGCCTTCAGCCCGTCTTCCACCAGCCACTTGTCGCCGAGCGAACGGCTGACCTTGACCTGCCGCACTTCGACCTTGTCGTCCTTGCCGACCACCATGGCGCTGGTATCGCCCTTGGGATCGCGGGCAATGCCCTGCATCGGCACCAGGATCGCGTTCTCGCGCACGCCGCTGCCCACCTGGGCACGCACGTACATGCCGGGCATCAGCACCTGGTCCGGGTTTTCGACCTTGACCCGCAGCGCGTAGCTGCCGGTGGTCGGATCGACGCTGACTTCGGAGAATTCCAGCGTGCCCTTGTGGTCGAACTCGGTGCCGTCGTCGAGCAGGATCGTCACCGGCAGGGTCTGGTTGTCCTGCAAACGGCCGCTGGCCAGTTCGCGGCGCAGCTGCAGCAGCTCGCTGGCGGACTGGGTCAGATCGACATAGATCGGATTCAACTGCTGCACCGTGGCCAGCGCTTCGGCCTGGCCGGCGCTGACCAGCGCACCCTGGGTGACCGAGGACTTGCCGATGCGGCCGCTGATCGGCGCGGTGATGCGCGCATAGCCCAGCGTCACGTTGGCGGCGTCCAGCGCGGCACGCGCGGCACCGACATCGGCCTCGGCCTGCTTGAGCGCGGCGATCGCGTTCTCGTTGTCCTGGGTGCTGACCGCCTCCACCTTGGCCAGCTCGCCGATGCGCTTGGCGCTCAGGCGTGCGGCATTGGCGGTGGCTTCGGCGCGGGCCAGCTGGGCGCGGGCGCTGTTGGCCTGGGCGCGGTAGCTGGCGTCATCGAGCTGATACAGCGGCTGCCCGGCGGTCACCAGACCGCCTTCGGTGAACAGGCGCTTGGCCACGATGCCGTTGACCTGCGGGCGCACTTCGGCGACCAGGAACGCATTGGTGCGACCCGGCAGCTCGCGGGTCAAGCCGACCTGCTCGGCTTTCAGGGTGGCGACGGTGACCTGGCCAGGCCCGCCCTGCGGACCCTCCTGCTCACCACCGCCACAGGCGGACACGGTCAGGGCGATCGCAAGGGACAGCGCGAGAAGACGGTACGGGGTTCTGGACATGGTGGTGGGGCTCGCAGACGGAAAAGGGCGCGCCCGCTGCCCAACTTCCCGTAACAGCGAAGAATGACGACAAACAGGCAGCAAATGACGGCAAATATCCGAAACGGGACCGCCGGCATCTGCAGGCAGTCCTCGCTGAGGATCAGTGGGGCGCAAATATACATACATGCATGTTTGTTTGTAAAGCAGTACAATTCAGGCCGGTTTCATCCAGCAACTGCACAGCGCAATGGCCAGAAAAACCAAAGAAGAGGCGCAGGCCACCCGCGAGGGCATCCTCGACGCGGCCGAGGCCTGTTTCCATGAATACGGGGTCGCCGGCACCAGCCTGGCGATGATCGGCGCGCGCGCCGGATTCACCCGCGGCGCGGTGTACTGGCACTTCAAGAACAAGACCGAAGTACTGACCGCAATGCTCGACCGCGAGCGCGTGCCGTTCATCGAGCGGCTGCGGCGCACCACCTCGGCCAAGCGCACGACGCCGGTCGTGGATCTTCGTTCGGCGCTGATCGTCTCGTTCCAGGAGTTGGCCGAGGATGAGCGCCTGCGCAACATCATGGAAATCATGCTGCGCAACGATCTGTCCGTCGAAAGCCTAGCGATGCAGGAACTGCAGCGCGAGACGTCACGCGAGGAGCTGGGCATTTTCACCGCCGCCTTCGAGCGCGCACGCGAACTCGGTCAACTGCATGACCACGTTGACGCCGAGACCGTCGCGCGCATCGTGTACACCAGCTTGACCGGCGTGTTCTACAGCGCGATGCTGGAACCGGAGTTGTTCGAGATCCAACGCGATGGCGTCCAGACGCTGGATGCGATCCTCAGCGCCTTCGTTCAGCCGGGGGTGTTCACCCCGGGCGCGCCGCCGACCGCCCTGCCGACCGACGACGACGCCTGAGCAAAAAAAACGGCGACACCAAGGTGCCGCCGTTCTTCCTACCACCCGATCGTTGCGTGCCGTTACAGGATGTAGCGGCTCAAATCCGGATCCTGCACCAGCTCGCCCAAGTGCGCATCGACGTACGCCTGGTCGATGCTGATGGTCTCGCCATCGCGGTCCGGCGCTTCATAGCTCAATGTATCCAGCAGGCGCTCCAGCACGGTGTGCAGGCGGCGCGCACCGATGTTCTCCTGACGCTCGTTCACCTGGAAGGCGATCTCGGCCAGGCGGTCCACCGCATCGACGGTGAACTTCATCGAGACACCTTCGGTCTGCAGCAGCGCTTCGTACTGTTTGGTCAGCGCGGCCTTCGGCTCGGTCAGGATGCGCACGAAGTCCTGCTTGCTCAGCGCGCCCAGTTCCACGCGGATCGGGAAACGACCCTGGAGTTCCGGGATCAGATCGCTGGGCTTGGCCAGGTGGAACGCGCCGGAGGCGATGAACAGAATGTGGTCGGTCTTGATCGTGCCGTACTTGGTGGACACGTTGGAGCCTTCCACCAGCGGCAGCAGATCGCGCTGCACGCCTTCGCGCGACACATCACCGCCACCGACGTTGTCACCGCGCTTGGCGACCTTGTCGATCTCATCGATGAACACGATGCCATGCTGCTCACAGGCTTCGATGGCCGCGCTGCGGATATCGTCTTCGTTGACCAGCTTGCCGGCCTCTTCCTCAATCAACAGCGGACGCGCAGCCTTGATCGACAGCGTGCGCTTCTGTGCCTTCGCACCGCCCATGCTGGAGAACATCTGGCGCAGCTGCTGCCCCATTTCCTCCATGCCTGGCGGGGTCATGATGTCCATGCTGACATTGGCCGACACTTCCAGCTCGATCTCGCGCTCATCCAGTTCACCGTTGCGCAGCATGCGGCGGAACTTGATGCGGGTCTCGTTGTCCTGTGCGGACGGCTCGTTGCGCGCGGCCTCGGCATCGAAGCCGATACCGGTACTGCGGCGCGGCAGCAGCGCATCCAGGATGCGGTCTTCAGCGCGCTCTTCGGCCTGCGTGCGCACGCGCACCTTGGCCTGCTCGCGGTACAGCTTGACCGCGGTATCGGCCAGATCGCGGATGATCTGCTCCACGTCCTTGCCGACGTAGCCGACCTCGGTGAACCGGGTGGCTTCGACCTTGACGAACGGCGCATTGGCCAGCGTGGCCAGGCGACGCGCGATCTCGGTCTTGCCGACGCCGGTCGGGCCGATCATCAGGATGTTCTTGGGCATGACTTCGTTGCGCAGCTCGGCCGGCAGCTGCATGCGGCGCCAGCGGTTGCGCAGCGCGATGGCGACCGCGCGCTTGGCGTCGTGCTGGCCGACGATGTGCCGGTCCAGTTCCTGCACGATCTCGCGCGGGGTCATGGTGGCGGACGAAACTTCAATCTTGTGCGGCATGGGTGTGCTCACGAGGATATGGGGTGGACGTAACGCTGATGTAGAGCCACGCCATGCGTGGCTGGCCGGATACCACAGCCACGCATGGCGTGGCGCTACCGAGCGTTGACCCTACGGGTCAAAGCTCCTCGACCACCACGTTGCGGTTGGTGTAGATGCAGATGTCGCCGGCGATGTTGATCGACTCGGTCGCGATCGTGCGGGCGTCCAGTTCGGTGTGCGCCATCAGCGCGCGGGCGGCCGACAAGGCGTAGGAACCACCGGAACCGATCGCGATGATGCCGTCTTCCGGTTCGATCACATCACCGGTGCCGCTGATGATCAGCGAGGTGTCCTTGTCGGCGACGGCGAGCAGCGCTTCGAGCTTGCCCAGGCGGCGCTCGGTGCGCCAATCCTTGGCCAGTTCCACTGCAGCACGCTGCAGCTGGCCGTGCTTTTCCAGCTTGGCTTCGAACAGCTCGAACAGGGTGAAGGCATCGGCGGCGGCACCGGCGAAACCGGCCAGCACCTGGCCCTCGCGACCCAGACGGCGAACCTTGCGGGCGTTGCCCTTCATCACCGTGTGGCCGAGCGTGACCTGGCCATCGCCAGCGACGGCGACATGTCCGTTGCGCCGCACCGAGATGATGGTGGTGGCATGAAATACGTTGGGGTTCTGACTGGGGTCCATGGAGCCTCCGGGGTGACAAAGACTGAGGTGGGGTCTATGCCCGACGCTTCAACCCGCGCTGCCCTGCGCCCGGATGCCGCAGCGGATCGATTCAGGTTTCGTTGCCGCTCTTGCGCCGCTTGGCACGCGGGTGCGCGGCGTCGTAGACCTTGGCCAGGTGCTGGAAATCCAGATGGGTGTAGATCTGCGTGGTGGCGATATCGGCATGGCCCAGCAGCTCCTGCACACCGCGCAGATCGCCGGAGGATTCCAGGATGTGGCTGGCGAAGCTGTGCCGCAGCATGTGCGGATGCACGTGCTTGAACAGACCCTGGCGCTGGGCCAGCTGGCGGATACGGATCTGTACGGCGCGCTGGGTGATCGGGCCACCCTTGCGCCCTGGGAACACCGGCGCGGTCGCCGCGCCGCCGCTTTCGGCCCGCCAGCCCTGCAGCGCAGTGCGCGCATGCGAACCGAACGGCACGCGTCGCTCCCGGTTGCCCTTGCCCAGTACGTTGACCAGACCGGTGTCGAAATCCAGGTCGCGCCAGATCAGCGCACACAGCTCACTCAGGCGCAGCCCGGAGGAATAGAACAGCTCCAGCAGCGCGCGATCGCGCAGACCGAGCGGTGCATCGGTGGGCAGTTCCACCAGTTGCACGGCTTCATCGGCGTCGAGCACCTGCGGTAGTTTGCGTGGTGCCTTGGGTGCTTTCAGGCCCGTCGCGGGATTGGCCTCGATGCGATGGTGCTTGAGCAACCAGGCATAGAAACTGCGGCAGGCCGAGAGCCGGCGCTGCAGCGACGTAGGCGACAGCCCACGGCGGTGTTCGGCAGCAATGAACTGGCGCAGCTGCGCACTGTCGAGCGTGTCGATCACCGCACCCTGCCCCTCAGCCCACGCCGCGAGTGCGTCCAGGTCGCGACGGTAGGCATCCAGCGTGTGCGCCGACATGCGGCGCTCCACCTGCAGGTGCGACAGGAAGTCCTGCGCGATACTCACGGCGACTCCCTTCGAAGGAACGTCAGGGCGAGGCGAAGCGCTGCAGCGCGACAACCAGCGATTCGCCCATCATGCGCAGGAACAGCGTGCCCATGCCCGGGTAGAACCGATTGCCGTCGTGGCTGCCGACCGCGATCAGGCCGACACCCGGCAGCGGCAGCAGTGCGCTGGACTGCACTTCCTCGGCCCGCCCGGCGTACAGCACGGTGTTTTTCTCCGCCTGCAGGCGGCCGCAGATCGGCTCGCCATCCTTGAGGCAATCGCGGAATACGCCGAGCAGCGGGCTGCTCTCCTCGATCACCTGCAGCCACGGTGCCTGTTCCAGTCCCGCTACCGGATGCAGCACGATCAGCCGCACCAGATCGCCGGCAAAATCTTCTTCCAGCGAGGCGGCCATCGCCCGCAGGGTGTCCGCCGCCGAGTCCTGCTTCATCAGTGCCAGGGTCAGTTGGTGCGTGCGCACGGCCAAGCGCTCGTTGATCTGCGCATTGGCGGCCAGATCGGCCAGCCGTCGCGACAGTTCACGATTCTTGTCGCGCAGCACGTCCAGCTGGTAGCTGGCCAGCGACGCCGTGGGGCCGTCATCGCGCGGCACCACCAGGGTCAGGGCCAGGTCCGGGAACTGCTTCAGGAAGGTCGGATGCCGACGCAGCCAGGCGGCTACTTCATGCGATCCGATTTTCTCGGCGGTCTCGCTCATGCGTTCCACTCCCCATCAAAGACGAAGGCTGCGGGTCCGGACATCACGATCTGTGCATCGTCGGACGGCCAGCGGATGCGCAGGTCGCCGCCAGGCAGCGACATGGTGGCATCGCGCTGCAGGCGACCGCGCTGCATCATCACCACGGCCGCGGCGCAGGCACCACTGCCGCAGGCCAGGGTTTCACCGGCGCCGCGCTCGTACACGCGCAGGCGCGCGTGCTGCGGGCCGAGCACCTGCACGAAACCGACATTGACCGATTTCGGGAACGAGGCGTGCTGCTGCAGCAACGGGCCCAGGCGCTCGACCGGGGCGGCATCGACCAGACCCACTTCGATCACCGCGTGCGGGTTGCCCATCGACACCGCGCCGAAGCGCACCGTGTCGCCCTGCAACGGCAACAGGTATTCCTCACGGGCGCGGGCGAAGCCGATCAGCGGTACGTTCTCCGGCTCGAAACGCGGCACGCCCATGGCCACCGCGTACTGGTCTTCGCCGAGGCGTTCGACCGCGTGGGTGGTGACCGGACTGTCGATCGCGAAGGTGCTGCCAGTGGCGGCGCCATCACGCACCAGCCAGGCGGCGACGCAGCGCGCGCCGTTGCCGCATTGCTCGGACGTGCTGCCGTCGGCGTTCCAGATCCGATACGAAGCGACCGAGCCCTCGGCTTTGGGCGGCTCGATGGTCAGGATCTGGTCGCAGCCCACGCCGGTATGGCGATCGGCCAGACGGGCCGCCAGCGCGGCATCCGGTGGTGCGCTGCCATCACGCAGGTCCAACACCACGAAATCGTTGCCGGCACCATGCATCTTGGTGAAGCGCAGCACCGCGGAGGTGTTCGACTTACTCATTCCCGTCATTGGCCTTCAGCGCCGGGGCATCAACGGGATCGGGAACCACCGGGGAATCGGTATCGGCATCGGCGGCCGGCGGCGTGGCGTCGGCAGCCGGTTCAACCAGCTGTTCTTCGACCGGGACCGGCTTCTGCGGCAGGACCAGCGGGCCCTTGTTGCCACAGGCCGACAGCACCAGCAGCGCCGAGGCGGCCAGCGTCAGGGAGATGAGGGTACGGGGGGATGTCTTCATCCCCCGAGTATAGCCGCGGTGTTTGGGCGCTTGGGTGCCGGCTGGATGAACAGGCAGCGCAGAAATTACGCCCTTGGAGCCACCCTGGTAGTGCCGGCCAGCGGACGGCACTACCGGAGCGGTTGATGATCCCTGGCCGGGGAGCGGCGATGGTCGTCTCCCGGCGGCCAGCGGCTGCCATTACGGCGTCTGGGTCACGCCCAGCTGATCCAGCACGAATGCGTACGACTCGGCCAGCTCGTGGTAACGCTGGAAGCGGCCGGACTTGCCACCGTGGCCGGCTTCCATGTTGGTGCGGAAGACGATCGGGAAGTGGCCGGTGTTGTCATCGCGCAGCTTGGCCACCCACTTGGCCGGCTCCCAGTACTGCACCTGCGAATCCCACAGGCCGGTGCCGACGAACAGGGCCGGGTACGCCTGCTTGCTGACGTTGTCGTAGGGCGAGTACTTGAGCATGTAGTCGTAATACTCGCGCTGCTCCGGGTTGCCCCACTCGTCGTACTCGTTGGTGGTCAGCGGGATGCTGGCGTCGAGCATGGTGGTGACCACATCGACGAACGGCACCTGGGCGACCATCACGCGGTAGTCCTGCGGGGCCTGGTTGGCCACCGCGCCCATCAGCAGGCCACCGGCGCTGCCACCGGAGGCGGCAACGCGATCCTTGGCGGCATAGCCGAGGCGGACCAGTTCGCGGGTGACATCGACGAAATCGTTGAAGGTGTTCTGCTTCTTGAGCAGCTTGCCGTCCTCATACCACGCACGGCCCATTTCCTGGCCGCCGCGGATGTGGGCGATGGCATACACCACGCCACGATCCAGCAGGCTGACCACGGTCTGGTTGAAGCCCGGGTCCATCGACATGCCGTAACTGCCGTAGGCGTACTGGTACAGCGCGCCGGTGCCGTCCTTCTTGAAGCCGTTGCGGTAGACCAGCGAGACCGGCACCTTGACGCCGTCGCGGGCGGTGACCCACACGCGTTCGGTCGTGTACTTCGACGCGTCGTAGCCGATCACCGGCTGCTGCTTGAGCTGGCGGCGTTCACCGGTGACGGTGTTGAGCTCGTAGGTGGTGGTCGGCGTGGTCAGCGAGGTGTAGGCGTACCGCAGCCACGGGGTGTCGTGCTCGCTGTTGGCGGCCAGCCCCATCGAATAGGCCGGTTCGTCGGCCTTGACGTAATCCTGGCGGCCATCCGGGAACAGCAGGCGCACGCGCTCCAGGCCATTGGAGCGCTCGGCAATCGCAGTGAAACCGTCGAACAGTTCGAAGCCTTCGATCAGCACGGCATCATCGTGCGCGACCCAATCCTTCCACTGGCTGCGCGTGGTGGCATCGCTGGGCGCGGTGACAATCCTGAAGTTCCTGGCGTCCGCATCGTTGGTACGGATCACCCACCGGCCATTGAAGTGGTCGGCATCGTATTCGACGTCACGCGCACGCGGCGCCAGCACCTTGAACGCCTGCGGGTCGGCGGCCGGGGCGTAGCGGGTTTCCGAGCTCACCGTGCTGTGCAGCTCGATGGTCAGGAAGCGATCATCGCGGGTGCGGCCGACGCCCATGTAGAAGCTGTCGTCCTTCTCCTCGTAGACGAGCACATCGCTGCTCGCCGGGGTGCCCAGCACGTGCTTTTTGACGCGCACGGTGAGCAGGGTCTCCGGATCGTTCTCGACATAGAACAGGGTGCGGTTGTCATCGGCCCAGACCACGTTGGGCGAGACGTTCTCGATGCGGTCCGGCAGCACCTCACCGGTACGCAGGTCCTTGAAGCGGATCACATACTGGCGTCGGCCGACATCGTCCTCGGCCCACGCCAGCAGGTGGTTGTCCTGGCTGACATCGGCATCGCCCACATTGAAGTAGCCCTTGCCCTCGGCCATCGTGTTGATGTCGAGCAGGATCTCTTCCGGCGCGTCCATGCTGCCCTTGCGGCGCGCCTGGATCGGGTAGTCCTTGCCGGTTTCGAAGCGGGTGTAATACCAGTAGCCGCGGTCACGCGAGGGCACGCTGGCATCGTCCTGCTTGATGCGGGCGACGATCTCCTTGTACAGGGTGTCTTCCAGCGGCTTGAGCGGGGCCACGACCTGATCGGTGTAGGCATTCTCGGCGTTCAGGTAGGCCAGCATCTTCGCGTCTTCGCGCTTGTCGTCGCGCAGCCAGTAGTAATCATCGCTGCGGGTCGCGCCAAAGGGAGCCTTCACCGTGTGCGGGTGCTTCTCGGCGTCGGGCGGGGTCAGCGCGGGGGCGGCGTGCACGTTGGAGGTCATGAGGCTGGCAACCAGTAAACAAAGGGCGGGTTTCACGAGATAAGGCTCCTGGCGGGGGAATGCAATGGCGTCCGTGTCCCTGCAGTCTGTGCTGGCGGGTGGGCCAGCAGCAAGCCTGTCGTTGGTCACTGCGCCTATCATCAGGCCATGGACACTTCCCGCACGCCCCCGACCGGCACCGGCTACAGCCGCCGCAGCCAGGAAATCGAACCCTTCCACGTGATGTCGCTGCTGGCCCGCGCGCAGGCGCTGGAGCAGGCCGGTCACGATGTGATCCATCTGGAGATCGGCGAGCCCGACTTCACCACCGCCGCGCCGATCGTGCGCGCCGGCCAGGCCGCGCTCGCAGCCGGCCACACCCGCTACACCGCCGCCCGCGGCCTGCCCGCGCTGCGCGAGGCCATTGCCGGCTTCTACCAGGACCGCTACCAGGTACAGATCGATCCGGAACGGATCCTGGTCACACCGGGTGGCTCGGGCGCACTGTTGCTGGCCAGCAGTCTGCTGGTCGATCCAGGCAAGCACTGGTTGCTGGCCGATCCCGGCTACCCGTGCAACCGGCACTTCCTGCGGTTGGTGGAAGGCGCCGCGCAGCTGGTGCCGGTCGGGCCGGAGACGGCCTACCAGCTGACGCCGGAGCTGGTGGCACGGCAGTGGAACCCGGACAGCGTGGGTGCGCTGGTCGCCTCCCCGGCCAATCCGACCGGCACCGTGCTCTCGGCGGCGCAGCTCGCGGCGCTGTCGCAGTCGCTGAAGGCACGCGGTGGGCATCTGGTGGTGGATGAGATCTACCACGGCCTCACCTACGGCATGGACGCTGCCAGCGTGCTGCAGGTCGATGATGAAGCGTTTGTCCTCAACAGTTTCTCGAAGTACTACGGGATGACCGGCTGGCGCCTGGGCTGGCTGGTCGCGCCGCCGCAGGCGGTGCGGGAGCTGGAGAAGCTCGCGCAGAATCTGTATATCAGCGCCTCGAGCATCGCCCAGCATGCGGCGCTGGCGTGTTTCGAGCCGGAATCGATCGCGATCTTCGAACAGCGTCGCGCGGCTTTCCGCGAGCGTCGCGATTACCTGCTTCCCGCGCTGCGCGCGCTCGGCTTCCGCATCGAAGTCGAGCCGGAGGGCGCCTTCTACCTCTACGCCGACGTAAGTGCGTTCACCGATGATGCGCAGGCGTTCTGCGCACATTTCCTGGAAACCGAGCATGTCGCGTTCACGCCGGGCCTGGACTTCGGCCACCACCGCGCCAACGAGCATGTGCGGCTGGCCTATACGCAGGAAGTGCCGCGACTGGAAGAAGCGGTGCGCCGCATCGCGCGCGGGCTGGAGACGTGGGTGCGCTGAGCCGCCCGTGAAAAAAAACGCCACGCATCGCTGCGTGGCGCTGAACATGGGGTGGAGCCAACCTGACGCCCCACCACCCGGAGTCTGCTCCAGGGGGCTACTGCGTCCGCTGCAGGCTCACTGCCTGCCGATGGCTCGACGGCCCTGGCCGCCGAGCCATCCCGAGCTTACTTCGACAACTGCTCCCACAGGAAGCTATAGGCCAAAGCCGACATGTGCGCGGCCTGCGCGTTGTTCGCCGCGCCGCCATGACCGCCTTCGATGTTCTCGTAGTAGGTCACGTCCTTGCCGGCGTCGATCATCTTGGCCGCCATCTTGCGGGCATGCGCCGGGTGTACACGATCATCGCGGGTGGAGGTGGTGAACAGCACCGGCGGGTAGGTCTTGCTGGCATCGAACAGGTGGTACGGCGAGAAGGTCTTGATGAACTCCCAATCGGCCGTGTCCGGATTGCCGTATTCGGCCATCCACGAGGCGCCGGCCAGCAGGTGGCTGTAACGCTTCATGTCCAGCAGCGGGACCTGCACCACGACAGCGCCGAACAGCTCCGGGTACTGGGTCAGCATGTTGCCGGTGAGCAGGCCACCGTTGCTGCCGCCCTGCACGCCCAGGTGCTTGGCCGAGGTGATCTTGCGGCTGACGAGGTCGCGGGCGACCGCGGCCATGTCTTCATAGGCCTTGTGACGGTTCTGCTTGAGCGCCGCCTGGTGCCAGCGCGGACCATACTCGCCACCGCCGCGGATATTGGCGACCACGTACACGCCGCCCTTCTCCAGCCACGCACGGCCCATGCCACCGGAGTAGGACGGGGTCAGCGAGATCTCGAAACCGCCGTAGCCGTACAGCAGGGTCGGGTTGGAGCCATCCAGCTTCATGTCCTTGCGATGCACCACAAAGTACGGCACACGGGTGCCATCCTTGCTCGTGGCGAAGTGCTGCTCGATCACCTTGCCCTCGGCATTGAAGAACGCCGGCATGGTCTTGAGCACTTCCGGCTGCTTGCCGATCTCGGCAATGGCCAGGGTGGTCGGGGTCAGGTAGTCGGTGACGGTCATCCACACCGCATCGCTGTCATCGGCATCCACCGCACCGACGGCCACGGTGCCGAACGACGGCGCGCCAGTGAAGGCCGTCGTCTTCCAGCCGGTGTCGCCCGGGGTCAGCACGCTCAGGCGGCTCTTCACGTCGTCGAGCACGTTCAGGACCAGATGGTTCTTCGTCCAGCTGGTGCCGGCCAGCGAGGTGGTGTCGGTCGGTGCGAACAGCACGTCGAAGTCACGGTTGCCGGCGAGGTAATCGTCCAGCTTGGTGGCCAGCAGCGAGCCGGCGGCGTAGGTCTTGCCGCCCACGCTCCACGGCTCGCGCAGTTCCAGGGTCAGCCACTGCTTGCGCAGGCCTTTTTCGGCCGAATTGGGGGCATCGATCTTGGTCAGCTTGCCGTCGTCGGCGCGCAGATAGAGCTCGTTGTTGTAGAAGGCCAGCGTGCGGCTGACCAGGTTGCGCTCGTAGCCGGGGGTATCGTCGTGCATGGCCGCGATGTACATGTCATCGGGCTTGCCTTCGTAGACCACCGAGGCCGAGCTCAGCGGGGTGCCGCGCTTCCACAGCTTGGCCACGCGCGGATACCCGGAGGTGGTCATCGTGCCGGTGCCGAAATCGGTGTAGACGAACACGGTGTCGCGGTCGATCCAGTTCAGGCCACCCTTGGATTCCGGACGGAAGAAGCCGTCCTTGATCCAGGTCTTGTTGGCCAGGTCGAACTCGCGGGTGACATCGGCATCGGCGCCGCCGCGCGACAGCGCGATCAGGCAGCGCGAATAGTCCGGGCGCAGGCAGTCAGCGCCGTGCCAGACCCAGTTCTCGCCCTCGGCCTTGTTCAGTGCATCCAGATCCAGCACGGTTTCCCACTGCGGCGAGGCCTTGCGGTACTCGGCCAGCGTGGTGCGGCGCCACAGCCCACGCTCGTGCTGTTTGTCCTTCCAGAAGTTGTAGTAATAGTCACCGATCTTCTGCACGCCCGGGATCTTGGCGTCGGAGTCGAGCACCTCGCGGATGCTGGTCTCCATCTGCTTGAAGGCCGGGGTCGAGGCCAGCCGGCCTTCGGACTTGGCGTTCTGTTCCTTGACCCACGCCAGCGGCTTGTCACCGGTGACGTCTTCAAGCCAGGCGTACTTATCCGCGGGGGCGTCAGCGGCCATGGCGGTTCCCGCCGCACCGGCGGAGATCAGACCTGCCACGAGGCAGGCGGAAGCGAATCGTGACATTGCAGCTCCAGGCGTTCATAGCCTTGGGACGCTATCACACCGGCTGGCCGCGGCTCACGTGTCGAAGGTCAGGCCGCGCCGGGCGTGCCAGCGGGCGGCTGCGGCGCCGCGCCTGCGGTCCCCGGCGGCGGCGGGCGGTGCGGCTGAGCAGGCCGGCCAGCGGCAGGCGGAAGCGCAGCAGGCTCCACCAGGCCATCAGCGGCATGCCGATCAGCCACATCGGCAGCCAGCCAATCCACTCGCTGTGCCCTCGGGCGGCAGGCCACACCAGGGTCAGGGCCAGCCCGGCGAGGGCGGCCTGCCTGACGCAACGCAGCACGCGCGGATCGGGACGGTCGGACGAACGCGGGGAAGACGACAGGGTCATGACACAGCTCCGTGCGAAAGTGATGCGTCACCTTGCCGCGCCGCCATCTCAAGGGCTGCGACCTTGCACGGGACGGTGCTGGAACGACGCCAGGCGTCACGCTTGTGTGAATCGGTCACGCAACCGCTGCGCCGCCATTGACGTTCTCCGCTGTCCCACCCACCATGCCCCTGCCAGCCACTGGAGCCACCCGCCGCATGTCTTCGAACCGCCCGCTTCGCGCTGTCCTGTTGGTCTCCTCGATGGCATTGCTGTCTGCCTGTGCGTTCCGCCATGAGACCAAGCCGGAACCCGCGCCGACCCCGGTCGCCGTCGACAGCGCCGGTGCGCCGATCGACCTGCAGCGCTTCATGGGCACCTGGTATGTGATCGGCCGCGTGCCGAATCCGATCGAGCGAGGGCACGTCGCCAGCGTCAACGAATTCCGCCTGCGTGGCGACCAGAAAGTGTCCATCACCTACCGCTACCGCAACGGCTTCTCCGAACCACTGCAGGAACTGACAGTGCGTGCTTCGGTGGACGAGAAGAGCGGCAACCACAATTGGCGCACCTGGTTCTACAAGGTGGTGCCGACCCACACGCGCGTGCTGGAAGTGGCGCCGGATTATTCGTGGGCGATGCTCGGCTACCCGGGCCGCGAGATGGCGTGGGTGTTCGCGCGCCAGCCGGACATGGACAAGGAGCTCTACAAGGAGCTCGCCACGCGCCTGCGTGACGATTACGGGGTCAACACCGACAAGCTCAAGCGCGTGCCGCAGCACCCCGAGCAGGTGGACCGGTTGGGCTTTGAAGTGCCGAACGTCCGGTAAGGGCGGCGGTCAGGCCGCCTCGCGCGGCTGCACTCTGCGCTCGATTTCCTGCCGCGTCGGCAGCGTCTTCAGGTCGTACTCGGCCTGGAGGGCCAGCCACGACGCGGCATCCCCGCCGAAATGACGCGCCAGGCGCACTGCGGTATCCGCCGTTACGCCACGGGTTTCATGCACGATGGCGTGCAATCGCGTCGGCGGCACATCCAAGGCCCGTGCCAGCGCGGTGATGCTCAGCTGCAGCGGCAGCAGAAACTCCTCGCGCAGGATTTCGCCCGGATGGACGGCCCTGAGGTTGTTGGTGGGACGGCTCATGGATGGCACCTCAGTGGTAATCGACGATCTCGACATCACACGGACCGTTGTCGGTCCAGATAAAACACAACCGCCACTGCGCGTTGATGCGGATGCTGTGCTGCCCACGTCGTTCGCCACGAAGCGCTTCGAGCCGATTTCCGGGCGGGCTGCGGAGGAACTGCAGGGTCTGTGCAGCATCCAGCATCTGCAGCTTGCGTTCGGCCAGTGTCTGGAACGCACGGAATCGTCCAGGGCATCGTCCCGCGAACAGCGCGAGCGTGTGGCGGCATCGGAAGGAACGAATCATTCCGCACAGCGTATTACGCGAAACGGAATGTAACACAGGTGCCCGTCACGCAATGATGCGCTCGGGGAACGCCTGATCAATCGAATCTGCGCGTATTGCCGCCTTGGTGTTGCAATGGGCGGCTTGGCCGGGACGTGTCCCCTACCGATTACTTCCGGCTGTAATGCGTCACCAAGCGGTCGCCGATCATCTGCAGGATCTGCACCAGCACCAGCAGCAGCACCACGGTGACCAGGGCCACGTCGGTATGCGAACGCTGGTAGCCATCGCGGAATGCCAGGTCGCCCAGGCCGCCCGAGCCGATCGCACCGCCCATCGCGGTGAAGCCGATAAGGGCGATCACGGTGACAGTGGCGCCAGCGATGAGGCCAGGCCGCGCTTCCGGCAGCAGCACCCGGGTGACCAGCTGCCAGGTGGTAGCCCCCATCGCCTGGGTGGCTTCGATCACGCCGCGGTCCACTTCGCGCAGCGCGGTTTCGACCAGACGTGCGTAGAACGGCGCCGCGCCAATCACCAGCGGCACGATCGCGCCACGGACGCCCAGCGAGGTGCCCATCATCCACAGCGTGAGCGGGATCAAGACGATCATCAGGATGATGAAGGGCACCGAGCGCAGCAGGTTCACCAGCAGCGCGAGCGCGCCGTACAGCACCGGCTTGCGGTGCAGCTGCGGCGAACCGGTCAGGAACAGCAGCACGCCCAGCGGCAGGCCGATCAGCAGCGTGAGCGGCAGCGAGCCGCCGAGCATCAGCAGGGTATCCAGCGTGGCCTGGCCGATATCGGCCCATTTGCCGGCGTCGAGATGGCGGAAGAACCCGCCTGCGGTGGCCAGGATCATCGGCGCAGCTCCTCAAGGTGGACACCGGCGGCGACGAAGCCCGCCTGCGCGGCCTGCACGTCGCCCCCGACCAGCGAGACGGTCAGCTGGCCATACGGGGTGTCCTTGATCCGGTCGATACGCCCGGACAGGATGTTGTAGTCCACGCCGGTCTCGCGCGCGATGCGCCCCAGCAGGGGCTCGTAGGTGTCGGCACCGAGGAAGGTCAGGCGCACGATGCGCCCGGCGACGGCCTCGAAATCCTTGTGCAGTTCGCCCTCGTCCACCTGTTCGGACTCGCTGACGAAGCGGCGGGTGGTCGGGTGCTGCGGGTGCAGGAACACCTCGGTGACCGGGCCGGTTTCGACCAGGTGGCCGGCATCGAGCACGGCGACACGGTCGCAGACACGGCGGATCACATCCATCTCGTGGGTGATCAGCACGATGGTCAGGCCCAGCTCGCGGTTGATCTTGCCGAGCAGCTTGAGCACCGAGGCCGTGGTCTGCGGGTCCAGCGCACTGGTGGCCTCATCGCACAGCAGGATCTGCGGGCGGGTGGCCAGGGCGCGGGCGATGCCGACGCGCTGCTTCTGGCCGCCGGACAGCTGCGCCGGGTACTTGTTGGCGTGCGCTTCCAGGCCGACGGTATGCAGCAGTTCGTCCACGCGGGCGTCGATCTCCGCGCGCGGCGTTCCGGCCAGCTCCAGCGGGAAGGCGACATTGGAGGCCACGGTGCGCGACGAGAGCAGGTTGAAGTGCTGGAAGATCATGCCGATCTTCCGGCGCAGCACGCGCAGGCCCTCGGCATCCAGCGCGGTGACATCCTCACCATTGATCAGCAGGCGGCCGCCGCTGGGCTCCTCCAGCCGGTTGATCAGCCGGATCAGCGTTGATTTACCCGCGCCGGAATGGCCGATGATGCCGAACACCTCGCCGGCCTCGATGGTCAGGTCCAGCGGCTGCAGCGCGGCAATCGCGCGGCCGCCGACGGCATAGGATTTGTGCAGGCGCTGGAACTCGATCACTTCGCGGTCAACCGGGGCATCGACGGGAGGGGGCGTGCAGCCTACCAGCGCAGGACGGCCCTGGCCCGCGCGGCAGGATCGAATCATATTCCGTTTGATTATAAGGCGGCGTCATGGGCCGCCCGGGACCGCTCAGGGATGGTCCAGCGGCCTGGGCGGCTGCACGTGGCGGACCCGCTCCCGGTGCAGCAGGTACAGGCCGGAGGCCACGATGATCGCCGCTCCCAGCCAGGTGACCGAGTCGGGCAGCGCGCCCCAGAACAGGAGATCCCACCCGATCACCCAGACCAGCCCGGTGTATTCGAGGGGGGCGATCATGGAGGCCTCGCCCAGCTGGAAGGCGCGGGTCAGGGCGACCTGCCCCCCTGCCCCGGCCAGGCCCATGCCGGCGATCAGCGAGGCGTGGCCCAGTTGCAACGGCTGCCAGTCGGGGATCGCCAGTAGACCCGCGCCGACGGCCATGATCACCAGGAACCACACCACCATGGACTGAGGGGTGTCGGTGCGGGTCAGCATGCTGACCGTGATCGCGGCCAGCGCGTACGCGGTCGCGGCCAGCAGGACCATCAGGCCAGGCAGCGAGATGAAGCCGCCGACCCCGGGCCGCAGCACGACCAGCACACCGACCAGGCCGATGCCGATGGCGATCCAGCGGCGCGGGCCGACCTTCTCCCCGAGCAGGGGCACCGACAGCGCGGCGATCAGCAGCGGGGCGACGAAGTAGATGGTGTAGGCGGTGGACAGCGGCAGGCTGCGCAGGGCGTAGACGAAGCAGCCGATCATCGCCATGCCGAGCACGCCACGCAGCAGGTGCAGGACCCAGCGCCTGGGCACCAGCGAGCGCGGGCCGGCCGTGGCCAGCACCCAGACCAGCACGAACGGCAGCGAGGCCGCGCCGCGCAGGAAGGTGACCTGCAGGGTGGGATAGCTGGTGGCCAGCTGCTTCATGCCGGCATCCATCAGCGAGAAGCAGGCCACGGCCATCAGCATCCAGGCGACGGCACGGGAGGGGGAGCGTTGGGTGTTCATGGCCCATTATCGCCGCCGGCGACGGGCCGTCCATGACGGGTTGGTTAGAATGGGACATTCACCCGTTGGAGTACTCCCCATGCCCTCTTTTGACGTCGTTTCCGAAGTCGACACCCACGAGCTGACCAATGCGGTCGACCAGGCCAACCGCGAGCTGTCCACGCGCTTCGATTTCAAGGGGGTGGACGCCAAGTACGTGCTGGAAGACAGCGTGATCAGTCAGTCCGCGCCGAGCGATTTCCAGTTGCAGCAGATGACGGACATCCTGCGTCAGCGCTTGACGGCGCGGAAGATCGATGCGGCGTGCCTGGAGTTTGGCGATATCGAATCGAATCTGGCCGGTGCGCGGCAGAAGATCACGGTCAAGCAGGGGATCGAGCAGAAGGTGGCCAAGAAGATCGCGGCGAAGATCAAGGAGGCCAAGTTGAAGGTGGACAGTCAGATCAATGGCGACAAGCTGCGGGTGACGGGCAAGAAGCGCGATGATCTGCAGGATGCGATGGCGCTGTTGCGGAAGGAGACGTTCGAGGTGCCGCTGCAGTTTGATAATTTCCGCGATTGATCTTGGCCGGACGGCTGTAGCGAGGAGCGCCAGCGAAGGGCGCCTGTGTTTGTTGCTGATGGGCTTTCGTTGTTTTGGGCGCTGGCAGCTCATCGCTAAAGGCTGGCGATTCACTGGCGAGGCTGCGTCGGGTAGGGGCAGGCCTTGCCCGGACCCGCCGTAAACCCGTCCATGGGGGCTCATGTCGCGGCATCCATGCCGCTCATGGTCCGGGCAAGGCCCGCCCCTACCCGGCGCCCCGACGCTTCCTCTGCGGATGGGCGAGCAAAGCGGTCGCGCCCGCCACTGCCGGCGACCAGGCGATATCCCATCGGTAGTGCCGGCCGCTGGCCGGCAACCTCGTTGCGCAGATCGAAAAGATGCGGCTTCCGGCGTGTGTACCGCCGGGCACTGCTCATTACGCGCGAATCAGCTTGTACAGGGTCGTGCGTGAGATGCCGAGCTGGCGTGCGGCGGCGCTGACGTTGCCCTGATGGGCGGCCACGGCGTCGCGGACGTGCTGTGTGGTGTGCGTGCGCAGCGATGCACCTGCGGCGGTGGCGCGGGGTGCGTCGAGCTTCACGCTGGCATGCGGTGCGAGGGGTCCGCGCAGGTACTGCACGTGCACGGCGGTGTCCTCATCGAGGCGGACGCGGTGGGCGGGCCCGGTCTGCAGCAGGCGGCGACGCTGGTGGACGCTGGCGCCGGCGAAGAGGCCCTCGAGGGTGAGGACCGGCAAGGGGCCGCGTCGTGGGAGACCGAACAGGCGCCGGGCGACGCGATTGGCGGCGCGTACGTGGCCGTCTTCTTCGATGGCCAGCAGGCCCTGCAGTGGTGAGTGCAGCCAGCGGGTGTCGTGTTGCACGGCCAGCAGGTGACAGGGGCGGTGGTCCTGCATGAGGCGGTTCTCGGCCGACAGCGCGGCCTGGCGGAAGTAGCCGTGCAGCAGCTCCGCGTCGCGTTCGCCGGTGCCGGTGATGTCCAGTGCGCCCAGTACTTCGCCATCCAATCCATGCAGCGGGACGCTCAGGCAGAACACCGAGGCGAAGCGGTCCAGGTAGTGTTCGTTGCCGCGCACCAGAGCAGGCGCGTCTTCGGCCAGGCTGCAGGCCGGAGCGGTGGTGCCGATGTCGATCTCGCGAAGGCGCCGGCCGATCTGGATCGGGCGCAGCACGGGGACATCGGCCAGGCCGTGTTCGCGCTGGGCGATGACCAGGCCGTCGGCGTTGACGCAGAACAGCGTCCATTGGCGGCCACCGAAGGCGGCCCAGAGGTGGTCCATGTCCTCGCGCACGCAGCGTGCGAGGCGGCGGTCGGCAGGGTCGTCGAGGCGCGCGGCAGCCGCGGCAAGGGGCGCATAGTACGGCTCCTGCCGGGGCTGTACGCCAGCCTGGCGCGAACGCTCCCAGGAGCGCTGCACCGGCGGGCTGACCACGCTGTCCATCAGCGCGCCGCCCTCGGCAAAACGCTGACGGGCGGCGGCCAATACCTGCTGCTGTTCCAGAACCATCGCGGCCATCGGTCGATCTCCACCTCGGACCGACAGCCTACCCCCGCAACGCTGACTGAGACGTCATCGCAGGCATGCACGCCTGCGACGGACCGTTTCACCCGCCGATGGTCAGGATCGGCTTGAGGGTGACACCGCGGGTGCTGTCCTCGGCGGCCTGGTTGATCTGGTCCAGCGGGTAGAACCTGACCAGCTTGTCGAACGGGAAGCGACCCTGCTGATACAACTGCACCAGCTGCGGGATGAACACCTTGGGCACGCTGTCGCCTTCAATGATGCCGCGGATGCTGCGTCCGCCGAGCAGCAGGTTGTTGACGTCGAACTCGGCCTTGGTGCCCAGCTTCGGCGCGCCCACCACGCCAATCACGCCCAGCCCGCCAAGCGCTTCGATGCCCTGCGCCAGCACCTCCGGGCGGCCGGTAGATTCCAGCGCGAAGTTCGCGCCGCCGCCGGTGATTCCGCGCACGGTTTCCACCACATCGACCTCGCGGCTGTTGATCACGTGGGTGGCACCCAGTTCCTTGGCCAGTTCCAGCCGAGAAGGCACCACGTCGATGGCAATGATGGTCGTCGCACCGGCCACGCGAGCGGCCATTACCGCGCTCAGCCCGACCGCGCCGGCACCGAAGCTGGCAAAGCTGCTGCCGGCGGTCACCTTGAGCGAGTTGATCACTGCACCGGCACCGGTCTGGATGCCGCAGCCGAGCGGGCCGAGCAGCTCGATCGGCGCATCGTCGGGCACCTTGATCGCGTTGTTTTCGCGGCTCAGTGCGTAGGTGGCGAAGGAAGACTGCGCGAAGAAGTGATCGTGCAGCGGGTGGCCGTCCGGATCCTGGATCGCGGTGGAGCCGTCCAGCGCACCGCCCCCGAAGTTCAGGCCGAAGAAATCCTTGCAGTAGGCGCCGTGGCCGCCGCTGCAGGGATTGCAGTGGCCGCAGGCGCCGTAGGTCAGCACGACATGGTCGCCGACCTTGAGGTCTTTCACGCCCGGGCCGAGCGCCTCGACAATGCCCGCGCCTTCATGGCCAAGCACGGCCGGCAGCGGCACGGGGTAGTACTGGTCACGCACGATCAGATCGGTATGGCACAGGCCGGTGGCGACCACGCGGACCAGCACCTCATCGTCCTGCGGGCCACGGATACGCGCCTTCTCGATCGTGAAGGGCTGTTCTTTTTCGCGCACCACGGCCACGGTGATGTCGCGCAGTTCTGCTGTTGCGGTCATGAGGGTCTCCTGGATCAGATCGGGTAGGCGGGCGCTTCGCCCTTGACGGTCATCCACTGCCATTGAGTGAACTCGTCGATGTTGGACGGGCCACCGATGCTGGTGCCGTTGCCCGAGGCACCGACGCCACCGAACGGATTGATCACCTCATCGTTCACGGTCTGGTCGTTGATGTGCAGCAGGCCGGTGCGCAGCCGTTCGCCGAGCTTCAGCGCGCGGCCGACGTTGCTGGACACGATCGCCATCGACAGGCCGTACTCGCTGTCATTGGCCAGCTCGACCGCCTCATCGTCGGTATCGAACGGCACCACCACTGCGACCGGCGCGAAGATTTCTTCGTGGAAGGCCGGGTTGTCGCGACTCACATCGCTGAGCACGGTCGGCTCGAAGAACAGATCCCTGTAGCCACCGCCGGTGGCCAGGGTGGCACCGGCGGCCTGCGCCTCGGCGACGATGCGCGCGGCGTGGTCGCGCTGCTGGGCATTGATCAACGGCCCGATCGCCACCTCGCCATCGGCCGGATTGCCGACCTTGAGCGATTTGGCCTTGGCCACCAGCTTTTCCAGGAAGCGGGCGTGGATGCTGCGCTGGACCAGCACGCGGCCGGTGGCCATGCAGATCTGGCCCTGGTGCAGATAGACGCCCCAGGCCGTGTTGGCGACGGCCAGATCCATGTCGGCATCGTCGAGCACGATCAGCGAATTCTTGCCGCCCAGTTCCAGCGACACCTTCTTCAGGTGCTTACCGGCCGCTTCGCCCACCTTGCGCCCGGCACCGGTGGACCCGGTGAACTGGATCATCGCGATGTTCGGGTCACTGGTCAGCGCCGCACCGGCCGCGCCATCCCCCGGCAACACATGCAGCAGGCCAGCAGGCAGGCCGGCCAGTTCAAACAGGCGTGCGATCACAAAGCCACCGCATACCGCCGTGCGCGGATCGGGCTTGAGCACCACCGCGTTGCCCAGCGCCAGCGCCGGTGCCACCGCACGCATGGCCAGATACAGCGGAAAATTGAACGGCGCGATCACGCCGACCACGCCGAGCGGGCGGCGGCGCGCCAGGTTCAGGCGGCCCGGCTCGGACGGCAGGACTTCGCCGATGCTGCGCGAGGGCAGTGCCGCCGCTTCATGCAGCGCCTTCGTATTCACCTTGGCCTCGAAGCCGGCCTTAAGCTGGGTGGAGCCACTTTCACGGACCAGCCACTGCACGATCTCATCGTTGTGTTCTTCGGCCAGCTGCGCGGCGCGGCGCAGGACCTGCGCGCGGGTGTCATACGGGGCGCTGGCCCAGTCGCGCTGCGCCTTGGCGGCGGTGGCGGCCGCACGCGCGATCTGCGCGGGGTCGGCCATCGCGATCTCACCCAATCGCTCGCCGGTGGCGGGTTCGACCACATCCTGGGTGCCGGCACCCGAGGTCCACTGACCATCGAACAGCTTGCCGGACCACGTGGCCGTCGGCAGGAATGCGTGTGTTGCCATCTCTGAGAACTCCTTGCGTCGTGTACCCGGCCATTGGATACCTGCCATGGGCCACTGCCTATTGGCCGTTGGCCCGATCACTGCAAGTGATTGCCGGATAAGGGTTTATCAGCATGGCCGGTGTCCAGTTAATGGACAGTGGAGCCGATCTCCTGCCCGCTTCACCGCCGCGCCGTACAATCAACAGCCCAGCCAGCGACACCGCCCGCCATGAACGATGCTTCCCTCACTGCCACCCACGACCCCATTGCCGAGACCCGGAAATGGCTGGAGCAGATCGTCATCGGCCTGAACCTGTGCCCGTTCGCCAAAGCGGTGTACGTGAAGGACCAGGTGCGGTTCGTGCTCAGCGATGCGACCACGCCCGAGGCACTGGTCGAAGAGCTGGCCGAGGAGCTGATCCTGCTGCGCGATACGCCGGCCGAGCAGATCGACACGACGTTGATCGTGCATCCGGAGGTGCTCACCGATTTCCTGGACTACAACGATTTCCTGGACAACGCCGATGCGGCGATCGAAGCACTGGATCTGCAGGGCATCCTGCAGGTGGCCAGCTTCCATCCGCAGTACCAGTTCGCCGGCGCGGCGCCGGAAGACGTGAGCAACTACACCAACCGTGCGCCCTACCCGACCCTGCACCTGCTGCGCGAAGACAGCGTCGAGCGTGCGGTCGCCGCGTTCCCGGATCCGGACGTGATCGTGGAACGCAACATCGAAACCCTGGACAAGCTCGGCATCGAAGGCTGGACGCGTCTGCTGGGCCGCAACGACATGCCGCCGTGTCACTGACCCCGCCCATCCTCGACTGGCCGGCACAGCCGCTGCGCGACCGCGTGGTGGTCATCACCGGGGGTGCGCAGGGGGTTGGCCGGGGCATCGCGCAGGCGGTGCTCGGCGCCGGTGGCAGCGTGATGATCGCCGACCTGGATGCCGATGCCGGCAAGGCCTGTCTGAAGGAATGGGCGCTGCCGGAGCGCGCGGCGTTCCAGCGCGCGGACGTGGCCAGCGAGCGCAGTGTGCAGGCGCTGATCAAGGCAACAATGAAGCGCTTCGGGCGCATGGATGGCCTGGTCAACAATGCCGGCATCGCCAGTGCCCATGGCACGTCCTTGGCGGAGATGCCGCTGGCCGAGTGGCAACGCCGCCTCTCCAGCCTGCATGGCGCCTTCCTGTGCAGCAAGCACGCCCTGCCCGCCCTGCGCGAGCACGCCGGGGCCATCCTCAACATCGCCTCCACCCGTGCCTGGCAGTCCGAACCGGACAGTGAAGCCTATGCCGCGGCCAAGGGCGGGCTGGTCGCCTTCACCCATGCACTCGCGCTGAGCGAAGGGCCGGCCGTGCGGGTCAACAGCATCAGCCCCGGCTGGATCACCACCGATGCCTGGCAGGCACCGTCACGGCGGCGCACGCCAAAGCTCTCCCGCCGCGATCATGCCCAGCACCCGGTCGGCCGGGTCGGCCAGCCGCCGGACATCGGCGCGCTGGCGGTATTCCTGCTCTCGGACCTGGCCGGTTTCATCACCGGCCAGGACCACATCGTCGACGGCGGCATGACCCGCAAGATGATCTACGCCGAATGAGCCACGTCCAGTCCGATCACGCTGCCGCGTAGTGCCGGCCGCTGGCCGGCTCTTCACGTTGCATGACACTCCGCCCCTGGCGGCAGGATGCAGAGCCGGCCAGCGGCCGGCACTACCGTAACCAGGATCACACCATGCCGTTGTGCCGCAGCAGCGCGTCCACCGTCGGCGCGCGCCCACGGAACGCGGCGAAGTTCTCTGCCGCACTGCGGCTGCCGCCACGCGAGAGCACTTCATCGCGGAACCGCTGACCGGTTTCGGTCACCTTGTCCGGGGCTTCCTCGAACGCGGCATAGGCATCGGCGCTGAGCACTTCGGCCCACTTGTAGCTGTAGTAGCCCGCCGCATAGCCACCGGCAAAGATGTGGCTGAACTGATTGGGGAAGCGATTCCAGGCCGGCGGCCGGTTGACCGCCACCTCGTCGCGCACACGCTCCAGCAGCGCCTGCACGCTGTCCTGGGTCGGGTCGAAAGCGCTGTGCAGCTGCATGTCGAACAGAGCGAACTCGAGCTGGCGCACGGTGAACATGCCGCTCTGGAAATTGCGTGCGGCCAGCATGCGGTCAAACAGTGCACGCGGCAGCGGCTCGCCGGTAGTTACGTGGGCGGTCATGGCCTGCACGCGGTCCCATTCCCAGCAGAAGTTCTCCATGAACTGGCTCGGCAGTTCCACCGCGTCCCACTCCACGCCGTTGATGCCAGCCACGCCGAGCTCGCCGATGCGGGTCAGCAACTGATGCAGCCCGTGGCCCATTTCATGGAACAGGGTGGTCACGTCGCCATGGCTGAAGGTCGCCGGTTGCCCGGCGGCACCCTTGCCGAAGTTGCAGACCAGGTACACCAGCGGCGTCTGCACGCCGGCGGCGGTCTCGCGGCGGTTGCGGCAATCATCCATCCACGCGCCACCGCGCTTGCCTTCGCGCGCGTACAGATCCAAATAGAACTGGCCCACCAGCGCGCCCTGCGCATCGACCACCCGGAAGAAGCGCACGTCCGGATGCCACACCGGTGCACTGTCCGGCTGCACGTCCAGGCCATACAGGCTGCGGATCACACTGAACAGGCCGTCCAGCACCTTCGGCTCGGTGAAATACTGCTTCACGTCCTGCTCGGAATAGCTGTAGCGCGCCTGCTTCAGCTTCTCCGCCGCGAAGGGCAGGTCCCACGCTTCCAGCTCGGCCATGCCCAGTTCGTCGCGCGCGAATGCCTCCAGCTCGGCGCGATCGCGCTGTGCATACGGCTTGGCACGCGCGGCAAGATCGCGCAGGAAGCCCAGGACCTGCGGCGCATCCTCGGCCATCTTGGTGGCGATCGAATACTCGGCGTAGTTGGCAAAGCCCAGCAGCGCGGCCAGCTCCGCACGCAGCGCCAGCACACGATCGATGTTGCCGCTGTTGTCCAGCGTGGCATCACCGAATTCGGACGCGCGGATCGCATTGGCGCGATACAGCGCCTCGCGCAGCGGGCGATGTTCGGCATACGTCTGCACCGGGATGTAGCACGGCATCTGCAGGGTCAGCTTCCAGCCGGGCAGGCCATCCTTCTCCGCCGCCGCACGCGCGGCGGCGATCACATCGTCCGGCAGGCCGGCCAGCTCGGCGCGGTCTTCCACATGCAACGACCACGCATCGGTGGCATCGAGTACGTTCTGCGAGAACGTTGCCGAAAGCGCGGACAGTTCTTCGCGGATCGCGCTGTACCGCGCCTTGCCAGCATCGTCGAGTTCGGCACCGCCCAGGCGGAAGTCACGCAGGGCGTTCTCCAGCACTTTGCGGCGTGCCGGCTCGTACTGCGCAGCTTCCGGCGCGGCGGCCAAGGCACGGTACTGCTGATAGAGCGCAAGGTTCTGGCCCAGCGCGCTGCCGAAGCGCGTCACCTTGGGCAGAGTGGTGTTGTAGGCCTCACGCAGCGCCGGGGTATTCACCACAGCCTGCAGGTGGCCGACCTGGCCCCACGCGCGCCACAAGCGCTCGGTGGCATCGTCCAGAGGATCGGCGAAGGTTGCCCACGTCACCGGGGTCACGGTCTCGGCGGTCTTCACCGCCGCTTCGGCCTCAGCCAGCAAGGCATCGATCGCCGGGGCGATGTGCTCGGGCTGGATCGCATCGAAACGCGGCAGGCCGGAAAAATCGAGCAGGGGGTTGGTGGGGGTCACAGGCATCTCCAGACAACGGGGCCGCGCAGCGGCATCACCCCACGATATGGCATTGCCCCCCACCCCACACAAGGCCCCGGGGTGCGCCGATGGGCCAGGTTCACGCCAGACCCGGCGCCTCGCTCAGTACAGCGCTTCCAGCGAGACGCAGGGCAGCACCGGCAGCCCCTGCCCCGCCACGGCGGCGGCAAGCAGCGCATCGGCGCCGTCCACATCGATGCCCTGCTTCGGATACCACGCGGGGTTGTAGTAGCTGTGCGCATAGCGCTCGCCGCTGTCGCACAGGATGGTCACGATCGAGCCGCTGCGGCCGGCATCGCGCATCAGTTGCGCGGCCTGCAGCACGCCGATGAAATTGGTGCCGGTGGAGCCGCCGACGCGACGGCCAAGCTGGCGGCTGACATGACGCATCGCGGCCAGGCTCAGCGCGTCGGGCACCTTGACCATCGCATCGACACTGGTCGGGATGAAGCTCGATTCCACCCGCGGCCGGCCGATGCCTTCCACGCGCGAGCCGCCACTGCAGGTCAACTCGCGCCAGGGCTGCCCGGCCAGTGCGGCACAGTAACCGTCGTAGAACACCGACACTTCGGGATCCGCGCACAGGATGCGGGTGTCATGCCGGCGGTAGCTCACGTAGCGGCCCAGCGTGGCGGCGGTGCCGCCGGTACCCGGGCTGCACACGATCCATTCCGGCACCGGATGCGGCTCCTCGGCCATCTGTTTGAAGATCGATTCGGCGATGTTGTTGTTCGCGCGCCAGTCGGTGGCACGCTCGGCGTAGGTGAACTGGTCCATGAAATGGCCACCGGTTTCGCGGGCCAGCGCTTCCGAATCGCAGTTGAGGTCACAGGCGCGCTCCACCAGGTGGCAGCGGCCGCCGTGGAACTCGATCGCCGCGATTTTCTCGGGCGAGGTGGAGGCCGGCATCACCGCGATGAAGGGCAGGCCCAGCAACCGGGCGAAATAGGCTTCGGACACCGCCGTGGAGCCACTGGAGGCTTCGATCACCGGGCGGCCTTCACGCAGCCAGCCGTTGGTCAGCGCGTACAGGAACAGCGAACGCGCCAGACGATGCTTCAGGCTGCCGGTGGGATGGCTGGATTCGTCTTTGAAATACAGGTCGATGCCATCAAACCCCGGCAGGTCCATCGGGATCAGGTGGGTATCGGCCGAACGGTTGAAATCGGCTTCGATCTTGCGGATGGCGGACGCCACCCATTCACGCTGAGACATGATGAACGCTGGTCAGGGAGACACACCATTCTACCCGCCACCCCGCCCGGCCGGGACCGGTAAAATGACGCATCCGCCGCACCGATGCGGCCCTGCCCCCAGGATGCCCCCATGAGCCTCGCCGCCTTCCAGAACCAGCCCGGTGTCGCCGCCCAGCCGCCGGCCGAAACCACCGGTTTCGTGTTCAACCACACCATGCTGCGCGTGAAGGATGCGGCCGCCTCGCTGGATTTCTACACCCGCGTGCTCGGCTTCCGCCTGATCGATCTGCGCCATTTCCCGGAAGCCGACTTCAGCCTGTACTTCCTGGCCCTGCTGCCGGCCGGCACGCAGATTCCCGAGGGTGACGAGGCCCGCCGCGTGTGGATGGCCGGCATCCCCGGCGTGCTGGAGCTGACCCACAACCACGGCACCGACACCCAGGCCGGCGCGGTGTATCACGACGGCAACAGCGACCCGCGTGGCTTCGGCCACATCTGCGTGTCCGTGCCGGACATCCAGGCCGCCTGCAAGCGCTTCGATCAGCTGCACGTTCCCTACCAGAAGCGCCTGGAAGACGGCCGCATGAAGCACCTGGCCTTCATCAAGGACCCGGATGGCTACTGGGTGGAGATCATCTCCAACACCCCGATCGCCTGACCCCTGCCTCTGCACGACGCGCCGGCCGCTACCGGCGCGTCGTGGGCGTCATGGCTGGACCTGGAACTCGAAGGCCGCATGGAACGGCGCCTTCGGTGGCACGAACAGCGTTTTCCCAGCGAACCCTGCATCGACACAGCGTGCGACCGTTTCGTCGCCTTCGCGCCAGGTCCGCAGCACCTTGCCCTGTGCATCCAGTTGCAGCACCACCGTGAACGGCGCCAGCGTCTCCGGCGCGGGGGTCGGCATGCACCGCGCGAAACTCTCACCGCCCACCCGGCTCATGCTGTCCAGCATCTGCGTGTACGCCGCCGGCGCCAGGCTGGCTTCATCACGCTGCGCCAGTGCGCGTACCTGTGCATAACCGGCGTCGCCTGCGACCGCCTGGGCCATCATCACCATCCACAGCATCGTTGCCTCCTCCGCCTGCGCGTTCATGACGCCAGCGCGCAGCGTAGGTCAGCGGGCGGGCCGGCGGAAGGGCCGTGGCCGACAGGTCTCCACGCGTGGTCAGCAAGGTCGACGCAGCGACAAAGCTGCAGGCACCCTCCAGTGGTATATCTGCGCCCCGTCCCACCCACCCAACGGAGCCGGTATGGAAACGATGGAACTTCACCGCGGCCGCCTGATCGACCACCTGCAGCTGGTGGTCAAGGATCTTGCCGCCAGCCGCCGGTTCTACCAGGCCGTGCTCGACACGATCGGCATCCCGATTGCCGGTGAAGGCGACACCTATTTCTGGGCCGATGAGCTGTTCATTTCCACGGCGGACAGTGAAGCCGCGCTGGGCCAACTCACCGGCCGCCATCATCTCGCCTTCCAGGCCCGCGACCGCGCGACCGTGGACGCCTTCCACCAGGCTGCATTGGCCAACGGCGGCAAGGACAATGGTGCGCCGGGCCAACGCCCTTACCATCCGGGGTACTACGCGGCCTTCGCGCTGGATCCGGATGGCAACAATATCGAGGTGGTGTTCCATGGCCCCGCGACGTACAGCGCCGAATCGGTGAAGGTGACCTTCGACGGCTGAGCTGAACTCTGAATTCTTCAGGCATGGGCAGATCCGTCTCACTGGATGAGACCGCGGCCCGGTACGGTCCTTCCATGGAGACGATCCGCAAACTGGCCATCCTTGCCGATGCCGCGAAATACGATGCGTCCTGCGCCTCCAGCGGCGCGGGCAAGCGCGATTCGCGCACGTCCGGTGGCATCGGCAGCACCGAGGGCATGGGCATCTGCCACAGTTACACGCCCGACGGCCGGTGTGTGTC
Source organism: Stenotrophomonas sp. TWI587 (assembly GCF_039674145.1). Taxonomy (NCBI): domain Bacteria; kingdom Pseudomonadati; phylum Pseudomonadota; class Gammaproteobacteria; order Lysobacterales; family Lysobacteraceae; genus Stenotrophomonas; species Stenotrophomonas sp. TWI587. Next base: position 243,099 of record NZ_JBDJMW010000003.1, on the reverse strand, counting down.
ATTGTTGAAAATCCTGCTGACGAACTTCTGCATCTACGACTGCGCGTACTGCGTCAACCGCGTGTCGAGCAACGTGCAGCGGGCGCGCTTCAGCGTGGACGAAGTGGTCGCGCTGACGATGGATTTCTATAAGCGCAATTACATCGAAGGCCTGTTCCTCTCCAGTGGGATCATCCGCAACGCCGACTACACCATGGAGCGGATGGTGGAAGTGGCCCGGGTGCTGCGCGAGGAACACCGGTTCGCCGGATACATCCACCTCAAGACCATTCCCGAAGCATCGCCGGAGCTGCTCGCCGCCGCCGGACGCCATGCTGATCGGTTGTCGATCAACATCGAGCTGCCCACCGAAGCCGGGCTGGCCAGTTTCGCGCCGGAGAAATCCCTGCCGTCGATCCGGGGCGCCATGGGTGAGCTGCGCTGGCAGATCGAGGAAGCCAAGGAGGCGCGCAAGTCCGATCCTCCAGGCGGCAATGCGGTCGCTGCACCGTCACCGGCCCCGCGCGGGCGGCGTGCGCGTGCCCCCCGCTTCGCGCCTGCCGGGCAGAGCACCCAGATGATCGTGGGGGCAGACGGTGCCAGCGACAATCAGATCCTCAGCGCGGCCGACAATCTGTACGGCAACTACCGGATGCGCCGCGTCTACTACTCCGCCTTCAGCCCCATTCCCGACGCCAGCAAGGCGCTGCCCCTGCAGGCTCCGCCGCTGGCACGGGAGCATCGCCTCTACCAGGCCGACTGGCTGCTGCGCTTCTACGGGTACGGTGTGGAGGAAATCACCGATACCACCCAGGGCGGCATGCTGGACCTGGACATCGACCCGAAGATGGCCTGGGCGATCCGCCACCCCGAGCGCTTCCCGGTCGATCTCAATATCGCGCCCAAGGAGCTGCTGCTGCGCGTACCTGGCCTTGGCGTGCGCAACGTCAAGCGGGTGCTGATGGCGCGGCGACATGGACGCCTGCGCGTGGCCGATGTGGCCCGCCTGCGTGCACCGATGAGCAAGCTGCTGCCGTTCGTGCAGTTGGCCGACCATCATCCGCGGCGCGCACTGGATGACCCGGCGGCGCTGCGGGCGCGGCTGGCGCCACCGCCGCGACAGGGCGCATTGTTCCCCGACGCTGCTGCCCACTGACATGTCACGCTGGAGTGTGCGTGTCGACCCGGCGTGGTCGTTGGATGCATGGCGCGCGGCCGCGCGCCTGGCCTTACGCCATGCGGTGCGACCGGATCAGCTGGACTGGCTGCAGGATCAGGGGGCTTCATTGCTTGATGCCCCGCCACTGACCTCACTGGACGATGGCCAAGCGCCACTGGCCGAGCCGCAGATGTATGTCTCCAAAGCGTTTGTCGAGCTGGCCGCCATCTGCCTGTGCCATCGCGATCCGCAACGGATGTCGCTGCTCTACCGCATGCTCTGGCGTATCACCCATGGCGAGCGCAGTCTGCTCTCCAATCCCGCCGATCCTGACGTGCTGCGCGCCATGGCCCTGAGCCAGGCGGTACGTCGCGACTCCCACAAGATGAAGGCCTTCGTCCGCTTTCGTGAGGTACCCGGCGAGCAGGACGCCTTCATTGCCTGGTTCGAACCGGACCACCAGATCGTCGACCGCGTGGCACCGTTTTTCGCGCGTCGCTTCGCCGGCATGCGCTGGGCGATTCTTACACCGTACCGCAGCGTGCACTGGGACGGGCAACACCTGTCGTTCGGTCCGGGCGGCCGCCAGAGCGACGCGCCGGTGGAAGACGCGCGCGAAGAACTGTGGCGCACCTACTACGCCAACATCTTCAACCCGGCGCGGCTCAACACGCGGATGATGCAGCAGGAAATGCCGGCCAAATACTGGAAACACCTGCCCGAAGCATCCTTGCTGCCGCAACTGGTCCGTGATGCCGGTGACCGGGTGCAGGAGATGCACGACCGTGAAGCACAGGCCCCGCGACGGCGTATCCCCGAGGCCATCGCCTCAACCGCGCCAGTGACGGATACCCCACCTGCCACCCTGGATGCCCTGCGCGATGCCGCCGCTGCGTGCCGCCGCTGCCCGCTGTGGGAGCCGGCCACGCAGACCGTGTTCGGCGAAGGCCCGCAGGACGCACGGATCATGCTGGTCGGCGAGCAACCCGGCGACAGCGAAGACCTCAGCGGACACCCGTTCGTTGGCCCCGCCGGACAACTGCTGGATCGCGCCCTGCGCGACCTCGGCATTGATCGCCGCACGCTCTACATGACCAATGCGGTCAAACACTTCCGCTTTGAACGGCGTGGCAAGCGGCGCATCCACAGCAAGCCGCAGATCACCCACATCAACGCCTGCCGGCCGTGGCTGATGGGCGAGATCGAGAACGTGCGACCGCAGGTGATCGTCTGCCTGGGGGCGAGTGCAGCCACCGCGGTGTTCGGCGCCGGGTTCAACCTGATGGCCAACCACGGTCGCTGGCACTCCCTGGAGGACGGCACCCGCGCATTCGCGACGGTGCATCCGTCATGGGTGTTGCGGCAGCCGGCAGGTGAGCCACAGCAGGCAGCCTATCGGCTGCTGCTGTCCGACCTTCAGCAGCTGACCGGCCTTGAAGGCCGGCGTTGATTCTCCAGCGTGGGGTTGCCGGCCGGCGGCCGGCGTTACCCGTCAGCAGGACACGGGCAGTGTCAGTGCGCCGCCATGTAGATGTCCTGCAGCACCGCTTTTTCCAGCTCCAGTTCGCTGAGCAGATTCTTGACGATATCGCCCAGGCTCAGGATGCCGACCAGCTTGGCGTCTTCGGTCACCATCAGATGACGGTGACGCGAGTAGGTCATCAGCGCCATCGCCTGCTTGAGCGTCGCGTCCGGCCCGATCCCTTCCAATCCTGCCGACGGCAGCGTGGAAATCACCCGGCGCCCGGCCTGCGGGCCGTCGTCCGCCAGCGTGCGCACGATGTCCTTCTCGGAAATGATCCTGACCGGCATATCGTCTTTCATCACCACAAGGGCAGCGATCTTGTGCGCGCTCATCTTGTGGGCCGCTGCACCGATGGTGTCTTCCACATCGATGGTCACGATCGTTTCTTTCTTGGATTGCAGGAGTTCGCGGACGTTCATTCTTGTTTCCTGGTGCAGGTTACTGAAGTCGAGAGAGGCGCCTGATTGCAACGAGGTCGGTGGCGATGCACCTGCCTCGGTCACTCGATTCTACGACCGCACCCGGGCCCAGGAGTTTGCAAATCTGGGACGGTTCGTCGTGGAAGCAATGGACGACCCTGAGAATGGCACCGCGAGTAAAACCGTCGCTGAATGCCGCCGCGGGGTGAGACTAAAGTTCCGGTGTAGGCGGCCGTGTAGCGCCACCCCATGGGTGGCTGTTCTTCGCTCCGGCTCCTGCAGCCACCCATGGGGTGGCTCTACAACCGGGTGATTGCACAAAAAAAGGGTGGCCCCGCAGGGCCACCCTCGATACGCGTCAGCCCGCTCGACAGGCGGACACATCACTCCACTGTCACGCTCTTGGCCAAATTGCGCGGCTTGTCCACGTCTGTCCCGCGGGCCAATGCGGTGTGGTACGCCAGCAGCTGCACCGGGATGGTATGCACCACCGCGCTCAGCGCGCCCACATGGCGCGGCGTGCGGATCACGTGTACGCCATCGGACTCGACGAAGTTGCTGTCCTGGTCGGCGAACACGAACAGTTCACCGCCGCGCGCACGCACTTCCTGCATATTGGATTTGACCTTCTCCAACAGGCTGTCGTTCGGCGCGATCACCACCACCGGCATGTCCTCATCCACCAGCGCCAGCGGGCCGTGCTTGAGCTCACCGGCCGGGTACGCCTCGGCGTGGATATAGGTGATCTCCTTGAGCTTGAGCGCGCCTTCCAGCGCGATCGGGTAATGCAGGCCACGCCCCAGGAACAGTGCACTGCTCTTGCGTGCGAAGCGCTCGGCCCATGCGGCGATCTGCGGCTCCATGTTGAGCGCGTGCTGCACACTGCCCGGCAGGAAGCGCAGCTGCTCCAGGTAGTCCGCTTCCTGCGCGGCATCGATGCGGCCGTGCAGTTTGCCCAGCACCACGGTGAGCTGGAACAGCGCGGCCAGCTGAGTGGTGAAGGCCTTGGTCGAGGCAACGCCGATCTCGGCACCGGCGCGGGTGTAGCAGACCAGTTCGCTGGCACGCGGAATCGCGCTCTCGGGCACGTTGCAGATCGACAGCGTGTGCAGATGGCCGAGCGATTTGGCGTACTTGAGCGCTTCCATCGTATCCAGCGTTTCGCCGGACTGGGAAATGGTGACGATCAGATGCTTCGGGTTCGCGTAAGCAGCGCGGTAACGGTACTCGCTGGCGATCTCCACACTGCACGGCAAGCCGGCAATGGCTTCGATCCAGTAACGCGCGGTCAGGCCGGCGTAGTAACTCGTGCCACAGGCGATGATCTGCACGCCTTCGATACCCGACAGCACCGCCTCGGCGTTCTTGCCGAACAGCGTGGCCGGGAAGCCACCAGCGTCGATCGCCGCTTCGATGGTGTCGCCGAGCGCGCGCGGCTGCTCGTGGATTTCCTTCTGCATGAAGTGGCGGTACGGGCCCAGCTCCAGCGACGCCAGCGAGACATCGGACAGGTGCACCTCCCGCACGATCGGCTGGTTGTGCTCGTCGTAGACCTGCACGCCATCGCGGCGGATATCGGCGGTATCACCTTCTTCCAGGAAAATCACGGTGCGGGTGGCCTGGATGATCGCCGAGACGTCGGAGGCGACGAAATTCTCGCCCTCGCCCAGGCCGACCAGCAGCGGGCAGCCCATGCGCGCGCACACGAAGTGGTCCGGCTCGGCGCGGCTCATCACCGCCAGCGCGTAGGCACCGGTCAGCTCCTTGACGGTGCGCTGCAGCGCCGACAGCAGGCTGTCGCCTTCCTTGAGGTGATGGTGCATCAGGTGCGCGATCACTTCGGTATCGGTCTGCGACTCGAAGGTGTAGCCCAGCGCGCGCAGCTTCTCGCGCTGCTCTTCGTGGTTCTCGATGATGCCGTTGTGCACCAGCGCCACGCCGTGGCTGATGTGCGGGTGGGCATTGGCTTCGGTCACGCCACCGTGGGTGGCCCAGCGGGTGTGGCCGATGCCCAGCAGCGACTGGAAGCCTTCGCTCGCAGCGGCCTTCTCCATCTCGGCCACGCGGCCGGTACGGCGCACGCGACGGACACCGGGCTCGGCCGCGGAGGCGTCGATCACGGCAATGCCGGAGGAGTCGTAGCCCCGGTATTCCAGTCGCTTCAATCCTTCGATGAGTACCGGTACCACGTCGCGATGCGCGATCGCTCCCACAATGCCGCACATAGATTCAGATCCCTGCTGGTAAGCCTCGCATTCTAGCGTGGCGGACGCGGACGCTTGGGCGCTGTCCGCTTAACGAAAGTGTCCGGTCCGGTGTCCGCGGACACCCGGACACGCCGCATGATTCGCAAGCCCTTGTTTTCAAAGGGTGAAAAGTTGGCACGAAGTCTGCTTTGTTACTTCACAACCCAACCGCGAACGAGCCCGATGATCCGCGACACTTCCGCCCAGGACCAGACCCTTTCCTCGCACGCCGCGCCCGCACCGTGGAAGCGCTGGCTGTGGCCGGCGGTCGCCGCGCTGGTCGTGCTGCTGGCGATCGGTTTCGCCGCCCGAGCGTGGCTCGGCGCCAGCCGCTCCTTTGACAGCGCCCGTGTCCGCGTCGCCGAAGTCACCCGGGGTGACATGGTCCGCGACATCGCCGCCGACGGCCGCGTGATCGCCGCCAACAATCCGGTGCTGTATGCGATCTCCGCAGGTACCGTGACCCTGAAGGTCGTGGCCGGTGACGTGGTCAAGCAGGGCCAGGAACTGGCCGTGATCGACAGCCCGGAACTGCGCAGCAAACTGGCCCAGGAACAGGCCACGCTGGCCGGCCTGCAGGCCGAGGCCAGCCGCGCCACCCTGGATGCCACCCTCGCCCGCGCCACTGCCCAGAAGGACACCGACCAGGCCGTGATCGAACGCCAGGCCGCAGTGCGCGATCTGGAGCGCTACAAGCGCGGTTTCGATGGTGGCGCGGTGCCGCAGGTCGATGTCGCCAAGGCCGAAGACACGGTCAAGAAAAGCGACATCCAGCTGGAGCACGCCCGCAAGGACGCCATGTTGAAGGCCCAGGGCGCCGATCTGGACGCACGCAACAAGCGCCTGCTGGCTGATCGTCAGCGCGCGGTGGTCACCGAGGTCGAGCGACAGGTCGACGCGCTCACCCTGCGCGCCCCGTTCGATGGCCAGGTTGGCCAGGTGCAGGCCACCCAGCACACCAACGTGGTCGCCAATGCGCCGATCCTGGGCGTGGTCGATCTGTCCCGCTTCGAAATCGAGATCAAGGTGCCGGAGAGCTTCGCCCGCGAGCTGTCGATCGGCATGCCCGCCCAGCTCACCGGCGGCAGCGGCCAGTTCGCCGGTGAGATCTCCGCCGTGTCCCCGGAAGTGGTCGCCGGCGAGGTCAACGCCCGCATCCGCTTCTCCGACAAGCAGCCGCAGGGCCTGCGCCAGAGCCAGCGGATGCAGGCACGCGTGCTGCTTGATACCCGCCGCAACGCACTGAAAATCGAGCGTGGCCCGTTCGTTGAACAGGGCAACGGCTACGCCTATGTCATGGACGGCAGCAGTGCTGTCCGCCGCCCGGTCAAGCTCGGTGTGAGCAGCCTGGGCGAAGTTGAAATTCTCTCTGGCCTGCAACCCGGCGATCGCGTCGTGGTGTCCGGCAGCGATCTGTTCGGCGATGCCGAGCGCGTGTCCATTAACTGATTCATTCCCTTTCGATCTTTCCGACATTCAAAGGAACACAGCCATGCTTGAAATGCGCTCGGTCGCCAAAGTCTTCCGCACCGAACAGGTGGAAACCCATGCCCTGCGGTCGCTGGATCTGCACGTGCGCGAAGGTGAGTTCGTCGCCGTGACCGGTCCGTCCGGTTCGGGCAAGACCACCTTCCTCAACATCGCCGGCCTGCTGGAGACCTTCACCAGCGGCACCTACCTGCTCGATGGCCAGGACGTCAGCCAGCTCGGCGACGACGCGCGCAGCCGGCTGCGCAACCAGAAGATCGGCTTCATCTTCCAGGGCTTCAATCTGATCTCCGACCTCAACCTGTTCGACAACGTCGATGTGCCGCTGCGCTACCGCGGCATGCCGGCGGCAGAGCGCAAGCAGCGCATCGAACATGCGCTGGCCCAGGTGGGCCTGGGCTCGCGCATGAAGCACTACCCGGCCGAGCTGTCGGGCGGTCAGCAGCAGCGCGCCGCGATCGCGCGTGCGCTTGCGGGCAGCCCCCGCCTGCTGCTGGCCGATGAACCGACCGGCAACCTGGACAGCCAGATGGCGCGTGGCGTGATGGAGCTGCTGGAAGAGATCAACGCCAAGGGCACCACCATCGTGATGGTCACCCATGACCCGGAGCTGGCCGCGCGCGCCAAGCGCAATGTGCACATCGTCGATGGCCAGGTCACTGATCTGCTGCGCGATCCGGTGCTCGCCACGCCGCGCCCGTCCGTCGCCGCCGCCATCGCCAACGACTGAGGCCCGCCATGCTCGCCTACTACTTCCGACTGGCCCTGCGCAGCTTCCGGCGCAACAAGGTGCTGACCGCGCTGATGGTGGTCGCCATCGCGCTGGGCATCGGCGCCTCGATGACCACGCTGACCGTGTTCCATGTGTTGTCCGGCGATCCGATCCCGCAGAAGAGCGATCGCCTGTTCGCCGTGCAGGTCGATCCGCGCCCGATGCTGGGCTACCAGCCTGGCGAGGAACCGGAGGAGCAGCTGACCCGCTTTGATGGCGAGGCACTGCTGCGTGAGAAGCATGCCAAGCACCAGGCCTTGATGACCGGTGGTGGCGTGACCATCGAGCCGGACAAGTCCTCGCTGCGTCCGTTCGATACCGATGCACGCTACACCTCCACCGACTTCTTCCCGATGTTCGATACGCCGTTCCAGTATGGCCGTGCCTGGCCGGTGGCCGACGACGACGGGCGCGGCCGCGTGGTGGTCATTTCGCAGGCGCTCAACCAGAAGCTGTTCGATGGCGCCAACAGCGTCGGCAAGCCGCTGCGCATGGACGGACACACCTTCACCGTGGTCGGCGTGCTGGACGAGTGGAATCCGAACCCACACTTCTATGATCTGGAGACCGGCAGATACGGTGGCAGCGAGGACATCTATATCCCCCTCTCCACCGCGCTGGAGCTCAAGCTGGGCCGCAACGGGAACATGAACTGCTGGGACAACTCCGGTGGCGATGAAACGGCGGTCAATGCACCATGCACCTGGATGCAGTACTGGGTGGAACTGGCCTCGCCGGCCGATGCCGCCGACTACCGCGCCTACCTGGAGAACTACTCGGCCCAGCAGAAGTCCGCAGGCCGCTTTGAGCGCGCACCGAATGTGCGCCTGCGCAGCGTCATGGACTGGCTGGACCACAAGCAGGTCGTGCCGGGCGATGTGCGCCTGCAATTGTGGCTGGCGATGGGCTTCCTGCTGGTGTGCCTGATCAACACGGTCGGCCTGCTGCTGGCCAAATTCCTGCGCCGCAGCGGTGAGATCGGCGTGCGTCGCGCGCTCGGTGCCAGCCGTGGGCAGATTTTCCTGCAATCGCTGGTGGAAGCCGGCACGGTGGGTCTGGCCGGTGGCCTGCTCGGCCTGCTGCTGGCCCTGCTCGGCCTGTACGCGGTGCGTCAGCAACCGGTGGACTACGCCAAGCTGGCCACGCTGGATGGGCAGATGCTGCTGATGACTTTCGCGCTCACCCTGGTCGCCAGCCTGCTGGCCGGCTTCCTGCCGGCATTGCGCGCGATGCAGGTCACGCCCGCCATCCAACTCAAATCGCAGTAAGGATCCGGAGCACATCATGGATATCCGTCCCATTTTTTCCACCCTGCGCCGGCACAAGACCGCCGCAGCGCTGATCGTGCTGGAGATCGCACTGACCTGCGCGATCGTCTGCAATGCGCTGTTCCTGATCGGCCAGCGCATCGAGAAGATCAACCAGCCCAGTGGCATCGCCGAAACCGAGCTGATGGAAGTCCGCCTGGGCGGTGTCGGCAAGCAGGTGAACGTGGAAGCACGCACCCGTGAGGACCTGGCCGCACTGCGCAGCGTGCCCGGCGTCAAGAGCGTGGTGACCATCAACCAACTGCCGTTCCGCCGCAACTCGTGGAATTCCAGCCTGTCCCGGGTGCCCGACCAGGAGCGCCCGACCCTGAGTGCATCGCAGTACTTCGTCCGCGAGGGCACGTTGGAGACGCTGGGTCTGAAACTGGTGGCCGGCAGTGATTTCCAGCCCGGCGAGTACCGTGAGTACAGCGAGGTGGTCGCCGACGAGACAGCCGACTCCAAGGGCAGCTCCGTCATCCTGACCCGTTCGGCCGCCGAAAAGCTGTACCCGGGAGGCGATGCACTGGGCAAGACGGTCTACAGCGGCCGCATGCCATTGCGCGTGACCGGCGTGGTCGAAGCGCTCGCGCGCCCGGGCAACGTCGAGGGCGACACGCATCACTCGATGCTGCTGCCGATCCGGATGAGCTATGACATGGGGTTCTACCTGATCCGTGTCACCGATCCCGCTCGCCGCGATGAGGTCCTCAAGGCGGCAGTTGCTGCACTGGAGCGGGTGGATCCCAGCCGCATGGTGCGCGCCAAGCTCACCTACGAACAGGTCCGCCACAAAACGTTCGCCAATGACCGGGCCATGGTCGGCCTGCTGATCACCGTGTGCGTGGCCCTGCTGGTAGTCACCGCGCTGGGCATCGTCGGCCTGGCCAGTTTCTGGGTGCAGCAGCGGACCAAACAGATCGGCATCCGCCGGGCGCTCGGCGCCACCCGCAGCCAGATCCTGCGTTACTTCCAGACCGAGAACTTCCTGTTGGCCTCGGTCGGCATCGTGCTGGGCATGTTGATGGCCTACACGATCAATCTGTGGCTGATGAACAACTACGAGCTGCCGCGCATGCCCATCAGTTACCTGCCGATCGGCGCGGTGCTGTTGTGGCTGCTTGGCCAGATCGCTGTCTTCGGCCCGGCACGTCGTGCCGCCGCCGTTCCACCCGCTGTTGCCACCCGGAGTGCCTGAAATGCGCCAGACCAAGACCAAGATCAAGATGATCCCCCTGTTGTTGTCCCTCCTGCTGGCAGGTGCCCCCGCGCTGGCCGCCACCCAGGCCGACACCTCGCGCTTGGAATGGCGTGATGCCGGCCACCATCTGGTGGTCGATGCCCAGGATGGCATCGTGCGGATCACCACCACCGAGCCGAGCACCTACTTTGGCCTGCGCAGCGGTGACCGGATCATCCGCGTGGGCGACCAGCAGGTGCGCAGGATCGCGGACCTGACCCACACCCTCGGCGGCAACAAGGGCTCCCGTGTGCCCGTCACGGTGCTGCGCAAGGGCAACCAGAAGACCGTCTACGTCGACAGCGCCGCCTGGAGCGAAGCGCTGGCGGTGGAAACCCCGGCCATTCCGCAGGCACCCCGCGCCGGCGGCTGAGGGCAGCCACGCCGGGCCATCTGCCTCTTGGCCCGGCGCTCCGGTACTCTTGATCCCACTTCCGGTCCTACGCTGCCGCATGCCCTCGATCCTGATCATTGACGACAACGCCAGCGTCGGCACCGCACTGAACGTGCTGTTCTCGCTGCACGACATCGACACCCTGCACGCGCTCTCGCCCGAGCAGGGCCTGGCCCTGCTGGAACAGCAGCTGGTGGACCTGGTGATCCAGGACATGAACTTCACCGAAGACACGACCTCCGGCGAAGAAGGCGAAGCGCTGTTCCTGCAGATCCGTGCACGCCACCCGGACCTGCCGGTCATCCTGTTGACCGCCTGGACGCATCTGAGCAGCGCGGTCGATCTGGTCAAGGCCGGCGCCGCCGATTACCTGGCCAAGCCGTGGGACGACCGCAAACTGCTGATCACGGTCAACAACCTGCTGGAACTGTCTGAAACCCGCCGGGAACTTGATCGCCGCCGCGACCGTGAGCAACGCAACCGTTCGGCGCTGGAAGCCCGTTACGACCTGCGCGGCGCCGTTGTCGCCGATGCCGCCAGCGAGCGCGTGGTAAGTCTGGCCTGCCAGGTCGCACGCTCGGCATTGCCGGTGCTGATCACCGGTCCGAATGGGGCGGGCAAGGAGAAGATCGCCGAGATCATCCAGGCCAATTCGCTGGTCGCCAAGGGCCCGTTCGTCGCCCTCAACTGCGGTGCGATTCCCGCCGAGCTGATCGAAGCCGAGCTGTTCGGTGCCGAAGCCGGTGCCTACACCGGCGCCAACAAGGCACGCGAAGGCAAGTTCGAAGCCGCCGATGGCGGCACGCTGTTCCTGGACGAGATCGGCAATCTCTCCTCCAGCGGCCAGATGAAATTGCTGCGCGTGCTCGAGACCGGTCGTTTCGAACGCTTGGGTTCCAACCGCGAGCGGCAGGTCAAAGTGCGCGTCATCAGCGCTACCAATGCCGACCTGCCGGGCATGATCCGCGACGGCCAGTTCCGCGAGGATCTGTATTACCGCCTCAATACCGTCGAGCTGGCGTTGCCACCGCTGGCCGAGCGCCCCGGCGACATTCTGCCGCTGGCCGAGCGCTTCCTGGACAGTGGCAAGCCGCTGTCCACCGCCGCGGCAACCGCGCTGCAGCGACATCCGTGGCCGGGCAACGTACGCGAACTGCGCAATGTGCTGCAACGCGCCGAACTGCTGTCCAACGGCCCGCGCATCGAGGTGGGCGATCTCAACCTGCCGCGCGCCAGCGCGCCCCGAGCCGCCAGCCCGGCAGTGGATCCGGACCGCAGCCGGATCGAGAACGCGCTGGCCCACAACCACGGCATCATCGCGCAGACCGCCGCCGAACTCGGGCTCAGCCGCCAGGCGCTGTACCGGCGCATGGACCGTTACGGCATCCCGCGCGAATGAAGCGGCGTTCGTTCACCTTCCAGTTGTTCCTGCGCCTGCTGCCGGTGCTGGCACTGGCGGCGGCGTTCCCGTGGTACCTCGCATTCTGGCTGGACCACGGCTGGGGCATCACCGTGATCTCGCTGATCGTGCTGTTGTCGCTGATGTGGTGGAGCCTGCGCCGTGCCACCGCGCCGATCCGCTCGCTGCTGCGGGCGCTGTCAGGCACCACCAGCAGCTACCGCGATGGCGAATACAACTTCGGCATCTACTGGCCCGCCAACGACGAGCTGGGCGACCTGGTCCAGGCCCATCGCGAGCTGGGCGATGTGCTGCGGGCGCAGCGTCAGGAACTGGTCCAGCGCGAGCTGCTGCTCGATACCATGGTGCAGAACACGCCGGTGTCGATGTTGCTGCTGGCCCACGGTGGCGACGGTGTGCAGCGGGTGGTGTTTTCCAACCTGGCCGCGCGCAAGCTGCTGCACAACGGCTGGAAGCTGGAGGGCCAGCGCATGCACGATGTCATGGAGACGATGCCCGTTGAGCTGCGCGATGCCATCGCGCGCGGCGGCGACAGTCTGTTCGCGGTGCGCGAAGAGGACGGCGATGAGGACGACGAACAGGTCTACCACCTGTCACGGCGCAACTTCCACCTCAATGGTCGCCCGCATGACTTGTTGTTGATCCGCCTGTTGACAGCGGAACTGCGCCGGCAGGAAGTGCAGACCTGGAAAAAGGTGATCCGGGTGATCAGCCACGAGCTCAACAACTCGCTGGCCCCGATCGCGTCGCTGGCGCACTCCGGTGGCGAGCTGGTGCGACGCGGCAAGGTCGAACGGTTGGAGGAGGTCTTTGCCACCATCGAAGACCGTGCACGTCACCTCGAAGGCTTCATCCGCGGGTATGCGCGGTTCGCCAAACTGCCGCAGCCGCAGTTGCAGACCGTGCAGTGGATTATGTTCCTCACCAGTCTGCAGCACCAGATTCCGTTCCGGATGGCGGAGATTCCAGACGACGTGCACAGCCGGGTGGACATCGCCCAGCTCGGGCAGGCGCTGCTGAACCTGCTCAAGAACGCACACGAAGCCTGCGGTGAGGCCGAACCTCCTAATGATGATGTGGAGGTCCGCCTGACCCGCCTGCCGCAGTGGCTGCGGCTGGAGGTGCTCGATCGTGGCAAGGGCATGAACGAGGCGGTGCTGCAGAACGCGCTGATGCCCTTCTATTCCACCAAGCGCAACGGCACGGGCTTGGGCCTGGCGCTGACCCGCGAGATCGTGGAAGCACACGGTGGCCGCATCGCCCTGCAGAACCGCCGCGAAGGCGGCCTGTGCGTGGCGATCTTCCTGCCGGCGGACGCCCGGTAACGCCGGCCAGCGGCCGGCACTACTTCTTCGTGGGGCGCTTCCAGCCGTCGATGGTCTCCTGGCGGGCACGTGCGACGGTCAGCTTGTCCGCCGGTGCCCCGCGGGTGATCACCGAACCGGCCGCCACCGTGGCACCCTCGCCGATCACCACGGGGGCCACCAGCGAGCTGTTGGAGCCGATGAAGGCGCGATCCCCGATGGTGGTCTGCGACTTGTTGACGCCGTCGTAGTTGCAGGTGATGGTGCCGGCACCGATGTTGACCTTGCTGCCGATCACCGCATCGCCCAGATAGGTGAGGTGGTTGGCCTTGCTGCCCGCACCAAGCACCACCTTTTTGGTCTCGACGAAATTGCCGACGTGCGACCCTTCTGCGAGCACCGTACCGGGACGCAGGCGGGCGAACGGACCGATCTCGGCCGCGCCTTCGCTGATCACGCCGTCCAGATCGCAGTGCGGCTTGACCACGGTACCCGCCGCCAGGGTCACGTCCTTGAGCCGGGTGAACGCCCCGATGCTGACGCCATCGCCCAGTACCACGCGCCCTTCCAGAATCACATTGACGTCGAGCTGCACGTCGCTGCCGACGGTGACCGTGCCACGGATATCCAGCCGCGACGGATCCAGCACGCGTGCGCCCTGCGCGCACAACGCACGCACTTCCCGCAGCTGCCAGGCGCGTTCAAGCTGGGCCAGCTGCCACGGATCGTTGGCACCTTCTGCGTCCTGCGGATCCTGCACGAAGGCCATGTCGGCCGGGGTGTAATCGCTCGCCGCGGCCGCGAAGATGTCGGTCAGGTAGTACTCGCCCTGCGCGTTGGCATTGGAGAGCTGGGACAACCAACGGCGCAGCGCCGTGGATTCGGCGGTGATGATGCCGGTATTGATGGTCCGGATGCTGCGCTGTTCGTCGCTGGCATCCTTCTGCTCGACGATCGCGCCGACCTTGCCTTCGGCATTGCGCACGATGCGGCCATAGCCGGTCGGATCGGCAACCTCGGCCACCAGCACCGCCAGCCGCCCCTGCTGCGACAGCAGGTGACGCAGCGTCTCGCCGCGGATCAGCGGCACATCGCCGTACAGCACCAGGACGGTGGCCGCATCCGGCACCTCCGGCATGGCCTGCAGCACGGCGTGGCCGGTGCCCAGCTGCTGGCTCTGTTCGGCCCAGCGCAGGTCGGGCTGGTCCGTGAACGCCTGCCGCACCGCTTCGCCGCCATGGCCGTACACCACGTGGATTGCTTCGGGCTGCAGCTGGCGCGCGGTGTCGATGACATGGGCGAGCATCGGACGGCCGGCAATCGGCTGCAGCACCTTGGGCAGGGCCGACTTCATGCGCTTGCCGGCACCGGCGGCCAGGATGATCACGTGCAGGGGCTGGGTCATGGGCAGATCGGGTTCCGGGAATCGTTGAGGGGAATTCTAGTGCGCCGCTCGTTAACATGTGGGATTGTCCGCCGCGAATCCTCCATGAGCCTCCTCCGCCAAGGCAGCAGTTACCTCGTCATCGGTCTTGTCCAGCTGGTGCTGGATTGGGCGGTGTTCGTCGGCGCCACCGCACTGGGCATGCCGACGGTGCCAGGCAATCTGCTGGGGCGTGTGGCAGGCATGGTGCTGGGGTTCTGGCTCAACGGCCGTTACACGTTCGCGCGAGACGGCGCACACCGGCTGGGCTGGACGCGATTCGCGCGCTTTCTGCTGCTGTGGGCGGTGCTGACGACGATCAGCACGCTGCTGGTGACGTTGGCCGCCGAGCATCTTGGCCTGCGCTATGCGTGGCTGGCCAAACCACTGGTGGAGGGCGGCCTGGCCGCGGTGTCGTTCCTGCTGATGCGCACCTTGATCTTCCGCTGAGCCATCCGCCGCCGGCAGGCAAAAAAAAACGCCGGCAAGCCGGCGTTTTCCCTTCGTGGATGGCGCCGTCGCGCCGCTCCACTCAGTGCTTGAGCGTCTTGCGCAGGCGCTCGAGGGCCTGCAGCTGGACCACGGCTTCGGCCAGCTTCTGCTGGGCTTCGGCCACTTCCATCGCTTCGCCACGATTGGCCAGGATGCGCTCGGCTTCTTCCTTGGCCTTGCGGACCGAGGCTTCATCGATGTCCTGGGCACGGATCGCGGTGTCGGCCAGCACGGTCACGACCTGCGGCTGCACCTCGAGGATGCCGCCGGAGATGGCGAAATCGAGCTGTTCGCCGTTCGGCGTGGTCACTACCACCTTGCCCGGCTTCAGGCGGGTGATCAGCGGAGCGTGCTTGGGCGCGATGCCCAGCTCGCCCAGCTCGCCGGTGGCCACGACCAGGGTCGCTTCACCACGGAAGATTTCCTGCTCGGCGCTGACGATGTCGCAACGAATGGTGCTCATGTAACTCTCTTCGCTAGGGGGCGGGTTGAACCCACCGCAGGTGTTCCGCAGCGGTGGGCAGATGCCCACCCCGTGTCACGGTCGGGACGGACCGGAGCCCGTCCCCGCCGCATCAGGCCTTCTCGGCCATCTTCTTGGCCTTCTCGACCGCTTCTTCGATGCTGCCGACCATGTAGAACGCCTGTTCCGGCAGGTGGTCGTATTCGCCATCGACGATGGCCTTGAAGCCACGGATGGTGTCCTTCAGCGACACGTACTTGCCCGGCGAGCCGGTGAACACTTCGGCCACGTGGAACGGCTGGCTGAAGAAGCGTTCGATCTTACGGGCGCGGGTCACGGCCTGCTTGTCTTCTTCAGACAGTTCGTCCATGCCCAGGATCGCGATGATGTCCTTCAGTTCCTTGTACTTCTGCAGGGTCTGCTGGACGCGCTGGGCGGTGTCGTAATGCTCGTGGCCGATGACCAGCGGATCCATCTGGCGGCTGGTCGAATCGAGCGGATCCACGGCCGGGTAGATACCCAGCGAGGCGATCGAACGCGACAGGGTCACGGTCGAATCCAAGTGGGCGAACGTGGTGGCCGGCGACGGATCGGTCAAGTCATCGGCGGGCACGTAGACGGCCTGGATCGAGGTGATCGAGCCGTTCTTGGTCGAGGTGATGCGCTCCTGCAGGACGCCCATTTCCTCGGCCAGGGTCGGCTGGTAGCCCACGGCCGACGGCATACGGCCCAACAGTGCCGACACTTCGGTACCGGCCAGGGTGTAGCGGTAGATGTTGTCGACGAACAGCAGCACGTCCTTGCCCTTGCCGTTTTCGTCCTTCTCATCGCGGAAGTACTCGGCCATGGTCAGGCCGGTCAGGGCGACGCGCAGACGGTTGCCCGGCGGCTCGTTCATCTGGCCGTACACCATCGCGACCTTGTCCAGGACGTTGGAGTCCTTCATCTCGTGGTAGAAGTCGTTGCCCTCACGGGTACGCTCACCCACGCCGGCGAACACGGACAGACCGCTGTGCGCCTTGGCGATGTTGTTGATCAGTTCCATCATGTTGACGGTCTTGCCGACGCCGGCGCCGCCGAACAGGCCGACCTTGCCGCCCTTGGCGAACGGGCACATCAGGTCGATGACCTTGATGCCGGTTTCCAGCAGCTCGGTGGCCGGGGACTGGTCTTCGTACGACGGAGCCGAACGATGGATTTCCCAGGTGTCGCTGGCGGTGACCGGACCGGCTTCGTCGATCGGGCGACCCAGCACGTCCATGATGCGGCCCAGCGTGCCCGCGCCGACCGGCACCGAAATGGCGCGTTCGGTGTTGGTGGCGACCAGGTTGCGCTTCAGGCCGTCGGTGGAGCCCAGCGCGATGCAGCGGACCACGCCGTCACCCAGCTGCTGCTGCACTTCCAGCGTGATTTCGGTGTTGTCCACCTTCAGCGCGTGGTACACCTTCGGCACCGACTCGCGGGGGAATTCGACGTCGACGACGGCGCCGATGATCTGAACGATCTTGCCCTGACTCATTGCTGCAATCCTCTAATGTGTGCTTTGACTGTGCGCGTCAGACTGCTGCCGCGCCGCCGACGATTTCGGAGATTTCCTGGGTGATCGCTGCCTGGCGGGCCTTGTTGTAGACCAGCTGCAGGGTTCCGATCAGCTTGTTCGCGTTGTCACTGGCCGACTTCATCGCCACCATGCGTGCCGCATGCTCGGAGGCGACGTTTTCCAGCACGGCCTGGTACACCAGCGACTCGACGTAACGCGTCATCACGTGCTCGAGCACGGTCGCGGCGTCGGGTTCGTACAGGTAGTCCCAGTCGTGATGCGCGACCTGCTTCTCAGCAGCCGGCAACGGCAGCAGCTGATCGAAGCTGGCCTTCTGCGTCATCGTGTTGATGAAGCGGTTGTAGACCAGGTACACGCGGTCGACCTTGCCCTCGGTGAAGGCGTCGAGCATCACCTTGATCACGCCGATCAGCTGTTCCAGGTGCGGCACATCGCCCATGTGGGTGACGCTGCCGACCATGTTGACCTTGACCCGGCGGAAGAAGGTCGAAGCCTTCTGGCCGACGGTGACCACGTCGATCTCGGCGCCCTTTTCCTGGTACTGGCGCACTTCGCCCAGCATCTTGCGGAACAGGTTGTTGTTCAGGCCGCCGGCCAGGCCGCGGTCGGAGGAGATCACGATGTAACCGACCCGCTTGACCTCGTCACGCTGGACCAGGAACGGATGCTGGTAATCGGTGCTGGCCTGGGCCAGGTGACCGATCACCTGCTTCATCGCCTGCGCATACGGACGCGACGTCTTCATCCGCTCCTGCGCCTTGCGGATTTTGGAGGCCGAGACCATTTCGAGCGCGCGCGTCACCTTGCGGGTGTTCTGCACGCTCTTGATCTTGGTTTTGATTTCGCGTCCGCTTGCCATCTCTTATTCCCGTAGAGCGGAGGGGTGCCCCGCTTTGTCACAGTGAAGCGGGGCTGAGCCCCGCTCTACATGCGGCTTACCAGCTGCCGGTGGTCTTGAACTCGGTGATGCCCTTCTTGAAGGCAGCCTCGATATCGTTGTCCCAACCGCCGGTGGCGTTGACCTTCTCGATCAGCTCGCCCTGGGTGTTGGCGAAGTGGGCATGCAGGCCTTCTTCCAGCGCCAGCAGCTTGCTGACCGGCACGTCGTCGAGGTAACCCTCGTTGACGGCGTAGATGGTCAGCGCCTGGTTGGCGATCGACATCGGCGCGTACTGCTTCTGCTTCATCAGCTCGGTGACGCGCTGACCGCGCTCGAGCTGCTTGCGGGTGGCTTCGTCCAGATCCGAGGCGAACTGCGCGAACGCAGCCAGCTCGCGGTACTGCGCCAGCGAGATACGGATGCCGCCGGACAGCTTCTTGATGATCTTGGTCTGGGCCGCACCACCCACGCGCGACACCGAGATACCGGCGTTCACGGCCGGGCGGATGCCGGAGTTGAACAGATCGGTTTCCAGGAAGATCTGGCCGTCGGTGATGGAGATCACGTTGGTCGGCACGAAGGCCGAGACGTCACCGGCCTGGGTTTCGATGATCGGCAGCGCGGTGAGCGAGCCGGTCTTGCCCTTGACGGCGCCGTTGGTGAACTTTTCCACATACTCTTCGGACACGCGGGCAGCGCGCTCGAGCAGGCGGGAGTGCAGGTAGAACACGTCACCCGGGTAGGCTTCACGGCCCGGCGGACGCTTCAGCAGCAGCGAGATCTGGCGGTAGGCGACGGCCTGCTTGGACAGATCGTCGTACACGATCAGCGCGTCTTCGCCGCGGTCCATGAAGTACTCACCCATGGTGCAGCCCGAGTAGGCGCTGATGTACTGCATCGCGGCCGATTCGGACGCGGTCGCAGCGACCACCACGGTGTGCGCCAGGGCGCCGTTCTCTTCCAGCTTGCGCACGATGTTGGCGACGGTCGAGGCCTTCTGGCCGATCGCGACGTACACGCACTTGATGCCGGTCGCCTTCTGGTTGATCACCGCATCGATGGCCAGGGCGGTCTTGCCGGTCTGGCGGTCACCGATGACCAGCTCGCGCTGGCCACGGCCGATCGGGATCATGGAGTCGACCGACTTGTAACCGGTCTGCACCGGCTGGTCGACGGACTTGCGCCAGATCACGCCCGGGGCCACACGCTCCACCGGAGCGGACAGCTTGGCCGCGATCGGGCCCTTGCCGTCGATCGGCTCACCGAGCGCGTTGACCACGCGACCCAGCATTTCCGGACCCACCGGCACTTCCAGGATGCGACCGGTGGTCTTGGCCACGTCGCCTTCGCGCAGGTTCTGGTAATCACCCAGGACCACGGCGCCGACCGAGTCGCGCTCCAGGTTCAGGGCCAGGGCGAAGGTGTTGTTCGGCAGTTCGATCATTTCGCCCTGCATCACGTCGGCCAGACCGAAGATGCGCACGATGCCGTCGGACACGCTGGTCACGGTGCCTTCGTTGCGCGATTCCGCGGCCAGCTTGACCTTCTCGATGCGGTTCTTGATCAGTTCGCTGATTTCGGAGGGGTTGAGCGTGGTTGCCATCGTCAAGTCCTAGTGCCGGCGGTCACGCCGGACGTTAAATGAATTCAGTTAGCGAGCGCGGTCTGCAGGCGCGACAGCTTGCCCTTGAGCGAGCCATCGATGACCACATCGCCGGCGTCGATCACGGCACCGCCGATCAGCGACGCATCGACCGCGGTCGTCACGTCCACCTCGCGGCCGAAGCGCTTGCGCAGCGCGGCCTTGATGGCGTCCAGTTCGGCGCCGGACAGTTCCGAGGCCGAGGTCACGGTGGCCTTGACCACGTGTTCGGCTTCAGCGCGCAGCTGGTCGTACATGCCGGCGATTTCCGGCAGCAGCGGCAGACGGTGCGCATCGGCCAGCACGGCCAGGAAGCGACCGAAGGTCTCGCTGGACGATTCCGGCACCAGCAGCGCGACGGCGGCGTCGCGCTCCAGCTCCGGGTTCGACAGCAGGGCCGCCACGCGCGGGTCGGCAGCTACGTGGGCGGAGAACGCAAGCGCGTCCGACCACGGCGCGAACGTGCCTTCGTCGCGCGCGGTCGCGAACGCGGCGCGGGCATACGGGCGTGCAAGCGTGAGGGCCTGGCTCATCGATCAGATCTCCGATGCCAGCTCGTCGAGCAGCGCCTTGTGGGCGTTGGCATCGATTTCGCGCTTGAGCAGCTTTTCGGCACCGCTCACGGCCAGCGCGGACACCTGCTTGCGCAGATCTTCACGGGCACGGTTGGCGGCAGCGTCGATCTCGGCGTAGGCCAGATCTTTCTGGCGGGTCGCTTCGACGATGGCTTCGTTCTTGGCCGCATCAACGATCTGGTTGGCGCGGGCATGGGCCTGATCGATGATCTCGTTGGCCTTGGTGCGCGCATCCTTCAGGGCATCGTTGACCTTTTCCTGCGCCTGGGCCAGATCCTTCTGGCTGCGGTCAGCAGCGGCGAGGCCTTCAGCGATCTTCTGCTGACGCTCTTCGATGGCGTTCATCAACGGCGGCCAGATCTTGGTCGCGATGATCCAGATCAGACCGGCAAATGCCAGTCCCTGGGCAACGAGGGTAAAACCGATATCCATGGGGTTCGCTCAATCGGGGGTGACGGGGTGGATGGGCCGCCGTGGCGGCGCATCCGATCCTTCATCCGCGATCAGGCGCACAAGGCGCCTGATCGTTTCGCTGTTGCTGGATTAACCAGCAACCTGCGGCAGGCGTGCAACGAACTCGCCGATCATCGGGTTGGCGAAGGCCAGCAGCAGGCCGACGGCGACCGAGATGATGAACGCGGCGTCGATCAGGCCGGCGGTGATGAACATGCGGACCTGCAGAACCGGAATCAGTTCCGGCTGACGGGCAGCCGATTCCAGGAACTTACCGGCCATGATGGCCAGACCGAGACCGGCACCCAGCGCGGCCAGGCCGATCATGATGCCGACGGCGAGGACGGTGGAGCTCTGGACTTGGGCGAGGTTGGTCAGGACGGCGAAGTACATGGTTTTCTCCTGGAACTTTGAATAGCTAAGGGTTTAGAAACAAACGGATGAAGGGTGAAACGAAAACTCAGTGAGCGTCTTCCGACAGGCTCAGGTACACGATGGACAACATCATGAAGATGAACGCCTGCAGCGGAATCACCAGCAGGTGGAACAGCATCCAGCCCAGGCCGAATGCACCGCCTGCAATGGCACCGGCGATACCAGCACCGCCCAGCACCCAGATCAGCAGGAAGACGATCTCGCCGCCGAACATGTTGCCGAACAGTCGCATCGCCAGCGAAATCGGCTTGCTCAGCCATTCGACGATGTTGAGGATCAGGTTGAACGGCATCATCCACTTGCCGAACGGCGCGGTCAGGAATTCCTTGGTGAAACCACCCAGGCCCTTGGAACGCAGCGCGAAGAACAGCATCAGGAAGAACACGCTGATCGACATGCCCAAGGTGGCATTGACGTCGGCGGTCGGGACCGGCTTCCAGTACGGCACGCCGAGCAGCTCGAGCGGCTTGGCGATGAAGTCGGCCGGGATCATCTTGATGAGATTCATCATGAGGATCCAGAAGAACAGGGTGATCGCGATCGGGGTCACCAGCTTGCTGGTGCCGTGGTAGGTGTCCTTGGCCTGGCGGTCAACGAATTCCAGGCAGATCTCGACGAACGCCTGCCACTTGCCCGGGACGCCGGCCGTGGCCTTGCGGGTTGCCATCCAGAAGCCAAACACCATCAACAAACCCATCAGGACCGAAGTCACAATGGTGTCGACGTGAATTGCCCAGAAACCACCTTCCTGCATATGGAACGTCAGGTTGTGCAGGTGATGTTGGATGTAGGAGGTGGGTGTCAGCGCCTCGCCTGCCATGTGTCCGGAACCTTGAGTTAAATAAATTGGATCAGCGCCTGGCCAGAGCCAGGACCTGGAACATCAACCCGACGGCGATACCGGCCAGCAGCGCCAATGCAGGCAGCTTGAAGACCAGGAACCCCACCATCAGGACGCCGAATACGAGCACCCACTTTGCCACCACCGCCAGGATCAGGCGGGTCATCGCCGAACCTGCCGCCTGCACCCCGCCGCCCAGCGCCATCCGCGCGGCGACCCAGCCGGCTGCAGAAACCGCCACACCGGAGAGCAACGCCCCCAGGGCTGCCTTCGGGCCACCCCACAGCAGCAGGGCCAGAGCCAGGACAGCCACTGCAGCCAGCGGGTAAACCGCTGCGCGCAGCATCAGTCGCCGACCCGCGTCAACGGAGTTCAGCACGTGAATGTCCTGCATGGTTGTGAGTAGGAAAGGCCGAGGCTGCAAGCAAACGCCTCGTCGAGCCGCCAAATTATAGCAATGGGACAATTTGAGAGACAACCGCTGCCTGTTCATCCCGGATGTACCCCCGCCGTTGGGGCCTCGTGCGTGCCTGTGCCACCTGCGGTCCAATCGGTTTGCGCGGAAGCGGCTCGATGCGGCAGTGCAGCACGTTGAACTTTGCCCACCCACTACTGTCAGATCCATGAGCCTGCCGTTGAATCCTCGTCGGCGTCCCGCGAGCGGGCTGGTACAGGGTGGCCCCGAAGCCCTCTCCGGGGCCACCCTCTTTTTTGAGACGCGGGCGGCGTGATCACGGACCTGGCGATGCCGGGCCTGACATGAACGGCGGTTCGACCCGCAAACGGCCAACGCGCGGACCTGCGGTCGCCCGGCACGCATGAACGGTACACACAGCGTCCACCATACCTTCACGAATGGTGGACGTCGCAGTGGGCAATGTGACGGCACATCACTTAGAACCACCGCAAGGACCCCCGATGCGCCCGATGCTCTCCCTGCTTGCCGTGCCAGTCGCTCTGGCCGCACTCTCCTACGCCGCCCCGTCCCACGCTGCCGAGGGCGATGATCGCTTCGCGCTGCGTCTGGGTGCGATGCAGATCGATTCGGACAACACGATCCGCGGCAACACCAACATCGCGGGCCAGGACGTTGGCTTCTCCGAAGATTTCGGCCTCGGTGGCAAGGAATGGGAGCCGCGCATTGACGGCATGTTCCGCATCAGCAACCGTCAGCGCCTGCTGTTCAACTACTTCAAGTACGACAAGGATCGCCGCGAGACCCTCGATCAGGGCGTGAGCTTCGGTGATACCAATGTGCCGGCCGGCAGCTTCATCAAGGGTGAGCTGAAGTATCAGGTGGCCAGCCTGGTGTATGACTACTCGGTGGTGGATACCGACAAGTTCGACCTGGGCCTGCAGCTGGGTGCCGAGTACGCCAAGGTCAGCACCAAGGCGTATGCCGATGTGGGTGATCTGTACCAGGGCGAGTTCCTGGACGAGAAGGCCGACGGTGTCGCCCCGGTGGTTGGCGCACGCCTGAGCTTCACCCCGTCCGAGAAGTGGATGATCACCTTCCAGGGCCAGTACCTGAACACCAAGTGGGGCAACTTCGACGATTACGACGGCGATCTGAGCCGTGCCAATGCGATCGTCGATTACCGCTTCACCAAGAACTTCGGCGTGTTCGCCGGCTACGACTGGTTCAAGCTGGACGTGGATCAGACCGGCAGCGATGGCACGATCGGTCTGAAGCAGGAGTTCAAGGGCCCGGTGGCAGGCGTCAGCTTCGTCTTCTAAGCCCTTCGCAACACCGCTCTCTCCAAGCGCGGCCTCCGGAATATCGGGGGCCGCGTTTTTTTTGGTGAAGCAACGGCGGGCTGGTGGAGTGGCGGCCACGGACACCCTGTCGTGCGAATGTCCCCCGGCGACGGCCTGTGGCCGTCACCTCCTCCTTGATTTCGCCCCACAGGGTGTCCGTGCCCGCCTCGACAAAACTCCGGTAGCCGCCGGGAGGTCAGCAACAAAAAACCCCGGCTTTCACCGGGGTTTTTCGTTGAAGCGGAGCCACCACCAACAGCGGTGATCGCCCAATTACTTCTTCTTCGGCATGTACAGATCGGTGATCGTGCCGTCGTAGATTTCCGCGGCCATCGCCACCGATTCGCTCAGCGTCGGATGCGCATGGATGGTGTGGCCGATGTCTTCGGCCTCCGCACCCATCTCGATCGCCAGACCGATCTCGGCCAGCAGATCACCCGCATGCACGCCGACGATCGCACCACCGATGATGCGGTGGGTTTCTTCGTCGAAAATCAGCTTGGTGAAGCCCTCGGTCCGGCCGATGCCGATCGCACGGCCGCTGGCGGCCCACGGGAACTTGGCCACGCCGACCTTCAGGCCCTTGGCCTTGGCTTCGGTTTCGGTTACGCCGACCCACGCGATTTCCGGATTGGTGTAGGCCACCGACGGAATCACGCGCGCCACCCATTCCTTCTTCTCGCCGGAAGCCACTTCCGCGGCCAGCTTGCCCTCGTGCGTGGCCTTGTGGGCCAGCATCGGGTTGCCGACGATGTCGCCGATGGCAAAGATGTGCGGCACGTTGGTGCGCATCTGGCGGTCGGCCGGGATGAAGCCACGGTCGGTGACCTGCACGCCGGCCTTCTCGGCATCGATCTTCCTGCCGTTCGGCGAGCGACCCACCGCGACCAGCACGCGGTCGAAGGTGCTGGCGTCCAGACCCGGCTTTTCGCCTTCCACCGCCGCTTCGAAGGACACGGTGATGCCGGCCTTGTCGGCCTTGACGTCGGTCGCCTTGGTCTTCAGGTGGACCTCCACGCCCTGCTTCTTCAGGCGATCGGCCAGCGGCTTGACCAGGTCCTTGTCGGCGCCCGGCATCAGCTGGTCCATGAACTCGACCACGGTCACCTTGCTGCCCAGCGCCGCATACACCGTCGCCATTTCCAGGCCGATGATGCCGCCACCGACCACCAGCAGCGAACCCGGCACGTCGGCCAGCTCCAGCGCATCGGTGGAGTCCATGACGCGCTCGTCGTCCCACGGGAAGTTGGGCAGCTTCACCGCCTGCGAACCGGCGGCGATGATGCATTGCTCAAAGCGCAGCAGCTGGGTCTTGCCGTCGTCGCCGACGATCTCCAGCTCGTTGGCCGAGACGAACTTCGCCAGGCCCTGTACGGTGCGCACCTTGCGCTGCTTGGCCATGCCGGCCAGGCCCTTGGTCAGCTGGGTAACCACCTTTTCCTTGTAGCCGCGCAGCTTGTCCAGGGTGATGGTCGGCTTGCCGAACTCCACGCCGAAATCACCGGCGTGGGCGACTTCGTCGATCACCGCGGCCGCATGCAGCAGTGCCTTGGAGGGGATGCAGCCCACGTTGAGGCAGACGCCGCCGAGGCTGGCGTAACGCTCGATCAGCACGGTATCCACGCCCAGATCGGCCGAACGGAAGGCGGCGGTGTAACCGCCCGGGCCTGCGCCCAGCACCACCATCTTGCATTCGATGTCGGCCGGCTTGCCCGAGGACAGCGCCGGCTGCGGCGCGGCCGGTTCGGCCGGGGCGCGGTGCGACGGGGTCACCGGCGGCTTGCTGGCCGGTGCGGCCTCGGCCTTGGGTGCCTCGGCCTTGGCCGGGGCGGCAGGCGCAGCGGCCTCGCCTTCGGCCTCCAGCAGCAGCACGACGTCGCCTTCGGAGAGGTTGTCGCCGAGCTTGACCTTGATTTCCTTGACCACACCGGCGGCCGAGGACGGCACTTCCAGCGTTGCCTTGTCCGATTCCAGCGTGACCAGACCCTGGTCCTTCTTCACCGTGTCACCCACGGCGACCAGCAGTTCGATCACCGGGACACCGCTGTAATCGCCGATGTCGGGAACCTTGATTTCAATTGCGGCCATTCGTGTTCTCCTGGTGCTCAGCCGGCCTTGCCGCCGAGCAGTTGCTGCAGTTCGTCGAGCGACTCGTCCAGATCTTTCCAGCGACGGTCGAGCTTCTTTTCCTTGGTGTCGCTGGCTTCGATCAGCAGCGCCACCTGTTTCATCATCAGCTGGCCCGCACCGCATTCGGGCCGGGTGCCGCTGTAACGCTGGCCATCCACGGTGAAGGACAGCACATCACCCTCCAGCACCGGCGCCTTGCGGTCGCCCGGCACCTGCGCGGCCAAGGCGGCCTGCCAGCTGTGCAGCAGCCGCTGCGCCAACGGCGCCGGGATGCTGACCTGGTACTGGTCCGGCTCCTGGTCCACGCGCAGTTCCACGCCGCCCTGGCGGGCGCCGCTGTTCCAGTTGTAGACGCGCTTGTCGGCCCGGCTGTAGCGCAAGGTCCATTCCTGGTCCTGGGTGCCGGGCAGCAACGCCACGCCGGTCTCCACGCCACTTTTGGGCAGGCTGACCAGCGACAGTGCCGGCTGCGCCTTGCCGTCGAACAGGGTTTCCACTGCCTGGCCATAGTTGCCGACCGCCGGTGGCCAGCCATGGCCCAGGTCGGACGCGCATTCGCGCGCGCCCGCCTGTGCCATCGGCAGCGCCATCAGCAGCCCGGTCAGGACCAGGCCCTGCTTCACAGCAGGACGCGCCGCATGTCGGCCAGCACCTGCGAGAGGTAGGTGGTGAAGCGGGCGGCCAGCGCGCCGTCGATGACGCGGTGGTCATAGCTCAGCGACAGCGGCAGCATCAGCTTCGGCGCGAATTCCTTGCCGTTCCAGACCGGCTGGATCGACGACTTGGACACGCCCAGGATGGCCACTTCCGGTGCATTGACGATCGGGGTGAACGCGGTGCCACCGATGCCGCCCAGCGAGCTGATCGAGAAGCAGCCACCGCTCATGTCGGCCGGGCCGAGCTTGCCGTCGCGGGCCTTCTTGGCCAGTTCGCCGGATTCCTGCGCGATCTGCACCACACCCTTCTTGTCGACGTCGCGGATCACCGGCACGACCAGGCCGCTCGGGGTATCAGCCGCGAAACCGATGTTGAAGTACTTCTTCAGGGTCAGATTCTCGCCGCTGGCATCCAGCGAGGCGTTGAACTCCGGGAACTTCTTCAGCGCCGCGGCGCTGGCCTTGACCAGGAAGGCGAGCATGGTCAGCTTGATGCCGGCCTTCTCGTTTTCCTTGTTCAGGGCCACGCGCAGGGCTTCCAGTTCGGTGATGTCGGCCTGTTCGAACTGGGTGACATGCGGAATCATCGCCCAGTTGCGGGCCAGGTTCGCGCCCGAGATCTTCTTGATCCGCGACAGCGGCTGGACCTCGACCTCACCGAACTTGCTGAAGTCGACCTTCGGCCAGGCCAGCAGGTTCAGGCCGCCACCAGCTGCCACGGTACCGCCGGTGGCAGCGCCGCCGCCGGACAGCGCCGACTTGACGAACTTCTGCACGTCGGACTTGGTGATGCGGCCGCCCTTCTCTGTGCCGCTCAGCTGATTGAGGTCCACGCCCAGCTCGCGGGCGAACACGCGCACGGCCGGCGAGGCGTAGGGGACCTTCTGCGGCAGCACGCTGTCGGCATTGAAGGCCACCGGCGGGCTGGTCGGCGAGCCACCCGACGGGGCAGCGGCGGCCGGCGCCGGCTGGGTCGGCCTGGCAGCCGACTGTTCGATATCACGGGCGGCCAGCCTGTCCGGTTCGGCCGGGGCAGCGACGGGCTCGACCTTGGTCGCGGTCTCGGCGGCTTCGGTCTTGGCGGCGGGGGCCGGCGCGGCAGCAGCGGCCGGCGCGGCGGGCTCGTCGCTGACTTCGATCAGCGCGACGAGCTTGCCCTCGGAGAGGTTGTCGCCGATCTTGACCTTGATTTCCTTGACGATACCGGCCACCGAGGACGGCACTTCCATCGTGGCCTTGTCCGATTCCAGCGTCACCAGACCCTGGTCTTTCTTGACGGTATCTCCAACGGCGACCAGCACCTCGATTACCGGGATATCGCTGTAGTCACCGATATCGGGGACAAGTGCTTCCTTGATTTCGGCCATGGGGAAAACTCCGGCAATCTGGTGTAGGGAATCGCCTATTGTGGGGGCATCGCGCGCCAGCGCCAACCAGCTTGGCGAATTTTCAGCGCCGCTGTCCCGGGACAGGCTGTTGCAGGCATCTGCTTTGGCCGGATTCGGCTTGGCACAGTGCAAAGCGGAATGTTCCAGTCGGCACCGTATTGTCCGCCACTGTCCCCCGCCTCAGCGCCGTACGGCATCGGCCAGCGGGTGCCAGGCCTCGACAAGCCTGGGCAACGGCCAGGCCGCGTTGGCCGGGCTGGTGGAAGGCAGCGACCAGACCGTCACCTCGCGCGCCGCGCCGACCAGCGTGGGCAGGATGAAACGCTGGAACGCGCGGTACGCGGTGCCCCCATTGCAGGCGATCGCACGCAGCGCAGGCAATCCGTCGATCAGTACCCCCAGCGCGTTGGGTGTTTCAGTGCCGCGCACGATCGACGCATCCAGGCTGCCGCGTCGCTCGCACTGCCCGATCACATCCCACACGCCCACACCGCACGCGTTCAATACGCGCACGCGCTCCGGATAAGACAGTGTCGCGTCGATCCCGCACAGCACGCCCATCAATGGCCAGAAACGATTGCGCGGATGCGCGTAGTACTGCGCGGCCTGCAGCGAGGCAACGCCCGGCATCGAGCCGAGTACCAGCAGGCGGCAGTCGGCGTTCAGCTGCGCGGGGAAGCCGATGCATGTTGTCGTTTCCATCACGCCATCACCAGATGCATGAATGTCAGGAGTTGCATGATCGCCTGTAAATACAGCGGTTTCGCACTGATCGCTGAATGGAAACAACTAAATTTTAACGTGCGTCGGACGCGATTCAGATTGCGGGGACTACGGTTGCCTCGCCCCACAACACCGGGGCCCAGAACAAAAACATCCTGAGGAGATTCCCCCATGCGCTCCATCCGTACCCTGACCCTGGCTACCCTGACTGCTCTTGCTTTTGCGCCGGCTGCTTTCGCGCAGGACAGCACTGTTGATACCGCTTCTGGCAAGCACTTCGCCGTGGTCGGCGGCGTCTCGCTGCTGCAGCCGAAGAACGATCCGCTCGATGGCGTGCGCAAGGTGGACGGCGGCCCGGCCCCGACCCTGAGTTTGAGCTACTACATCAACGACAACTGGGCCGTGGAACTGTGGGGCGCAGCCGACAAGTTCGATCACCGCGTGCGCGGCACCGATGGCGCCCGCCTGGGCACCGTCGAGCAGCAGCCGATCGCGCTGAGCGGCCAGTACCACTTCGGCCAGGCCGACAACGTGTTCCGTCCGTTCGTGGGCGCCGGTTACTACGAGTCCAACTTCAGCAATGAAGACCTCGCCAGCGACATCGGCCACATCGGCGTCAAGACCGCCAAGGGCGCGATCGGCACCGTCGGTGTGGACATGAACATCAACAGCACCTGGTTCGCCCGTGCCGATGCCCGCTACATGCATTCGCGCCCGGAGCTGACCGTCAACGGTGAAGGCACCGGCGACAAGGCCAAGCTGGATCCGTGGACCGTGGGCTTTGGCATCGGCGCGCGCTTCTAAGCACGCCCTTCCGCATCACGTAGTACGCACAACGGGCCCCTCGCGGGCCCGTTGTCGTTGGTGGGGCCACTTTCATCCTGCTTTTCCGGTCGCTGGCCGACACTGGCGCCAACAACGGACCACGCCGGTCCGCCCGCGGGGAGCCGATGCGCGAGTCCTTCGACATGCTGGTGGTGGGCGGCGGCATCAACGGCGCCGGTATCGCCCGGGATGCCGCCGGGCGCGGGCTGTCGGTATGCCTGTGCGAGCAGGATGATCTGGCCGCCCACACCTCCAGCGCCAGTACCAAACTGATCCACGGTGGCCTGCGCTATCTGCAGCAGGGCGAGTTCGCCTTGGTACGCAAGGCGCTCAACGAGCGCGAAACACTGCGCCAGCTTGCACCGCATCTGATCGCCCAGACCCGCTTCGTGCTGCCGCATGCGCGCCACCTGCGCCCAGCCTGGATGCTGCGCGCAGGATTGTGGCTCTACGACCACCTTGGCCACGCCAATCCCCATTTTCCGCGCTCGCAGCGCATCGACCTGCAGCGCGATCGGAGCGGCGCTGCATTGCAGCCCGCCTACCGGACCGGCTTCACCTATGCCGATGCACGCGTCAACGATGCCCGGCTGGTGGTGCTCAACGCGCTCGATGCGCATGAGCGCGGTGCCGACATCCGCACACGCACCCGCTGCGAACAGCTGATCCGTCACCGCGACCACTGGTGGGCTGTCCTGCGCACCGCCAACGGCGACGTGCAGCGTATTCGCGCCCGGTGCGTGGTCAACGCGAGCGGCCCATGGGCGGGCACGGTGCTGGAGCGTGCCGGACTGGATGCGCCGCTGGGCCTGCGGCTCGTGCAGGGCAGCCACCTGGTGGTGCCCCGCCTGTTCGCGCACGACAGCGCCTACCTGTTCCAGCAGCCCGACCAGCGTGTGGTGTTTGCCATTCCCTTCGAGCAGGATTTCACCCTGATCGGCACCACCGATACCGACTACGACGGCGACCCGGCGCTGGCGCAGCCGCGCCCGGACGAGGAAGCGTATCTGCTGGATGCGGTGAACCGGTTCGTCCGCCTCCCCGTGCGCGCCGAGGACATCGTCTGGCGCTACAGCGGGGTGCGACCACTATTGGCCGATCATCACCGGGATGCGTCGCGGGTCACCCGCGACTACCGATTGGAACTGGATACCGCTGGCGCGGCGCTGCTCAGCGTGCTGGGTGGCAAGCTCACCACCTACCGCGCACTGGCCGAGGAAGCGCTTGGGCGGCTTACATCCTCACTGCCGGAAATGGGCGCGGCATGGACCGCCGGTGGACCGCCATTACCGGGTGGCGATGGCGGCACGGCCGCGGAAGTTGCCGAGGCACTGCGGTGTGACCACCCTCGCCTGCCCGCTCCCCTGCTGCAGCGCCTGGCCGGCAGCTACGGCACCCGCGCGGCCGGTCTGCTTGCCGGTACACAGACCCTCGACGCGTTGGGCCAGGACCACGGCGCCGGCCTTTACGACCGCGAGCTGGAGTACCTCATCGCCCACGAGTGGGCGCGCACCGCCGACGACGTGCTGTGGCGCCGCAGCCATCTGGGATTGCGCATGGACGCCGCACAGCGCGGGGCATTGACCGCCACCCTGCAGGCGCGTGTTTCGATGCCGTAGGCTGTACCTCTGTCACGCCTCACGGCCTCGATTTCCACGGAGCAGACCATGGACAAGCACTACGTGCTCGCCATCGACCAGGGCACGACCAGTTCGCGCGCCATCCTGTTTGATCGTGCCGGGCGCATCGCCGGCAGCGCGCAACGCGAGTTCACCCAGATCTTCCCGCAGCCGGGCTGGGTGGAGCATGACCCGCGCGAGATCCTGACCAGCGTGTACACCACGATCACCGAACTGCTGAACCGCCACCAGGTGGACCCGCGCACGATCGCCGGCATCGGCATCACCAACCAGCGCGAGACCACGGTGGTCTGGGACAAGGCCACCGGCCAGCCGATCCACAATGCCGTGGTGTGGCAGTCGCGGCAGAGCCATGCGATCTGCGAACAGCTCAAGGCCGACGGCCACGAGCCGCTGATACGGCGCAAGACCGGGCTGTTGATCGATGCCTATTTCTCGGCGACCAAGATCCGCTGGATCCTTGATCACGTCGAGGGCGCGCAGGCACGCGCCGAGCGCGGCGAACTGCTGTTCGGCACCATCGACAGCTGGTTGATCTGGAACCTCAGCGGCGGCCAGGCACACGTCACCGATGTCACCAATGCCGCGCGCACGCTGCTGTTCGATATCCACGCGCTGCAGTGGGACGATGAACTGCTGGCGCTGTTCAACATCCCGCGCGCGATGCTGCCGCAGGTGCGCAGTTCCAGTGAGGTGTATGCCACCACCCAGGCGCAGTTCTTTTTCGATCAGCACTTGCCGATTGCCGGCATCGCCGGCGACCAGCAGGCCGCGCTGTTCGGCCAGGCCTGCTTCGAGCCGGGCATGGCCAAGAACACCTATGGCACCGGCTGTTTCATGCTGATGAACACCGGCGAGAAGGCGGTGACCTCCGACAATGGCCTGCTCACCACCATCGCGTGGGGCCTCGATGGCCGTGTGGAATATGCGCTGGAAGGCTCGATCTTCGTCGCCGGCTCGGTGGTGCAGTGGTTGCGCGACGGGCTGCGCATGTTCGGCAAATCCAGCGACTGTCAGGCCTACGCCGAGCGTGCGGCCGACAACGGCGGTGTGTACCTGGTGCCAGCCTTCGTGGGGCTTGGAGCGCCGTACTGGCGCGGCGATGTGCGCGGCGCGATGTTCGGGCTGACCCGCGGCACCACCAAAGAGCACTTCATCCGCGCGGCGGTGGAATCGATGGCCTACCAGACCCGCGACGTGCTGGCGGCGATGCAGGCCGATGCGGGAATCGAGCTGAAGGAGCTGCGCGCCGATGGCGGCGCGATCGCCAATGATTTCATGGCGCAGTTCCAGAGCGACATCCTGGGTGTACCGGTGCTGCGCCCACAGGTGGCCGAAACCACCGCGCTGGGCGCGGCCTATCTGGCCGGGCTGGCCACCGGGTTCTGGAGCAGCCGGGCGGAGATCGCCGCGCAATGGGCGGTGGATCGCCGCTTCACGCCGCAGATGCCGGCGGATCAGCGCGAGGCGCTGTACAGCGGCTGGCAGCAGGCGGTGGACGCAACGATGGGGTTCCGGGTGGGGTGACGCCCGCGTCGGCGATCACTGCCGCGCGGGCGCGTCCAGCCACGCATGGCGTGGCTCTGCCGTGGATGCCGGTCAGAATGCCGGAAGAACGGCGCCCTTGTACTTTTCGGCGATGAAGGCTTTCACTTCCGGGCCGGTCAGGGCCTTGGCCAACTGCTGCACGCGGGCATCATCCTTGTTGTCCGGGCGGGCGACGAGGAAGTTCACGTACGGCGAATCCTTGCTTTCGATCGCCAGCGCATCCTGGGTCGGGTTGAGCCCGGCATCCAGCGCGTAGTTGGTATTGATCAGGGCCAGATCCACCTGGTCCAGCACGCGCGGCAGCATCGCCGAGTCCAGCTCGCGGAACTTGAGCTGCTTCGGGTTGGCGATGATGTCACGCTGGGTGGCCAACGCATTGGTCGGGTCCTTGAGCGTGATCACGCCGGCCTTGTGCAGCAGGATCAGCGCGCGGCTGTTGTTGCTCGGGTCGTTGGGGATCACCACATCGGCGCCGTTGGGCAGCGCATCGAGTGATGTGAAACGCCGCGAGTACGCACCGAAGGGCTCGATATGCACGCCGATCACCTTGACCAGATCCGTCTTGCGATCACGGTTGTAGGCATCCAGATAGGGCTCGGTCTGGAAGTAGTTCACGTCGACCTGCTTCTGCACCAGCTGGTCGTTGGGCTGCACGTAGTCGTTGAACACGCGCACGTCCAAGGTCAGGCCTTCCTTTTCCAGGATCGGCTTGACCACGGCGAGGATCTCGGCGTGCGGCACCGCGGTGGCGGCGACCACCAGCTTCTTGGAATCATTGGCCGGCTTGCCGCAGGCGGCCAGGGCCAGCGAGGCGGCAAGCAACGGGAGCAGCAGGTACTTTTTCATGGGAGCAGCGGGATCCATAAGGGCAGCAACGCCCCACGATACCGCACGCCCCGGCCCTTGCGGAATCCGGGGCATATGACCCCACGGCATGAGCCGATGCCGGCGTGGCCCGCTTACTCGTAACTGGTCAGCGCCAGCGCGAGCAGGGCTTTGGCCTGTTCGCGCAGCATCACCGGCTCGACGATTTCCGCATCCGAGCCGTAATGCAGCACGTCCATCAGCAGCTCGCGCGAGACGCTGTAAGGCAGTTTCAGCTCGTAGCGGCCATCGGACAGGAAGCGGCCCTGCTGCTTGGAATGCCAATGCTCATCGGCCACCCAGCGTGCGGCCTTGGCACTGAACACGATCGTGGCCCAGCCCTTGGGCGGCCCGGAGAAGATGCCGTAGCTGGCGCCCAGCTGCTCGTCCAGCTCGGTCTCGTCCACATCGCGCGCGGTGGTATCGATCACGCGTGCCTTGTAGATGCGGTCCACCGCGAAACTGCGCAGGCCCTCGCGGCCGTGGTCCCACGCATCCAGATACCAGTTGTCGCGGTAGTGGGTCATGCGCTGCGGCGACACGGTGCGCTGGGTCGCCTCATCGGTGGAGCGGGCCCGGTACTCGAAGGCCAGCTGCTTGCGCTCCAGCACCGCCGAAGCCACTGCGCGGAAGCTGGCTTCATCGAACTTGCGGCCCCGGTGCGGAATCACCCGGACCCGGTCGACCGGCCAGGTCGAGACGCCAGCCTGTGCCGCCAGCAGGCCTTCGATGCGCTGCTGCAGCGGGGCCAGCACCGAGGACAGCACGCCACCGCCGGTGCGCGAGAGCAGATGCTGGGAGGCCAGCAGCGCGTGCAGCTCTTCCGAGCTGAGCCACAGGCCCGGCAGCTCGAAGCGGTCGCTTTCGTCGGCCTGGTAGCGGAAGCCTGCCTCGCCATCGCCTTCCACCGGCGCCATCAGCGCGTCGCGCAGGAAGGCCAGGTCGCGGTAGACAGTCGCGCGGGAACACTCCAGTTTTTCCTGCAGTGCCGCCACCGTTACCGGGTAACGGGCGGACTTGAGCAGGCGATGCAGGGCGTTGATGCGTTCATATCGGTCCATGACCCGATTATGTCCGAGTCGCCGTCGTTGTGGCGGCTTCGGCTGCATCTTCGGCTATCGTGGGGCCCCCACCGCCTGCTGCCGCCCGCCATGCGCCTGTTGCCCGCCCTTGCCCTGTCTGCTGCCGCCCTGCTGCTGGGGGGCTGTGGGCGAACTGAAACGCCGGCGGCCGCCGTGCCTGCCGCAACGGCACCGGCGGCCGATCCGGTCGGTACCGTACTGGCGGCCAGCCAGCGCTTCGGCCAGCTGCGCAGCTTCCATGCGGTGATGAAGATGCAGGGCCCGCGCGCCGTGGAGGCGCAGATGGACTATGTGGCCCCGGACCGCTATCGGCTGATCACCGACGATGGCCCACAGACCATCATCGGCGGCACGTTCTTCCTGCAGCGTGCCGGCGAAGTGCGCCAGATTCCCGTGCCCGAAGGCATGCTGGCCCAGTGGCGCAACCCGCTGCCGGCCGATCTGCAGCCCGCGCAGCTGACGGTGCGCGATCTTGGCGAGGACCGCGCCGGCGGCCAGCGCGCCCATAAATACGAGGTGCGCCACGCCACCGCGGCGCCCGACGGCCTGCTGTACTGGGTCAATGCACAGGGCCTGCCGGTGCAGATCGAGCGCAAGGGCGAGACCAACGGCCAGGCGTTCCGCATCACCGTTACCTACTCGCGCTTCGACGACGCCTCACTGCGCATCGATGTTCCCTGAACAGGGATCAAGGCCGAACGGGTCCTAAAGCCGGGGCCCGCGGCCGAATGTGACGCAGAACGCATCAAGTATCATCCCCCCCTTGTTGTCCCTCCCCCTTGTCCGATCACGGAGAACCGTTGATGTCCCTGCGCGTTTCGTTGCTTGTTCCCCTGCTGCTCTGCGCCCCGGCGGTTTATGCACAGGACGTTGCCGAACTGGCGGCGATGACCTCCCCCTGGAGCGGCAGTGGCGGTGAACTGGGCTTTGCCTCGGCCCGCGGCAACAGCAATACCGAGAGCTTCAACGGTCGTCTGCGCCTGCGCTACACCGACGATGACTGGGTGCACAGCATGGACCTGTTCGGCCTGCGCTCACGCTCGGAATACACCGATACCAACGATGACGGCACCACCATCCGCCGCCGCAACACGACCGCCAACCGCTATACCGGCAGTGCCGGCAGCGCGCTGCAGCTGGGCGAGCACCGCCAGATCACCGCGACGGTGCGATATGAGCGCGACGACTTCGCCACCTACGACCGCCAGAGCTCGTTCGGTCTGGGTTACGGCACCCGGATCATCGACGGCGAGCGCTTCTACATGGATGCGCAGATCGGCCCCGGTGTGCGCCGCACCCACAACACCGAAGACGATGCGACACGTACCGGCCTGATCGGTCGTGGCCTGTTCGATCTCAAGTACACGCTGACCCCGAACACCGACCTGGTGAACACGCTGCTCGTGGAATCGGGTTCGTACAACACCTTCGCGCAGAACGATTTCGGCGTGTCGGTGAGCATGAACGAGCATCTGGCGCTGAAGGCTGGCTGGCAGGCGCGTCACAACAGCGACGTTGCCGAAGACAAGCGCAAGACCGACACGCTGACCACCATGAATGTGGTCTACAAGTTCAAGTAATCGCCGCGGGCGCCTGTGCGCCCGCCGTCTTGAGGTAGTGCCGACCGCTGGCCGGCACTACGCGCCTCAGACCGCGAGCAGTTCCCCGGCACCGGCATCAAGCAGGCCACGTGCCACGCGCTGGCCCAGCGTTTCCGGATCACTGGCCGGGCCACGCGCCTCCGCGCGCACGATGCGGCCATCGGCGACACCGCCGACCAGGCCCTGCAGGAACAGATTCTCGCCTTCCCATTGCGCAAAGCCGGCGACCGGCACATGACAGCTGCCGTGCAGCGCGCGGTTCATGGCGCGCTCGGCTTCCACGCAGGCCCGCGTGTCGGCATCGTCCAGCGCGGCGAACAGCGCCATCACGCCGGCATCCTCGCCGTTGCATTCCACCGTCACCGCGCCCTGCGCCGGCGCCGGCAGCCAGTCTGGTGCCGTCAGTCGCGCCACGATGCGGTTGCCCAGGCCCAGGCGTTCCAGCCCGGCCACCGCCAGCACGATGGCGTCATAGCCACCGTTGTCGAGCTTGGCCAAGCGCGTGTTGACGTTGCCACGCAGGTCCGACAGCTCCAGGTCCGGACGCAGCGCGCGCAGCTGGGCCTGACGGCGCAGCGACGAGGTGCCGACACGCGCGCCGATCGGCAGCGCATCCAGTGAGGCGTACAGGTTGGAGATGAAGCCATCGGCGGCATCGTGGCGGGGCAGCATCGCCGGCAGCGCGAACGGCGCGTCCAGCTCCATCGGCACATCCTTGAGCGAATGCACCGCGCAATCGGCTTCCCCGCGCAGCATCGCCAGTTCCAGCTCCTTGAGGAACAGTCCCTTGCCACCGATCGCCGCCAGCGAGCGGTCCAGCACTTCGTCGCCGCGCGTGCTCAGCGGGATCAGCACCACCTCCAGCCCCGGATGCGCCTCTCGCAGGCGGTCGGCGACGTATTCGCTCTGCCACAGGGCAAGCGGGCTCTTTCGGGTGGCGATGCGCAGGGTCTTCATGCCGCCATTATCGGCGCACAGGGGCATATCGACCAACGGTCGCCTGCCCTCGCGTCACAGGTGCTTGAGGTCCTGCTTGAGGCTGGCCACGCAGCGGCGGCTCACTTCCAGCGGCTCATGCCCGTGCCGAAGCACCGCCTGGACCTGGCCTGCGCCATTTCGTCGCAGCTCCACCAGTTCGTGCCGGGCGACCAGGCAATTGCGATGGATGCGCACGAAACGGTTGCCGAACTCCTCTTCCAGCGACTTCAGCGATTCTTCCAGCAGATCCTCACCGCGGGCATGGTGCACGACCACGTACTTTTCTTCGGCCTGCAGATAGTGGATGTCCTCCACCGGAATCAAGCGCAGGCTGCCACGCAGGCGTGCGCACAGCAGCGTGCGCGCCTGTTGGCTGGCGGCCGTGAGCGGGACGCTGCGGCCGGCGAGGAAGGTGCGGGCCCGCTCCAGTGCAGCGGCCAGGCGCTCGGGACGCACCGGCTTCATCAGGTAATCGATGGCCGCCGCCTCGAACGCGGACAGCGCATGGGCGTCATAGGCGGTGCAGAACACCACGGCCGGGCGCGGCTCGAAGGTGGCCAGGTGGCGGGCCGCCTCCAGTCCATCCAGGCCGGGCATCGCGATATCGAGCAGGACCAGGTCCGGCTGCAGCTCGGCGCAGGCGTGCAGGGCCTGTTCGCCGTTCTCCGCTTCGGCCACGACCTCGATACCGGCCTGGTCGGCCAGCAGGGCACGCAGGCGCTCGCGGGCCAGCGGTTCGTCGTCGGCGATCACCACCTTCAACACAGTTTCCTCACTGGACCGGGACCGTGATTTCGCAAGCATAGTAGCCGTCGGCCCACGCCCCCGTCATCCGCGCGGCCGGGCCGAAGCGCCAGGCCAGGCGATGGGCGATATTGCGCTGCGCGTGGCCGGCCCCCTGCAGCAGCGGCAACCCGCGCGTGGCCGGATCCGGTGCGGGATTGCGCACGCGGATGCGCAGATTCGTCCCGTCACTGGACAGTGCCAGCACGATGGTGCCGCCGGCCGGCACGCGCGAGATACCATGCAGCACGGCGTTTTCCACCAGCGGCTGCAGCACCAGCCGCGGCATCGGCAGTGACCAGGGCAGCGGTTCGTCGCGCAGCCAGATCACCTTCAATCGGTCGCCCAGGCGCAGCGACTCGATCGAGAGATAGCGCTCGGCCAGTTCGCACTCGGCCTGCAGCGTGGAATCGCCATCACCGGCACCGAGCGCGGCGCGGAACAGATCGGACAGATCGAGCACCGCGCGCTCGGCCACGTCCGGATCGCGGCGCAGCAGGCTGGCGATGAGGTTCATGCTGTTGAAGAGGAAATGCGGGCGGATCCGTGCCTGCAGTGCATCGGCCTGCGCACGCGCGTTGGCCAGCATCTGTGCGCTGCCACGGTCACTGACGTAGAAGTAGCGCAACGCCAGCGCTGTGATCAAGGCGGTCATCGCCGCGCTGCCGAGCGTGAACCGCCAGAAGCCCACCGCCTGGGCGAAGCTGCTGCCACCGAGCACGCCATACAGTGCGTGCACGATCGCCGCGCAGGCGCCGGCGATCAGCCCGGTCATCGCCACCACCAGCACCATGCCGGGCACTTCCGGCAGGCGCGAAAGCATCGCGCGCAGACTGCACAGGCTGACCGTCACCGCCAGCGCCAGCCACAGCGCGAAGCCGCTGGCGGACAGGAAATCCGACAGCGTCCAGTGGCGGCTGCCATCGGGTGCCAGCGCCACGACCACCACCACCAGCTCGGCCAACCCCAGCATCGCCGCCAGGCGCGGCAGGCGGCACAGCTCGGGCAACCAGGACTGCTGGCGCGGGTCGTTCATGGCGTCAGGCGGCGAAGCGCGCCTCGAGCCACTCGCCCAGCGCGTGCATTTCTTCCGCACATACCTGGTGGGCCATCGTATAGGTGTGCCACTCCACCGGCAGACCGAGGGTCTCAAGGGTCTGCGCGGTGTCCCGGGCGATCGCCACCGGAATCACCGGATCGTGCGTGCCATGGGCCATGAAGACCGGCACGCTGATCGCCCCGGGCACGCGCGCAGCAGCGGCCTTGGCCGGATCGGGGAGATAGGTCGACAACGCGATCAGCCCGCCCAACGGGCGCGTGCGACGCAGCAGCGCGCTCAGGATCACTGCCCCGCCCTGAGAGAAACCGGCCAGCAGGATCCGTTCGGCCGGAATACCGCGGGCGATCTCGCGCTCGATCAGCAGCTCCAGTTCCACGATGGAGGCGTCCACACCGGCGCTGTCGGCGCGCGAGCGGAAGTCGGCGCTGACGATGTCGTACCAGGCGCGCATCGGCACGCCGTTGTTGATCGTGATCGGCTGCACCGGGGCATGCGGGAACACGAAGCGGATCGCCGGCCAGTGCGGGCGCACCAGTTCGGGCACGATCGGGGCGAAGTCATGGCCATCGGCACCCAGGCCATGCAGCCACAGCACCGACCACTGCGGGTCGGCGCCGGTTTCGTTTTCCACGGTATCCAGCATCAGGCGGCTCCAGTACGTTCAAGCCGCATTATGACCGCGCCCCAGCGCAATGGGGGGCGATGCCCGGAGTGCCGTGATCAGACGGCGGGGTGTGCCTCGGCGGCGGCCCGGCGCAGCTCGGCCGCGCGCACCAGCACCTTGGGCGGTGCCGATTCTTCGGGAATCTCCATCAGCCCGAGCCGGTGCATCCAGACGCCGGCGCTGCGCGAGGACGTGAAGCCGACCACCGGAATCGCCAGCACCATGCCGATCACTACCGGGGCCATCCATGCCGCCAACGAAGGCGAGACGGCGTAGGCCAGCACTCCCATGAACAGTCCGAACACGCTCAAGCCACCATAGCCGCGCGCCAACGCCGACCAGGACACGCCGCCATCGTCGCGCTGCTGCGCGTCCCAGCCCGAGTCCTTGCCGGCCAGCACTTCGGCCACACCGCGCGACTGCACGTACATCACCACCGGCGCCATCAGCGCGGCGAGGATGGTCTCCAGCAGCATCGAGATGAAGGCGCGGATCGTGCCGCCGCAGCCACGGCGCTCGACCGGTTCCAGCAACATCGCCAGATAGCCCAGCACCTTGGGCGAGAGCAGCACCACCATGGTGATCGCAAACATGCGGATCACCTGCGTCTCATCCTGGTGGCGCCAGTAAACGCCCGGCGAGAGATGCAGCACTTCGTTGATGTCGATGCCGCCCTGGAACAAGGGAATGGCGATGCCGATCAGCATCAGCATCGCCCACATCGGCGCGGTGAAGTAATGCCCGATGCCGACCAGCATGTGCATGCGGCTGACCCAGTGCAGGCCTTTTGAGCCGACGATCTTGGCGTGCTGCAGATTGCCCTGGCACCAGCGGCGATCGCGCACCAGCAGGTCGGTCAGGGTTGGCGGGCCTTCCTCATAGCTGCCTTTGAGGTACGGCACCATATGGGTGGCCCAGCCGCCACGGCGCATCAGCGCCGCTTCGACGAAATCGTGGCTGAGCACATGCCCACCGAACGGCTCTTTGCCCGGCAGCGACGGCAGGCCGGCCTGTTCGGCGAACGCCTGGGTGCGGATGATCGCGTTGTGGCCCCAGTAGTTGCTCTCCGCGCCATGCCACCAGGCCACGCCGCGGCCGATTACCGGACCGTACACGCGCCCGCCGAACTGCTGCATGCGGGCAAACAGGGTGCGTCCGCCGACCACCGCCGGCAGGGTCTGGATCAGCCCGACATCCGGGTTGTGCTCCATGCCGGCGACCAGGCGCACGATGGTGTCGCCGGTCATCAGGCTGTCGGCATCCAGGATCAGCATTTGCGGGTAGGCGCCGCCGAAACGACGGACCCAATCGGCGATGTTGCCGGCCTTGCGCCCGCTGTTGTCGCCGCGGCGACGGTAGAAGATGCGGTCATGGCCGCCCACTGCATCGCACAGCGCGTGGAAGGCTTCTTCTTCGGCCTGCCCGATGTCATCGCGGCGGGTATCGCTGAGCACATAGAAATCGAAGTTTTCCAGTTGGCCCGTCTCGGCCACCGACTCATAGATCGCCTGCAGGCCCGCCAAGAGCCGACGCGGGTCCTCGTTGTAGGTGGGCATCAGCAGCGCGGTGCGCGTGTGCACGGTCGGCAGCGGCGCATCCGGATCGATCCCCAGCTTGTAACCACGATCGAATACCGCGGTCAGAAAGCCGGCCACGGCCCCGGCAAAGGACAGCGCGATCCACGCGAACAGGCCCACGAACAGTACCAGCAGGCAGGCTTCCAGCACGCTGATGCCGTTGACGGCCAGTACCTTCCACATCATCCGGCTGGCGGCGGCGGTCATCGCCGCGGTGCCACCCAGGATGTAGAAGCGGCGCAGGCCGATCATCCGCGGCGCGGTGCGCTGCCGGCGGACCTGCAGCTCGCCTTCCTGGAGGGACTGCTCGGGCATCGGCAACGGCGACTCGGCCGGCAGCGTCGCCCGACCGGCATCCAGTCGGGCGTGGAGGGTCTGGGTACTCATGCGCGGTATCCCTGTGCAGGGCGTGCCAGGCCGGAGATGCAAGATGCGCAAAGGGGCGTCCTGAGCCCGGCGCGCGCGATGGCGCGCATTCGTCCTGTCGGTGCGGGCCGATCACCGGCACGCCGCTGTTGTCTGTGACTCCCGGAACCCACGAACTCTCCAACCGACTTAAGACGAAAAATGCGGCTCAGTCTATGGCGCGAATTGTAAGGTGGGTGCGAAGGTTTCACCGGTGATTTCTCCGCATTCAGCTTTTGGATCGAGCCAAGTGGGCAGCCCCCGGGACAACGGAGGCGCAGGCCCTGTGCCGTGGGCCTTTCCCCATTCATCTTACAGAGGATCCTGTTGGCCCACGACAGGCCCAGGAAGGTAAACCTTACGCCTGTCCCCTATGCGGCAGGTGCCGACATTGCGCAGCTCATCCGTCCGCCAGGCATGGCGGCGGCCCCGGAGTCGAGGCAGCAGGACGAGGGAAGCAGGTCGCCAAGCCGAAAGCTCGGCGAGGTCCATCCGCTCAGATGGTGGGCGCGGCGATGGCCAGGTCGGCATCAACCGGCAGGCGCGACAGCGCGCGCGCGCTCACCTGCGAGAACTGCAGCTGGGCGAGCAGATGCTGCGCCTGGGTGGCCACCGGACACGGCGCAATCTGCGGTCCTGCCTGGGGGCGCTCGGGGGTCATTACATCAGTGGACATGGAATGGCATCTCGTTGACGTCGCATTGCCCGCGGGGCTTCCGGCCGCGCGGATTGCGCACCCTATCGGAAAACCGGGACGAATGTGTGACGGTGCGCGCAGTGCCTGCTGGAGGGGGTGGAATGCGCGGAAAAATTGGCGCTTCTGTAGGTCGCCCCGCTATCATGTAATCGTTTTCAAACAACGATTCGGATATGGATTCCAACACTGCTTCCCCCTTCAGCCCCAAGTGGCAGTTCCGCTTCAACTTCTTCGAACAGCACGGCGCCCCCAATTCGCCGGGTTTCAAGACCGCGTTCAAAACGTTGACGTTCGGCCAGAAGATCAAGGTCAACTTCAACTTCTTCGCGCTGTTCTTCAGCTGGATCTACCTGCTGATCCTGGGCATGTGGCGCAAGGCGCTCACCATCCTGGGCATTACCCTCGTGCTGATGGTGATCGTGGCGTTCCTGCCGGACGTGGTCGGCCGGGCGATCGGCATGGCCTGGTCGGTGTTGATCGCGCTGACGACCAACTACTCGTACTACCTGGAAAAGGTGAAGGGCGACACCAGCTGGAACCCCTTTGCCGGCATGCGCTGGTAAGTACTGCGCACGCCTGGATGAAGAAGCCCGGTCACTGACCGGGCTTTTTTGTGCCGCGCCGGCCGTGGGCGTCGATCACCACCTCCCCATCTTCTTTGCGGAACGGCGCCTGCACCGGCGGCAGGATCTCCAGCACGGTCTCCGAGGGTCGCGCCAGGCGCACCCCCAGTTCGGTCTGCACGAAGGGCCGGTTGATCAGGATCGGATGGGCCAGCATCGCATCCAGCAGTTGGGTGTCCTCCAGCGTTGGATCGGCCAGACCCAGTTCGGCGTAGGGGGTCCCTTTCTGGCGCAGCGCGTCGCGGACCTGAAGGCCGGCGGCGGAAATCAGTTCGATCAAGCGCTCGCGATCCGGCGGATCGCGCAGGTACTCCACTACCTCCGGCGCCACGCCAGCATGGCGCATCAGTGCGAGCACATTGCGCGAGGTCGCGCAGGCCGGGTTGTGATAGATCACGGCCTTCATGCGTGGTTGCCCATCGGGTTGTGGCAGCAAGGACATGAGGCTGCTCCGGCTTAATTGTTCGACTATTCTAGAAACATGGAACACAACACTGCAACCCACGCCCTTGCCGCCCTGGGTCATAACACCCGCCTGAGCGTTTTCCGCCTGCTGGTCCAGGCCGGCCAGGGTGGTCGGTTGGCCGGAGAAATCGCCGCCGACCTCGGCCTTCCCGGTGCCACGCTGTCCTTCCACCTCAAGGAACTGAGCGCGGCGGGCCTGGTCGGCGCCGAGTCGCGCGGGCGCAGCATCTGCTACCGCGCCGACTTCGAGGCGATGAATGGCCTGATCAGCTACCTCACCGAGAACTGCTGTGCCGGCGAGGCGGACTGCGGTCCCGCCGGCCAATGCGCGCCGTCGTGCTGATCCGTTGACTGCCGGGCCCATCGCGATGACCACACGTCCCACCTCCCGCCTGTCCTTTCTGGACCGCTGGCTTACCCTGTGGATCTTCGCGGCGATGGCGCTCGGCGTGGTGCTGGGCACCGTCTTCGATGGCCTGCCCGCCGCGCTGGACGCGATGACCATCGGCGGTACCAACCTGCCGATCGCAGCTGGTCTTATCCTGATGATGTACCCGCCCCTGGCCAAGGTGAAGTACGAGGCGCTGCCCGCCGTCTTCGCCGACAAGCGCGTGCTGGCGCTGTCGCTGCTGCAAAACTGGGTGGTGGGACCGATGCTGATGTTCGCGCTGGCCGCGCTGTTCCTCCACGACCGGCCGGAGTACATGACCGGGCTGATCCTGATCGGTCTGGCCCGTTGCATCGCGATGGTGCTGGTCTGGAACCAGCTCGCGCGCGGCGACAATCAGTACGTGGCAGGCCTGGTCGCGTTCAACTCCCTGTTCCAGATCGCCTTCTTCAGCGTCTATGCGTGGCTGTTTCTGACCGTGCTGCCGCCGCTGTTCGGGTTACAGCGCAGCGTGATCGATGTCAGCACCTGGACGATTGCCGGTGCGGTGCTGGTGTATCTGGGCATTCCCTTTGCGGCGGGCTATCTGGGGCGACGCCTGCTGCTGCGCGTGCGCGGGGCCGACTGGTACGAAACGCGCTTCCTGCCCGCCATCAGCCCGATCACCTTGGTCGCGCTGCTGTTCACCATCATTGCGATGTTCAGCCTCAAAGGCGGCGATCTGGTGCGCATCCCCCTGGATGCGGTACGCATCGCCATCCCACTGACGATCTACTTCTTCGTGCAGTTCCTGCTGAGCTTCTTCATGGGCCGCTGGATCGCACGCGACTATCCGCGCACCACCGC
Organism: Stenotrophomonas sp. TWI587; assembly: GCF_039674145.1. Taxonomy (NCBI): domain Bacteria; kingdom Pseudomonadati; phylum Pseudomonadota; class Gammaproteobacteria; order Lysobacterales; family Lysobacteraceae; genus Stenotrophomonas; species Stenotrophomonas sp. TWI587. Next base: position 198,380 of record NZ_JBDJMW010000003.1, on the reverse strand, counting down.
CATCGCCTTCACCGCAACGGGCAACAACTTCGAACTGGCCATCGCCGTGGCGATTGCCGCCTTCGGCCTGGGCTCACCGGTTGCATTCGCTGCCGTGATCGGGCCCTTGGTGGAGGTGCCGGTGTTGATCGTACTGGTCCATCTGGCGCTGCGCCTCGGACGCCGCTGCTTCAATGAGACCGCCGCACTCCCCCATTGAAACGAATCGAGCCTGTTGAAGTACCCGGCATACGCGCCGGGCACCGTCTGCTGGCTTACATCAACGCCCGACGTACCACCGCGATGGGGCGCGCCGACCAACCAGAGTAATCGGCAGGAGCCGGCCTCAGAACGTCTGCCACTCCTCGCCCGCCACCGCCGCCACCGGTAGGCGCGAGGCACCGCGCGCAGGCGCACTACGACGCGCTGGTGCGGCCGCCGTGCCCGGATGGGCCTGCAGCCGGAAGATCGCCACCGCCGTGCCCAGCTGCTGCGCCTGCTCTTCCATCGCACGCGCCGCCGCCGTGGCTTCCTCGACCAGCGCGGCATTCTGCTGGGTGGTTTCATCCATCTGAGTGATGGTCTGGTTGACCTGCTCGATGCCGGCGGACTGCTCCTTCGACGCCGCCGAAATCTCGGCCATGATGTCGTTGACCCGACGCACGCCGGTCACGATCTCTTCCATGGTGCGGCCGGCGGTCTGGACCAGCGCCGAGCCCGCGCTCACCTGGGTGACCGAATCGTCGATCAGCCCCTTGATCTCCTTTGCCGCACCGGCCGAGCGCTGCGCCAGCGCGCGCACCTCCGTGGCGACCACGGCAAAACCGCGTCCCTGCTCGCCCGCACGCGCCGCTTCCACTGCGGCGTTCAGGGCCAGGATGTTGGTCTGGAATGCGATGCCGTCGATCACCGAGATGATCTCGGCGATCCGCTTGGAGGACGCCTCGATCCCGGCCATGGTGGTCACCACCTTGCCGACCACCTCACCACCCTTGGACGCCACGTCGGCGGCGCCAGCGGCGAGCTGGTTCGCCTGCACCGCATGGTCTGCGTTCTGCCGCACGGTGGAGGTCAGTTCCTCCATCGAGGCGGCGGTTTCTTCCAGGCTGGCGGCCTGCTGTTCGGTACGGCGCGACAGGTCGCTGTTGCCTGCGGCAATCTCACCGGCGGCGAGGTTGATGCTGCCGGTGGCCTGCTGGATGCGGCCGACGATGTCGGTCAGCTGCACCACGGTGGTGTTGGCATCATCACGCATCCGCGCGAACACGCCGTGGAAGTCACCCTGCATGCGCGCGGTGAGATCGCCGGCGGCGATCGCACGCAGCAACGCGGAAATCTGCTGCAGGTTGTCGTCGCTGACCTGCATCATCGTGTTGAGGTTCTCGACCATCACGCGGAAATCGTGGTTGAAGCGCACCACGTCGCCACGCTGGCTGAAGTCGCCCATCGCCGCAGCGCTGGCCAGATCGCCGATCTGGGTGTTGATGGCGCGCAGGTTGGCCTTGGTCGTATCCATCGCGGCGGTAAAAGCAGCCTGCTCGCCGGGCAGGCGATCCATGTCCTGGCTCAGGTCACCGACCGCATAGCGCTGCATCACCTCGACCAGGCGACGCGTCACCGCGATGTTGGCGCCCACCAGCTGGTTGGTGTCTTCCACCATCTTGCCGTACTCGCCCGGGAACGTCTGCGCGTCCATCCGGTAGCTCAGCTCGCCCGCCTCGTGGCGCTGGGCCATCTCGCCCTTCGCGGCCATCACGGCACGCAGCTGGCTGCGCATGCGCTGCATCGATTCGAGCAGCCGGCCGACTTCGTCATTACGCGCGGGCGGCAGCGGCGTATCCAGACGACCCTCGGCCACGTCGGCCGACAGACGGACCGCATCGGCCAGCGGGCGGATCGCCTGCCGGCGCAGCAGCACATACACGCTGCCACTGAGCACCAGTGCCGCACCCAGGCCAACGGCCAGGATGATCCACAGCAGCGCGCGCGCCTGCGCGGTGATCAGCGCATGCGGCACGATCACCCCCAGCGCGAAATGCTCCTGGCTGCCGCCGATACGCAGCGGCACGTAGGTTTTCACATCGCCCGCCGCATCCGGCTCGAAGGCGTCAAATGTCTTGCCAGCCTTGACCGCCGCCAGTACCTGCGTGGTCAGCGCATCCTCGCGACGCTTGCCGATCTCGTTCGGATCCTTCGCAGCCAGCACGATGCCACCGGGTGAGATCAGTTCAACGTGGCCTTCGCCCATCGGGCGCAACGCGGCCAGGTGCTTCTGCAAGGCGGCCAGCGCGAAGTCCACCGTCACCGCGCCAACGAACGTCCCCGCATCGATCACCGGGGTGGAGAGCGTGGTCATCAGCACCTTCTGCCCGCCGATTTCATAGGTGTACGGTTCGGCCACGGTCTGCCGCTTGAGCGCCTTTGGCTTGAGATACCAGTCGCCATCGCCAGGCACGTCATAGCCGGTCAGCGCATCCTGCATCGGTGCACCGTCGTGCCAGGCCCAGTAGCTCATGAACCGGCCGGTGTCATCGTGCGCCTCGGCACCGACGAACTCGGCATCCTTGCCATCGAAGGCATCGGGCTCCCACAACGTGCCAAAACCCACCCACTCCGGGTGCACCTTCACCTGCTGGTGGATCACCGCGGACACCGTCGCCCGCGACAGCGTGCCAGCAGCCCGCTGTACCAGCAGGTTCTGTGCGAGCGCCTGGCTGGTGGCGAAAGCGTTGGACAGATCACCGCTCACCCGCAGCGCCTCGGCCTGGGCCTCGCTCTGCATGGTGTGACGGGAGGCATCGACCAGCGACGCACTGGCTTCGCGGTAGCTGATGGCGGCGGTGACACCGAAGCAGAGCATGGCGATCAACGCCGTACCCAACATCAGTCGGTTGGCGATGCTGCCGGGGCGCTTGGACGCAGTGGGGCGGGACACGGACATGGGGGGCGGTTCCGGAATAAGGGCATACCGGCGGACGCAGTCATGCGCCGCCACGGAAACACGCAGTCCATTGCGGGCCGGCACGCGCGCGGTGCAATCACGGCGCGGCCAGCGGAAGTCGGGGATCGATGCCACCACCCCGCCCTGTGGAGATACCGCCTGCAGGCACCGCGACGGTGCCTGCCCAGAGAGGGGACTCAGTTGGATAACGGCGCCACGCCTGCGATGTTTAGCGCCGCTTCCTGACCGTGTTCAGTGACCACCGACGCCGTGATCGCCCCGCCCCAGCCGCTCCACCAATGTCTGGCTGGCCGCGTTGAGCCCGATCACCTCCACCTGCGCTCCCCGCGCGCGCAGCTTGCCGGTCACGCGCTCCAGCGCGCCCACTGCGCTCAGGTCCCAGAAGTGCGCCCGGGTCAGATCGATCACCACGCGTTCGGGCACCCGCAGCAGATCGAAGGCCGCCGCGAATTGCCCCGCCGAGGCAAAGAACACCTGGCCGCTCACGGTGTACACGCGGGTGCCCTCGGCTGTTTCGGCATCGGCGATGTCCAGCATCCGGCCCACCTTGCGGGCGAAGAACAGCGCCGACAGCAGCACCCCGGTCAGCACCCCCTTGGCCAGATCGTGCGTGGCCACGGTCACAACCACCGTGCCCAGCATCACCACCGAGGAACTTTTCGGATGCCGCCGGAACTCGGCAAACGAGCGCCAGTGGAAGGTGCCGATGCTGACCATGATCATCACCGCGACCAGTGCGGCCATCGGAATCTGCCGGACCCAGTCCGCGCCGTAGACCACCAGCAGCAGCAACAGCACACCCGCCACCAGACAGGACAACCGACCACGGCCGCCGGAGGACACGTTGATCACCGACTGCCCGATCATCGCGCAGCCACCCATGCCACCGAACAGCCCGGCAGTGATGTTGGCCAGGCCCTGCCCGGCACACTCGCGGTTACGCTGGCTGGGGGTGTCGGTCATGTCTTCCACGATCTGCGCGGTCATCATCGACTCGAGCAAACCGACGACCGCCAGCGTGGCCGACACGGGCAACAGGATGCGCAGCGTCTCCCAGGTGAGCGGCACGTCCGGCAACAGGAAGGTGGGCAGGCTGTCCGGCAGCGCCCCCATGTCCCCTACGGTGCGGATGTCCAGGCCGAGCCAGATCGACAGCGCGGTCAGCACCACGATTGCCACCAGTGGTGAGGGCACTGCCCGGGTCAGCAATGGCAGTAGATAGATGATCGCCAATCCGGCCGCGCAGACCGCATAGACCGTCCATGGCATCCCGATCAGCTCGGGCAACTGCGCCAGGAAAATCAGGATGGCCAGTGCGTTGACGAAGCCGGTGATCACCGAGCGCGAGACGAAGCGCATGAGTGCACCGAGCTTGAGCGCGCCGGCGACGATCTGCAGCAGTCCGGCCAGAATCGTGGCGGCCAACAGGTACTGCAGGCCGTGGTCGCGGACCAGATCGACCATCACCAGCGCCATCGCGCCGGTGGCCGCGGAGATCATGCCCGGCCGGCCGCCGGCGATGGCGGTGACCACCGCGATGCAGAACGAAGCGTACAAGCCGACCTTGGGGTCGACCCCGGCAATGATGGAAAACGCAATCGCTTCGGGAATCAGCGCGAGGGCGACCACGGCACCGGACAGCAGATCACCGCGGATGTTGCCAAGCCATTGCTGGCGCAGCGGATAGGACACAGACATGGACAGACTCCACGCACCGGCGATCCGCACGGCGCGTTGTGTGATGAAGACAAGGCACTCCCTGAGCCAGCGCAAGGGCCGGCGCGTCGTCAACGCGGTATCAGGGTGGCGTCATCACACGGCGACCGGAACAGGAGGGGCGCGCAGGATACCGCAGGGCGACAGGGTCCTCAAACGGGCGGCCATTGACCGGCCGTGGCGGCGTCGCGCAGGATGCGCGCACCCTCCCTGCCCCGGAATGCATCCATGTACGGTTTGATCGGCAAGATGTTGACCGCGCCCGGCCAGCGCGACGCGGTCATCGCGATCCTGCTGGAGGGCACCAGCGCAATGCCGGGCTGCTGCAGCTACGTAGTGGCGCGCGACCCGACCGCGGCGGAGGCAATCTGGGTGACCGAGGTGTGGGACAGCCAGGAACTGCACCGCGCCTCGCTGGCGCTGCCGGCCGTGCAGGCGGCGATCGCGAAGGCCCGACCGATGATCACGGGATTCGGCGAGCGGTTTGAGACCGAGCCGGTGGGTGGACAGGGGCTGGCGCAAGGATAAGGCAACACGGATCAAGGCCGGCCGGTGTCCCCCCCGCCTACTTCAACACTGCCTGCGTGTCGGCGATATCCACCCCGGAGATCTGCCCCAGCCAACCATCGAACCACGGCTTGTGCGAGGCGCCAACGATGGAGAGGACTCGGGAGCCGGGGTGATCGCGCACCACTTCAAGCACATTGGCGATCATGCGCAGGTTGCGGATTTCCCAGCCCTGCACCCAGATCTGGGGATAGTGCTGCGGCGACACGGCAGCCAGTGTCTGGCTCACGTTGGACTCGGCGAGCACCTGCAGCGCCACGGGATCGTTGACGCTGCGATACAGCCCGAGCACGTCGTTGGAGGCGATGAAGGCCGCTTCGCGTTCAGCCATAGCATCCAGTGCAGGTCCGTAGGTGCTCCACGCCTGCTGGAGCGCCGTGCCGAATGCCTTGCGATCCGCGATCTGGTGGTTGTCACCGGTGTGGTCGTCGATGGCGTACACACGCTGCTGGCCGAGTCGGGCCGCGAGCACTGCGGCGATCTGATAGCTCTCGTTCTTGCGCGTGCCAAGCTGCTTGAGCAGGTCGACCAGGCTGTCGTCCAGACCATCACCCGCCCGTCGCTCCGCCGCGGGCAGCTGCAGCCACTGCACATAGGCGGACGCCCGCTCGCCAGCGGCAAGGAACAGCGCCGCCAGCTGGCGGCGCTGCGCGGCGGTCGGGGCTTCCGGCCAGGCCGCCAAGGTCGTGTTGACCTGCACGATCGCGGCCGGCACCTCCAAGCCCGTGGCCGCTTTCGCCATGTCCGTGCTGGCGCAGTAATCATTGCCGTAGACCGCCGCATGGCGCGTGGCCAGGTCGCACTGCTCACCGCTGATGGCTTCGATGGTGATGTAGCCGGGCTTGAAGGCTGCGAGCCTGTCCAGCAGCGGATCCAGTGCCTTGGGATCGAGGGCCTCGTGCTCGCTCAGGTGGATGCTGCCCAGCACGAGGATCTCGGTTCGTGGGCCGACCATGTCCTTGTCGAGCGCGGCGAGGTCGACACCGGCGTACGCGGCCGCGGGCAGCAGAAGCGTCAGGCAGGCCGACAGTGTTGAGTAGCGTTGCTTCATCATCCAGAGCCTGAGCGGGGTGTTGCTGGATGTTTTAGCACCGCACCTGCGCGGGGACACCTGCCCAATGGCAGGGTGACGAAAGGCGTCTGCCATTTCCAGGATATGAGCGTCACCACACAGTTTTCCAACGCGCCCTGCCGCGAGGATAGTAGGATTGAACCGACCATCAGGAGGCACCGCGCATGGGCAGTTTCAGCATCTACCACTGGCTCGTCATTTTCGCAGTGATGCTTATCCCCGTCGCCATTGCTGCGGTGATAGTCGTCGTCGTGCGACGCCTTGGAAAACGTTCCGACACCTGAATTCTGCCCGCCGCCCGGTGTCAGAATAGGCGATTCTCCGCACGCTGCGGAGTGTGGCGGAAGAAAGCGAACATGGCAGAACGGACGAGCTCGAACGAATGGATCAGATGGGCGATGCTGCTCATCTTTGTTGCGATGCTGTTCGGCATTCCCAACAGCTCGCCGTGGTTTGGCCTGGTGTTCGTGTACCTGATTGCTGCCAGCATGTTCATCGTAGGCAGCATGCTGTGGACCGCACTGCGCAGCCAGCGGGCCGCGGCCGCACTGCGCCGCACGCCGCCCACGCGGGCCCTGCAGACGCGCGAGGTGAAAGCGTTGGAGTGGTTCGGCCAACCCGAGCGCATCGCCTGGCGGATGCCCCGCGGGAAGGCGATCGACCTTGTAGGGGCGACACAGGCCGCGGGCCGTCACCCGGTGGTGCGTACGCTTCGCGGACCGTATCGCGTGCTGGTGCGTGGCCAGCACCATGAGCGGCATGACTTCATTGGCGAGGTCGAGGTCCTGATGCTGCCGGGCGCTGATCGCTGCGTGCGCGCGGACAATGAAGCCGACGTGCTGCTGTGCGGGAAGTTCGCGGTGGTGCTTGCGTTGAATGGCGCGTGGCGGATTGACCAGGCACCATCGGTGTTGAGGTAAGGCATGCGCCCGCTGTGGTTCCGGCTGCCGTACCTGGCGACAGGGTGCCTCTGCCTGACCGCAGCGCTTGGCAACACTATGACGATCCCGCACAGTTCCCCGATGCGCCCAGGTCCCAACAAACCATGACACGCCTGCTCATCATTGAGGACAACCCCGAGTTGGTGGCCAACCTGTACGCATTCCTGGAGCCGCTGGGCTATGTGCTCGACGATGCACGCGATGGCGCTGCGGGCCTGCGCCTGGCAACCGGGAATGACTACGACGCCATCCTGCTGGATCTCATGCTGCCGCGGCTGGACGGCATGACGCTTTGCCACAGACTTCGTCAGGAATTCCAGAATCCCGTACCGGTGATCATGCTGACCGCGCGCGACCCAGTGGATGACCGCGTGCAGGGCTTTGCAATGGGCGCGGACGACTACCTGGTCAAGCCCTTCTCATTGATAGAACTTGATGCACGCATCCAGGCGCTGGTGCGCCGTGCCCAGGGCCGCAGCGTCCAAGGCACGCTGACCTGGCAGGACCTGCGGGTGGACACCCGTGCACCACAGGCGTGGCGGCAGGGCCAGACCATTACGCTGACCCCCAGCACCCATAAGCTGTTGGTGTGCCTGATGCGGGCCGCGCCCGGCGTGGTCAGGAAGCAGGAGATGGAATACCTCCTGTGGGGTGACCACCCGCCGGAAAGCGGTGCGTTGCGGACGCATATCCACGAGCTTCGGCAGCATGCGGACAAGAGTTTCACGTATCCGCTTATTGAGACGGTGCACGGCATCGGATGGCGCTTGAGTGCGCCAACGACGTCTGTCCCGGAATGACGACCCGAGGAGGGCAGTTGCCGTCATGAAAGCGCTCTACCGCCAGATGACGCTCAGAACGCGGATCACCGTGTCCTTCGTGCTGCTGATGGTGGCCGTCATGGGCTTCGTGGTCGCCGCCGAGCAGTTGGATTATGACGAGCTCAGGGCCTACGTCATCTCCAGAAGCCTGCACGACGAGATGGATCGCCTGCAGGGCAACCTTGCCGATGGCACGCCGCCGACGCTGTCTCCGGGCAGTGAACTCTTTGAAGCGCGAAACGTACCCGATGCCCTGCGCCCGTATGAACCGGGCTATTACAGCGCCGCCCCGCCCGACGTCTGGCACCTGCTGGTGTTCGACCTCGGCGGCCAACGCTATTACCTCCGCCAGGATGCCGAGCGGTATCAATATCTGGAGCACGTGATCGATGGCTATGCGCTCGTGGTCATGCTGTTGTGCATCCTCTGCGCGTTCTGGATCGGGCGACTGACGGCAGCGCGCGTCATCGCCCCCATCACCCTGCTGGCCGATGCGGTGCAGCGCGGGCAGACGCCGTTTCCCTTCCAGGAGGCGCGCGACGAGATCGGGGTGCTGGCGCGCGCCTTCGCACAGCACAGCGACGAGGCGGAGCAGTACCTGCAGCGTGAACGGTGCTTCGTTGGAGATGCCAGTCATGAACTGCGCACGCCCCTGGCCATTATTTCCGGCGCGGCCGAGACCATCGTTCACCAACTGCCCGAGGACAGCCACCTGAGGGCGAGCGGCGAGCGGATCGTTCGGACTACACAGGAAATGCAGCGCCAGCTGTCCTGCCTGTTGCTGCTCTCACGGGATCCACAGCGTCTTGCCAAGGAGAATGTACCGCTGCGTCCGTTGATCGAGGAATGCATGACGCGCTGCCAGCCCTGGCTGGCGGGCAAGCCGGTCGTCCTGCTGCTGGATGCACCGCAGGACGCCTTCATCCACACCAATGCCGAACTGGCGCGTAGCGTGCTCTGGAACCTGCTGCGCAACGCCTGCCAATACACCGACAAAGGCGAAATCCGCATCACCGTACGGGAGGCTACGCTGTCCATCGTCGACACTGGTCCAGGCCTGCCTCCCAGCATGGATCCTCAGCAGTTCCAACGCTTCGCGCCCAGCCTGCGCCAGAGCGGGGAAGGACTTGGCCTGTCGATCGTGCAACGGATCGTAGACCACCTGGGCTGGCACATGGCGGTGGAGAGTTCGGAGCACGGTTGCCGCTTTACGCTGGACATGTCCGGCACGGATGACCAACAACCCTAGACGCGCGCTGGCTTCGGCAACCAGCCACTTGCGCGCCAACTCCTGACAGCTTCCTGACACAGACCCTCCGATCCTGTGCAACCATCAATCCTCGCAGGAGAGTCAGATGCACTGGTCAGACCCGGACGGAGCCGGCAAGTATCGCCACGGCAGGACCGGATTCAACCGGATTGTCCACACGGTGATCCACTCGCGCGACGGGTTGCTCGCGACCGTGCGAGGCGAGGCCGCTTTTCGACAACTGCTGGTCCTGCATGGCGTCCTGATGGGAGGCACGTTTGTGCTCGACGTCAGCCCGGTGGAGCGTGCGCTGATGTTGGCCGTCAGCTTCATCAGCCTGATCGTGGAACTGCTCAACTCCGCCATCGAAGCCGTTGTTGATCGCATCTCGCTCGACCTCCACCCGCTGTCAAAGAATGCGAAGGACATGGGGAGTACCGCTCAGGCCACGGCCTTGTTGATGGTGGGCGCCATATGGGCGGTCGTCCTGCTTGGATAGAGCACCGAGGAACGCCTGGTTCTGCGCCTGACAACTTCCTGATACACGCATTCTGATACTGCGCGCACTTTTCATTCATTGGAAGAATGCGCGTGTTTCAGCGTCTTATGTTCGTGCGAATCAACCCGGTGCAGCTGACATGGATAGTCGCACTGTTCTTCACCACCCTCGGCAACGTTGCACTGTGGCAGGCGCTATGGGGGCACGCGGAACTCGACAGCGTGCGCGGCGTGCTGTTCTTCCTGAGCCTGCCGGTCTTTTTCTTCTGCCTGTTCAACCTGCTGCTCATGCCGGTGCTTGCGCTGCCCTACCTGCGCAAGCCGTTGCTGGCGTTGCTGGTGATCATCAGCGCCGCAAGCACCTACTTCATGGTGCACTACAACGTCCTGATCGATCGCAGCATGGTGCAGAACGTCTTCGAGACCAACCAGGCCGAGCTCGGGTCTTACTTCTCCGTCCCCTTGCTGCTCACCATCGTACTTCTGGGCGCGCTGCCAGCTGCGGCGATGATCTCGCTGCGCATCCGCAGCGGGCGCGTGCTGCAGACCGCCTCCTGGATGCTGATCAACGTGCTGGCGACCTTGGCGATCCTGACCGTGATATCCATGGTGTTCTACAAGGACTATGCCTCCCTGCTGCGCAATAACCGCGAGCTCAGGGACCAGGTACTGCCGGTCAACTTCGTGCGCCATGCCAACGGCTATCTCAAGCGCAAGTACATCGCAATGTCACGGCCACTGCAGCCCGTCGCCGAGGATGCCACCCGCCCGCCAACAAGCATGGGCAGGCGTCCGAGGCTGGTGATTACCGTGGTGGGCGAAACCGCGCGTGCGCAGAACTTCCAGCTCAACGGCTACCCGCGTGCCACCAATCCCGTGCTGTCAAAGCGAAGCGACATCATCGCCTTCAAGAACGTCTCATCCTGCGGCACGGCCACGGCCATCTCCCTTCCCTGCATGTTCTCCAGAATGACACGTACCCAGTACGATGACGTCCGCGCGGCGACGGAAGAAAACGTTCTGGATATCCTGAAGCGTACCGGCGTGAACATCCTCTGGCGCAACAACAATAATGGCGGCTGCAAAGGCGTGTGCGCGCGCGTGGCCACCGACGACATGCCGGCATTCAAGGTAGCCGGACAGTGTGTCAACAAGGACGGCACCTGCTACGACGAAGTGTTGCTGTATCAACTGAACGCACGCATCGACGCCATGCAGGGGGATGGCCTGATCGTACTCCACCAGCTGGGCAGCCACGGCCCAACCTACTTCGAGCGTTACCCTGCCGACGGCAACGTCTTCACCCCGACCTGCGATAGCAACCAGATCCAGAAGTGCACCAACGCGGCGCTGGCCAATACGTACGACAACACACTGGTCTACACCGACCGCGTGCTGGGCAGGACCATTGATCTGCTGCAGAGCTATTCGGAGCAGCGGGACGTGGCCATGATCTACGTCTCGGATCATGGCGAGTCGCTTGGCGAGCGCGGTATGTATCTCCACGGCACGCCTTACCTCATTGCGCCTCAGGAACAGACCCGCGTCCCGATGGTGATGTGGTTCTCGCCGGCGTTTGCGCACCATGCAAACCTCAACCTGGCCTGCCTGCGAAACCGTGCCGAGGGCACGGCGTACAGTCACGACAACGTTTACCACTCCTTGCTGGGGCTGTTCGATGTCCGCAGCCAGGTCTACCAGCGTGACCTGGACCTGTTTGCCGCGTGCCGCGCTTGACCCCGTGGGCGGGCGGTCACATTGACACGAGGCGCCCGCGGACGGGCGCGCTCAGGAGACATGCCTGACGTCGGTGCGGAGATCGTCCGTGCACTGCTCCCCGTCATCATCAGCGACCTGGCCCAGCGAACCAGCCGCTTCAATGTGACGCTCGGCGCGGTGTGTGCGGCCTTCGGGCTGGGCGCCGCAGTTGCAGGGGAGATGGGCTCGAACGTCTTACAGTGCTTCGGACAAGGTCAACACGTCGGCGGCAAACGTCGCATAGTCGTCGACGGCGAAATCGTGGCCCTCCTTGCGCGCGATCTGCCGTACCCCCACCAGGGATGTCTCTGGAACCACGACCAGATACTGGCCCATGTAACCCATGGCAGCGTAGGCGGCGACCGGCCCGCGCACCTGATCGAACAGGTCCGTGAGCTTGATGCTTCGGCTGGTGATTTCCCGGCCGTAGATGTCAGCCCACGCAGGCCCGAGGCTTTCTCCGAAAAACGCGAACAGCTCGCCCTTGCCGGCAAACCCGCGACTGCCCGCCTTCAACAGCCCAGCCGCCACGCCCGCATCGACGCCGTTGCGCGACAGAATCGATGCCGCGTCCGGCTTCAGCGTAAACCGCTCCCAGGCAGGAATTCTCCACCACAGCAGCCCCACGTCCTTCGAGCGGGCGCTTTCGGCGATGAGTTCAGCGACGAAGTCTTCTCCCAGCAGGCGACGCCCGTCTGGCGCGACACCCTTGTCCAGAATCAACCGGCCCAGTTTGGCCAGGTCGGCAGCGGACAGTGCCAGGCCGGCCATGCCGATCGGCGTGCCCGCCTCATCCTTGCGCCACGTGTAGTCCGTGATGCCCAGTGGCTGGAACAAGCCACTCTCGACGACGCGATCCATCGTCTTCCCCGAAGCGCGCTCGACGATGCCGGCGAGGAGGTTGGTCGCCTTGTTGTTGTAGGAGAACGTCGACCCGGGATCCGTTGACAGTTCAGCCGCCAATGCCAGCTTGACCAGATCCGGCGCACCTTCCAGTTCGATGCCTGCATTCGGCACATTCTGCAGGCCGGAGGTGTGATTGAGCAGCATCCGCACCGTGATGTGCTGCTTGCGCCCCTGTGCCCACTGTGGATAGATCGCGCTTACCGGCTGATCCAGCGATTCCAGCGCGCCACTGTGCAGCAGCAGCCCGATGGACAGTGCCACCACCGACTTGGTCGCCGACATCAGTTCGATCGGCTGCGCTGCAGCCGTGCTGCGGGTCTCGAGCAGTGTCTCTCCATCGCGCTGTATCAGCATCGCATCGGAGCGCGATGCCGCCGCCTTGGCCTTCAAATTGGCCAGGGCATCCTCCATCCCGCCGCTGGCAGCAAACGCGTTGCAGCACACCAGCCAGCTCAATGCCATCCACCAACATTTCAAGCGCATGCGCATTCCTCCGGAAACGGACACAGCGTAACTACAGCTGTAGTCATGAAGGAGTGGCAGAAGTCATGGGATGGGAGCTATGGCTGCGGCACTCACAGCGGCGAGGTGCGGTGGCCCATGGAGCGGTTGCTTGCCTGCGCGGTCGGCCTACGACAGCGCGCGTCTCTGGCTTGGGATGCGGCGAGGTGAGCGAAGTAGGTCGCAGGGATGCCGGTCACCAGAGACGCCGGTGTGGTGGGCCCACCAGGATTCGAACCTGGAACCAAAGGATTATGAGTCCTCTGCTCTAACCGTTGAGCTATAGGCCCTTGCGGCCGCACAGTGTAGTGGAGGCCCGCAGGCGCTTTCCACTGCACCCCTCACATCAGCCGAAACGCTGCCCCATCGCCTGCACCCGACGCGCATTCTCCGCAGCCAGCTCACGCAGCGCGTCCGAGTGCAGCAGCGCCGAGCCCGCCACGCGCTGCCAGTAGTCCACCGCCAGCGGCGCCGCCCATTGCAGGTGCGCGAGCTGGCCGCTGCGCTCCGGCGCGATGGAGGCGAGCGGCGTAGCTGCACGCAGCACCCCTGTGCGCGAGGGTGCCAGTGACATCGGCAACATGTCATACGCGGGCGCCAACGGCAGCGGGCCGCGGTCGACCAGGTGGAAACCCAGATTACCCTGATGCATATCGCTGTTGCCGATCAGCCGGCCGAAGGCGTGCAGCCTGCCCATGGCGGCCTGCGCGTCGCGATCGACCCAGCCCTGCGTCAGCAGCGCGTCGGCCGCCGTCCCCCAGTCCAGGGTCACGTCACCGACGAAGGCCGAAGACAGCGCCAGCAGCGAGACGAAGCCACGCCGGCCGAGCACGTCGACGGTACGGTCGAAGCGCTGCACCTCGAGGAACGTGTGCGTGTCGGTCTGGAGAATCTCGGACGCCGCCGCGTCCACCCCCGCGTCGCGCAGGCAATGCAGGGCGAGGTGCTCGCAGACCAGCAGGTCCGCCCAGCGTTCGGCAGCCTCGCCCGCAGTGGGCTGCGCGAACTTCACCAGCGCCGCATAGCGCCCTCCCTCGTGCTCCACCGTGGCAGTGAACTTCGGTTGCTCGCCACCCGGCGACGATCCGACGTCTTCGCCTTCCAGTGCCGCTGCGGCGCGCTCGGGATAACGACGTGCGCGCTGCCCGGTAGGGACGTGATCGCCAGGCGCATCAAGCGCGCGCAACGCCATCTGCACGGCATCGCCGCCAAGCAGGAGGTCACCGATCTCGGTGCCGCCTGCACGTACCAGAGCCTGCAGAGTGTCACCCAATTGCCATCGATTGAGGTCCTCGGGGATGCCCAGATCACGCCTGCGACGATGCGCGAACGTGCGCCCGAGGAAGCCCTGTGGGCGCAGGTCGTCCAGATACCACGGCAGCCCCGGGAAGTGGCCGTCGACGGTTTCGTCGGGCGAACGGGTCAGATTGGGACGTGCAGCAGGGGTCGCCACGTGGAAGGTCTCGCCCGTGAGTGCCACGACCGAGCCCAGTTCTTCAAGGGTGGCGTCTGGGCGCAGACGGTACAGCGGCCACTCGCTGCCCGCGGCGGTCTGCTGGCGGACGGCATAGGCCGTGGCGCGGGTGCGGCCAAGTCGCACCACGCGGTCCCCGGCCTCGGCGACCAGACGACTCAGGGTTGCCCGGGTGACCCCCAGGCGATCAATGAGATCGGCCGCCGATACCACCTCGCCAGCCGGCAGGCTGTCGAACAGCGTTTGGAGCTGGATGGTACGGGGACGGGCCATGGCCTGGATTTCGAGACGAATTAAGTTACGAACCTATACGCCAATCTTTAGCGAGCCGCAACCTCATGATATCTCTAAGCCGTTGATTAAAATAACATCGCATCGGCCACCAACAAAGACACAGCAGCAATTAAGTTACGAAACAAGAAACAAAAATAAAAAGCAACCTAGTGATTTCCCGCCCCCTCGAACAACCGCTCCATCCGCTGCGCCGCCGCCCGGCTCGAGTAGACGCCACCCGGGTTGACGGCGCCGATCACGCACTGCCCGTTGTCGGTGACGACCAACTCCGCTCCCTGCAGCGAGGCCCGCACTGCGCAGGGTTCCTCACCCAGGAACAGCTCATCGCCCATCGGCTCGGCGCTGCCGATCAGCGTGCCCTCGCCTTTATCGCCCGAGGGCAGCATGCGCAGATGCAGCGTGTCGCCTTCGGCCTGGATCTCCAGCACGCGTCCGGCACTGCCGTCCCACTGCCCCAGCCAACTGCTGAAGTCGGTGTCGGCCATGTGGCCGGTCTTCATGACACGCTGTTCCGGCGCCCAGCCCACCACTTCTTTGCCGGGTGGCAGAACCTGCACGCAGTAGTAGTCGTTCCAGCGGCTGCCGATCACCAGGCCACTGCCCGGTTCAACTTCATCGCCGCTGCGGCAGCCGTCCTGCGGCGTGTCCAGGCAGCCGGGGCGCTCAGCCATCAGGGCCACGTTGCCGGCATCCACGACGCGGCCGACGGTGAGGTCGGGCTGGGTCTGGAAGAAATCAGCTGCGTTGCAGGCAGGTTGTTGCAGCTCCGCGACCGCCCCAAAAAACAAACCCCGCTTGCGCGGGGTCTGTTGGTGTTTCATCGCGAACTGCCGGTATCGATCAATCGATATCCAGGAAGCTGCGCAGCTGCTCGGACCGGCTCGGGTGACGCAGCTTGCGCAGCGCCTTCGCTTCGATCTGGCGGATGCGCTCGCGGGTGACATCGAACTGCTTGCCGACTTCCTCGAGGGTGTGGTCGGTGTTCATGTCGATGCCGAAGCGCATGCGCAGCACCTTGGCTTCCCTCGGGGTGAGGCCGGCCAGCACGTCACGCACGGTTTCAGACAAGTTGATGTTGGTGGTGTTCTCGATCGGGGACTCCACGTTGGTGTCCTCGATGAAGTCGCCCAGATGGGAATCCTCGTCGTCGCCGATCGGGGTTTCCATCGAGATCGGCTCCTTGGCGATCTTCATCACCTTGCGGATCTTGTCTTCCGGCATGTCCATTTCCTTGGCCAGCTCCTCCGGCGTAGCCTCGCGGCCGTACTGCTGGAGCATCTGGCGGGAAATGCGGTTCAACTTGTTGATCGTTTCGATCATGTGCACCGGGATACGGATGGTGCGCGCCTGATCGGCGATCGAACGGGTGATGGCCTGGCGGATCCACCAGGTCGCATACGTGGAGAACTTGTAACCACGGCGGTATTCGAACTTGTCCACGGCCTTCATCAGGCCGATGTTGCCTTCCTGGATCAGATCGAGGAACTGCAGGCCGCGGTTGGTGTACTTCTTGGCGATCGAGATGACCAGGCGCAGGTTCGCTTCGACCATTTCCTTCTTGGCCTTGCGCGCGCGCGCTTCACCGTAGGCCATGGCGCGGCTGATTTCCTTCAGCTCGTCCAGTTCCAGCCAGGTGGTCTTCTCGATGTCGATCGTCGCCTGCTGTTCGGCGATGATCTGATCCTTCACGTCACGCAGGGCCGAGGACCACTTCTGCTTGCGCTTCAGTGCATCTTCCACCCACTCCAGGTTGGTCTGGTTGCCTTCCCACGAGCGGATGAAGTCCTTGCGCGGCATGCGCGCAGTCACGGTGGCCAGGTTCAGCACGCGGCGTTCGTGGGACTTGATCGAGGCCATGACGTCGCGCAGCTGCTTGACCAGCACATCGGTCAGCGGCAACGGCAGCTTCAGGGTCACGAACACGGCAGCCATGTCGTCGCGCAGCTTGGCCAGCGGCTTGCGGTCGCCCTTGGCAGCAGCCTTCTTGAACGCGGTGTACGCATCGCTCAGGGCCTGCATGCGGCGTGCGACTTCTTCCGGATCCGGACCGGTCGGGCCGGCCTCTTCCTCGACGTCGTCGCCGTCGTCGTCTTCATCGGCGTCGTCGTCAGCGTCTTCGCTGGTGTCTTCGGCCACGGCCGGGGCCGGGACTTCTTCGACCAGGTCGTTGAAGCCGACGATCACTTCGGCCAGGCGCTTCTTGCCTTCCTTGTGCGCGTCGTAGTCGGCCAGCAGCGATTCCACCGATACCGGGAAGGTACCGAGTGCAGCCTGGACCTGGCCCAGACCTTCTTCGATGCGCTTGGCGATGGCGATTTCGCCTTCGCGGGTCAGCAGCTCGACCGTACCCATTTCGCGCATGTACATGCGCACCGGGTCGGTGGTGCGGCCACCTTCGGTATCGAGCGCGCTCAGCGCGGCGGCGGCTTCTTCGGCCGCGGTGTCATCGACTTCGCGGTTGCCGGTGTTGCCATCGTTGAGCAACAGGGTTTCTGCATCGGGCGCAACTTCATGGACATCAATGCCCATGCCGTTGATCATGCCGATGATATCTTCGATCTGCTCCGGGTCGACAATGTCGTCGGGCAGGTGGTCATTGACTTCGGCGTAGGTCAGGTAGCCCTGTTCCAGGCCCTTGCTGATCAGAAGCTTGATGTCGTTTTGCTGGGCAGGACGTTCGTTGGCCATGTAGTGCTCGCGCCACCGGCTGGGAGAGGGAATAGAACCTACATTATACCAGCCCGGCGCCCCGCGTTCCCGGGCGGTGGTCCCGGGGGCTAGGGTCTGAGCAGGAAGGTCACCGGACCATCGTTGACCAGGCTGACAACCATATGGGCACCAAACTGGCCGGTTTCCACCCCCGGAGCGTGTTTTTGCCTGCAGATATCGACCAGTCGATTGAATCCGCGTTCAGCCTCCGCCGGCGGCGCGGCGGTACTGAAGCCCGGCCGCATCCCGCTGGATGTATCGGCCGCCAGGGTGAATTGGCTGACCAGCAGCAATCCGCCGCCGGTATCGCGCAGGGACCGGTTCATCTTTCCGGCCTCATCGCCAAACACACGGTAACCAAGCAGGCGATCGGCCATGCGGGTGATCTGGGCCTCGCCATCGCCCGGCTCCATGCCCACCAGGGCCAGCAGGCCGGGGCCGATCTGGCCGACGACCTCGTCTTCGACGCGGACGCTGGCTTCGCTGACGCGCTGGATCAGGACAAGCATGCACACGGCTCCGCAACTGAAGGCGGCCTACCTTAACGTGCCCGCGCGCCGACAGGCAGGCCGCCAGCGGCTAGACTTTGCGGTGATGAAACCGCACACCACTGCCCGCCTGGCCTACCGCGCCGCTGCCCTGTTCACCCGCCTGCCCTGGTCCTGGCTGCGTGCCTTCGCCAACGGGCTGGCCTGGCTGTGGATACGTCTCAATGCCCGTGAGAGCCGCGTCACCCGCCGCAACCTCGAGCTGGCCTACCCCGAACTGAGCGACGCCGAACGTGCGGTGCTGCATCGGAACGTGCTGCGCTCCACCGCGCTGCAGGCCATCGAGACCCTGCGCCTGTGGACCCAGCCGCGCGATCGCAACCTGGCCCGGCTCACCGAGCGCCACGGCGAGGCGCTGTACGACGCCGCCCTGGCCGCCGGCAAGGGCGTGATCGTGGCTGCCCCGCATTACGGGAACTGGGAGCTGCTCAATCAGTGGCTGGCCTCGCGCGGGCCGATCGCGATCGTCTACAAGGCGCCGGATGAGGAAGTGGGCGATGCCTTCCTGCAGCTGGTCCGCGGCGGCGACAACGTGCAGCAGGTGCGCGCCGAGGGCCCGGCCGTGCGCCAGCTGTTCAAGGTGCTCAAGGACGGCGGCGCCACCGGCATCCTGCCCGACCAGCAGCCCAAGGCCGGCGACGGCGTGTTCGCCCCCTTCTTCGGCGTGGAGGCGCTGACCATGACCCTGGTCAACCGGCTGGCCGAGCGCACCGGCGCGACCGTGCTGTACGGCTGGTGCGAGCGGATCGGCCCGGGCATGGAGTTCGCCCTGCATATTGAAGCGACCCCGCCCGGCGTGGCCGATCCGGACCCGCGTACCGCCGCCAGCGTCCTCAACGCCGGCATCGAACGCATCGCCCGGCGCGATCCGGCGCAGTACCAGTGGACCTACAAGCGCTATACGCTGCGCCCACCGCAGAGCGGCGAGGACGATCCCTATGCCACCGAGGACCATCCGCACTGACTG
Organism: Stenotrophomonas sp. TWI587; assembly: GCF_039674145.1. Taxonomy (NCBI): domain Bacteria; kingdom Pseudomonadati; phylum Pseudomonadota; class Gammaproteobacteria; order Lysobacterales; family Lysobacteraceae; genus Stenotrophomonas; species Stenotrophomonas sp. TWI587. The sequence continues at coordinate 179,418 of NZ_JBDJMW010000003.1, read as the reverse complement.
CGACGCAGCGTCGCGCCCCTGGTGCGATTGAATCGCCGCGATCCGTCCCCACTGTGGAAACCACGATGTCCCCCACGGCCCCTGCCATGTCCCCTGCTTCTTCCCTGTTCGGCGATCCGGCCGCGATCCGCTGCGAGCGCGCGGTGGCCGAACTGCGTGCCGGTCGCCCGGTGGTGATCGACGATGGCCACGGCCAGCGCTTGGCCTTCATCGCATTGGACAGCAGCACCCGCACTAGTTTCACCGCCTTCGCCTCGGCCGCGGAAGAGCGCCACTACCTGTTCCTCACCGCCACCCGCGCCCGCGTGCTCGGCGTCAGTGCCGAACGTGGCGCGCGCGTGCCGCTGGCCGGGATCGACTTCGATGCCCTGCCCTCGCTCAGCTACCTGCGCGATCCGGGCGCGATGCCGCCGGGCTGGACCGGTGGCGAGGCGCTGGATGATGGCGCCGTGGAGATTGCCCGCCTCGGCCTGCTGCTGCCGGCGATGGTCGGGGTGCTGTTGAACGCCGATGACCGACGCTTTGATGGCTGCGCACAGGTCTCGCTGTGCGACCTGAGCCAGGGTGCCGAGCAGGCCGCGCACGCGTATGAGCTGGTGGCCCGCTCGCCGGTGCCGCTGCGCGAGGTCGGCATGACCGAATTCGCGGTGTTCCGCGGCGGCGTGGCCCAGCGCGACCAGGTCGCGATCATCGTCGGCACCCCGGATCTGTCGGCCGTGGTGCCGGTGCGGGTGCATTCCTCCTGCCTGACCGGGGATCTGTTCGGTTCGCTCAAATGCGACTGCGGCGACCAATTGCGGCGCGGCCTGCGCAAGCTCAAGGAGCTCGGCGGCGGCGTGCTGCTGTATCTGGACCAGGAAGGCCGTGGTACCGGCATCGCCGCGAAGATGCGCGCCTACGGCTACCAGCACGATGGCCTGGACACGATCGACGCCGATGCCCAGCTCGGCTTCGGTGCCGATGAGCGCCGCTACGGCAGTGCGGTGGCGATGCTGCAAGGGCTGGGCGTAACCCGTGTGCAGCTGCTCAGCAACAACCCTACCAAGGCCCAGCGCCTGCGCAATGCCGGCATCGATGTCGTGGAGTGCGTGCCGGTTACCGGCGACATCACCGCCGAGAACGAGCAGTACCTGCGTACCAAGGCCGAACGCGCGGGCCACCTGCTCGATGTGGACGCACTGATCCAGGCCGCGCAATAGCCCACGGCAACCTGCTACCGTCTGCGCCACGGGCGGTTGCACCTGTACGCATGCGCCCGGCCCGTTTCCCAGCCGAGCGCCCTGCCTTGTCCGAACTCCTCGACACTCCCATGCCGCCGCCCCTGCCGCCATTGCCGGCCGCCCCCGACTGGCAGGCGATGCCGCTGCGTTCGGCCTCACTGGCCGCGTTTGGCGGTGCGATCGCAGGCGCGCTCCTGCTCGGCGGCGTGCTCGGCGTGCTGTGGGTGGTGTTCGATCTGCCGGGACGCTGGTGGGGTGCGGCCGGCATGCTCGTGATCGGCGCGCTGGTCGGTGCCGCACTCGCCTTCCGTCGTCAGCGCCGCACCTATTGGCGGCTCGACGCGCAAGGCCTCGGCTTGCGCCGTGACCTGCTCTGGCAGAACGAAACCCGCGTGCCGACTTCGCGCGTGCAGCACCTGGATCTGCGCCGTGGCCCGATGGAACGCAGCGCGGGATTGAGCACGCTGGTCGTGCATACCGCCGGCAGCCGCTTCAGCGCCGTCACGCTCAGCGGCCTGGACAGCGCCGATGCCGAACACCTGCGCGACACCCTCGCGCACCAGCTGGACCAGGACGACGACGCGCTGTGAGTACCCCGCCGCCGCTTGACGCCGCGCCGGAGCAGCGGCTGCATCCCTGGTCATGGCTGTTCGTGCTGCTGATGCAGCTGCGCCAAGGCTTGGTGCCCCTGATCGCGCTGGTGGTGTTCGGCCAGCGCGGCGATCGCGATGAGCTGTGGCTGTCACTCGGCCCGGTGATCGCGGTGGTGGCGCTGGTGGCGTTCTCGGTCCTGCAGTACCTCACCTATCGCTACCGGATCGGAACCACCGCGATCACCGTGCGAAGTGGTGTGTTCGCGCGCAATCGGCGCGAGATCCCCTTCGCGCGCATCCACAACGTGGTGGTCCATCAGAACCCGCTGCATCGCCTGTTCGGCGTGGCCGAGCTGAAGCTGGAATCGGCCGGTGGGAATCGCCCCGAGGCGGAGATGCGGGTCCTCAAGCTCGACCAGGCCCTCGCACTGGAGCGCCTGGTGCGCCAGCGCGGCCAAGCCGCGCCGGTCACGGCCGAGGGTGAGGCGCCCATCACCGAGCCTGCCGAAGACGTGCTGCTCGCCTTGAGCCCCGGCGAGGTGGTGCGTATCGGCCTGCTCTCCAACCGCGGCTGGGTCGTGGTGGTGGCGGTGCTGGGCGCGATGGTGCAGTTGTTTCCGCGCGGGAGCGTCTCCGATGTGATCGAAGCCGGCGGCCGCCAGGCCTTCGGCTATGCCAGCCACCTGCACCCCGGGATGTGGCTGTGGGCGATGGCCGCCGTGGTCGCCGTGGTGGGCTTCTGGGTCATGCTGCGGGTGTTGTCGGTGGTGCTCGCGCTGCTGCGTTACTACGGCTTCCGGCTCAGTGAGCACGAGCGCCGGCTGACCGTGGCCAGCGGCTTGCTGACCCGCATGCGCACCAGTGTGGCGCGGCGCCGTATCCAGGCGTGGACGTTGCGCGAGAGCGCGCTGCAGCGCTGGTTCCAGCGCCGGCAACTGCGTATCGATATCGCTGCCGGCAACCCCGGCGAAGGCGAGCGCCGCGACCTGCGCGAGCTCGCACCGCTGGCCACGCCGGCCGTGTGCGATGGGCTGGTCCAGCATCTGCTGCCGCACCTGCAGTGGCCGCCAGCGCGCTGGCAGCCGGTCCAGATGCACGGCTGGTGGCGACTGTGCCTGGGCGCGCTGTGCATCGTGCCGCTGCTGACCGCAGGCGCGATCTGGTACGGCGGCCCGTGGGGCGCGGTGTTGCTGCTGTGGTTGCCGTGGTCGGCGTTCCGCGCGCATCGGCAGATGGCCCGCATCGGCTATCACTTGGATGACGACTACGTCGCCGTGCGCGGTGGCTGGTGGCAGCGCTGGTGGCGCTTTGCCGAGCTGGACAAGTTGCAGGCACTGCGCCTGACCCGCTCGCCGCTGGACCGCCGGCTGGGCACCGCCAGCGTGTGGCTGGATACCGCGGGGGCAAGCCTGGGCACGCCGCTGGTGCTGCAGTACCTGCCGGAGGCGGAGGCGCGTGCGGTGTACGAACAGTTGGGCCGCGCGTTGGCGAAGCGTCGCCTGCGCTGGTAGGAGAGCGCCTTACCGCTTGGCCGGCCCCCAATACCCGAGATCCTTGCGGATCTGCAGACCGCGCGTCCACGCACCGAACGGCTTGCGCTTGAGCGTGCCGAGTTCACCGGACAGAAAGTCCTCGGTCGCCGCGATCACCCGCTCGGAGGAGTACCCATCGCGGAACGGGTGGATGGTATCGGCGTAGCGGCGGATCTCGGCCATCAACGCCGGGGCGGGATTCAACGCCTGAGCCAGCATCGTCGGCAACTGGGGGGCATCGTCGAAATCGATCATGTGCGGCTGCGGAACCCGGTTGCGGAAGGTCACCACCGGTTTGTGCTGCACGATGAACTCGGAGACGATCGAGGAGGTGTCCGAGACCAGCACATCGGCGGCGCGCTGCGCGGCCATCACCTGTTCCGGCTCAATGAAGCGCGCATTCGCGCCGGCCAGCGCGCGGTAGCGCTCGAACAGCTCCGGAGCGCATTTGGGGTGCAGGGTCAGCAGCCAATAGTGCTCGCCGCGGGCGATATCGGCCGCGATCTGCTCGTACAGGTGCGGCGCGGCGCTCAGCCGCTCGGTGAAGGTCGAGCCGAACAGGATCACCGGGCGGTCCTGTGCAGGCACGCGCAATCCCGCGCTAAAGCCACCGTCATCGCGGAACAGCGGGTCCAGCTTGGGCCAACCGGTCTCGGCCACGGCGAAGTGACCCTCGCGCGCGGCCAGCTCGCGGAACGGGGTGGTCGTGGCCGGGCCCTGCGTGCAGTACAGGTCGAACAGGCCACGCACCCGGAAGTGGCCGCGGGCGCTGTCGCGCTTCTGCACATTGAAGCCGTGGAAGACCTGCACCTTGGCCCCGGCAATGAACGGCGGCACCCAGTTGGCGGCGCTGAACACCGCGCGCGGGCGCAGTGCCAGCGCGTCTTTCAGGCCCACATTGGGCACGCCGGGCAGCGACGCGCCGGCGGCGCCATCGGCGAACCAGGCCGACACCGATTGACCGGATGCGTGCAACGCCTGCGCCAGAGGGGCGAGAATGGGCAGCGCATAACGCTCCGTCGCAAACAGCAGGTACTCGGCCATCATGTCCTCCTCGACCGCTCCCACTGAACGGCCTCGCATTTCGGCCTGCATTATCGCGTTCAATGAAGCCGACCGCATCGGCGACTGTCTGGCCTCGCTGGCCTTCTGCGACGAAATCGTCGTGGTGGACTCGCAGTCCACCGATGCGACCGTGTCGATCGCGACGGCCGCCGGCGCCCGGGTACTACAACGCCCTTTCGATGGTTTCCGCAGCCAGAAGGCGTTCTGCGTCGAGCAGGCCACGCATGACTGGGTGCTGTGCCTGGACGCGGATGAGCGCATCAGCGATGCCCTGCGTGAGGCGATTCTGTCCGCCCAGGCCAACGGTTTCGCCGGCCACCACGGCTACCGGTTCGCGCGGCTTTCCGAGTACTTCGGCAAGTTCCTGAAGCATGGCAACGCCTACCCGGACCGGGTGCTGCGCCTGTTCGACCGCCGCCAGGGCGGTTGGCGCGGCAAGCGCGAGATCCATGAGGCGGCCAGTGTCGATGGCGCGGTCGGCACCCTGCGTGGCGATCTGATCCATTACCCCTACCGTTCGCTGGAGCAGCAGCTCCTCAAGACCCAGCGCTACGCGCGGATGATGGCCGAGCACGAGTTCGCACGCGGCAAGCGCGCCACCTTGCCCAAGCTGATCCTGGCCCCGGCGTGGCGGTTCTGGCGTGGACTGCTGCTGCGCGGCGGCTTCCGCGATGGCTGGCACGGGCTGGTCTATGCCTATGTCCGCGCCAACTACGTGCGCCAGAAGACCATCATGCTGTGGATGCTGCAGAACGGGCAGCCGGTCACCGACCCACCGCGGGATCAGCGCGGCGGCTGAGCCCTGGCCCGCGCCACCGCCAGACGACGCGTATGGCCCTGGACGATGGACAGCCCGGCCAGCAGGCCGACGATGGTGACGTAGAAGCTGGCCGTGATCTGGTGCGCGAACATCGACTGGGTGATCCCGCACAGCACATAGGTCACCACCACCATGATCCCGGCGGCGGCCGGGCCACGGAAGGTCTGCTCGCCGCTGCGCCGGTGCAGGCCGGTGAACACCCACAGCGGTACGCCGTAGATGGCCAGCAGCAACAGCAGGCCCGGTGCGCCCTGGGTCGCGGCCCACTCGGCCAGATCGTTGTGCGCGTGGCCCAGATGGCAGCGCAGCTCGCTGGGATCGTCCCGGCAGACCGGCAGCCGCTGCATCGCGCTGTCGAAATGGCCGATGCCCACGCCGGTCAACGGGTGGTCCAGGAAGGTCTCATAGGCCACCTGCAACCGCTCCACGCGCGCACCGGCCGAGGAATCGCTGTCACCGCGCTCCATCCGTACCACGTCGTGCTTGAGCTCGGTCAGCCGGACCTGCTCGCGCAGGCTGGGAATGGTCAGGGTCAAGGTGCCGGCAATCGCCACCAGGGCCAGCAGAACGCCCAGGCGCGCGGGCCCGGTTCGCCAGCGCAGGCTCATTGCCATCACCACCAGCAACGCCAGCAACGCCAGCCAGACACCCCGGCTGCCGCTGAGCACGATGGTCACGCAGCCGGCCACCATGCCCGCGATCACCCAGGTCCAGCGCTGGTGCGGCCGGCAGAACACCAGCAGCACCATCAGCACCAGCACGATGTCGGCCAGCACGATGGCGTTGGTATTCAGGTCGGCACGCGGTGCGCCGCCGGCGACCTGCAGGATCGACAGCACCATCGTGCCGATCAGGCCGGCCAGCGCGCCTGCCCACAGCCACCGGATGTCCGGGCGCAATGCGCACACCCACAGCGCGATCCAGGGGATCACCACGAACCGCGAGCGGTTGTCGATATCACGCAGCCCCTGCTCGAACAGGTACATCGACAGCAGCGCGAAGCCGATCGCCGCCAGCATCAACCAGGTCAACACCTTCACGGGGCGCCCCGCCACGCCCCGCGCGCGCCACAGGTAGTCCGGCGCCAGCAGCGTGCTCAGCAGCAACAGGATCCCGTAGGGCAGCAGGTTCTGAGGCAGCGTCAACACCAGCGCCGGCATGCAGAACAGGCCGACGGTGGCGATCCAATGGGCCACGCCGGCACGTCCCTGCAGCGGCGGCAGGGAGACAGGCGCAGCCGGCTCGGATGCAGGGGAGAACGTCATTGCCAACCTCGATTACCACACGCAGCAGTGCAGAGATCATTCATCGCCGTCGATCCGGTGCAGCGCACGCTCGCGTGCCTGTTCCTCGGCACTGGCTACGCAGGGGCCATGGATGTCGCCCGGCCTTACCAACCACCAACGACGACGGTTGGCGACCCCGGCCAGCTCGGCGCTGGTGCGGTCCACACAGGCCAGCAGCGCGTCCTCCTGCACCAGCAGCCAGCGCTGCTGCGGCAACGCCGCCTGCCAGGCAACGCCATCGGCGAGCTGGCGGTCCCAACGGCGGTTGAACCCGAAGGTGGCCGCATCACGGTCGGCCATCAGCAGGTTCTGCTCTTTCCAGGCCACCAGGCCGAGTTCGGCATCGGGGCCGATGCGCTGGCCGACCTGGTGCATCAGGCCCCGCGCGGAACTGGAGTCGTTGAACAGGGGGTAGCCGATCAGCCCGAACGCCACCCACGCCATGGTCAGCGTCGCCACGACCGCCAGATGGAAGCGCCGCACGCCGGCGACGCAGAGGGTGAGCACCGCCCAACTGCCCAGCGCGACTGCCACCCAGCCCAGGCCGGAGGTCACCGCGGTATCAATGCCCCGATCCAGAATCAGTTTGCGCTCGAAGCCCGGCTGTCCCAGCAACATCGAGATGCCGATGCCGAGCAGGCCCAGCGCCAGCAGCGCGACGAAACCGCCCAGCAGCCACTGGAACGCGCGCTTGCGCAGCAGCCCCGGCAGCAGCGGTGCCAGCGCCAGGCAGAACATCGGCAGCGCCGGCAGGATGTAGACGTCGCGCTTGCCGTTGGGGATGGAGAAGAACAGCACGATCAGCAACCACCACACCAACGGCAGCAGGTAGCGCGCATCGCGGCGCTGCAGACGCCGGCGCCAGGCCGGAATCGCCCACGGAATCGCCAGGAAAGCCGGGATCCACATCGACGGCATCGTGCCCAGGAAATACCACCACGGCTGGTGGTGATCCCAGGACTGCGCGTACCGCTTGGCGGTCTGCCGGAACAGGATGTCATCCAGGTAGGCACGGTACTCGGTCGAGCCGCTGCCCAATGCGGTCACCACCATCGGCACCAGCCACAACGCAATCGCCAGCACGAAGGCCAGCGGACCGACCCAGAAGCGCCAGTCACGGATGTGCAGCTTGACCCGCGGCCAGCCCAGCAGTGATGCCACCGCGGCCGGCACGATCATCAGCAGCGCGATCACCCCCACGCCCTTGGTGATCACCCCCAGCCCGGCGGCGAACCAGCCCAGCCACCACCATCGCCACGCCGGCCCACTTAGCAGATGCCGCAACAGGCCGTAGTTGGCCAAGGTGATGAAGAACACCACCAGGGGATCGATCTGGGCCTTTTTGGACTGGAAGGTGAAGTGCAGCGCGAACAGCAGCGCCCACGCCGCGTACAACCCGACCCGCCGTGTCCACAGGCGGCGGCCAAGGTCATAGACACAGGCCAGGGTCCCCAGCGCGGCCAGCAACGAGGGCAACAGGAACGCCACGCGCCAGTCGCCGATCAACGTGTACAAGGTCGCCTGCGACCACATCAGCATGGGCGGCTTGTCCGAATACAGCTCGGTGCCGCGATGCGGGAACAGCCAGTCGCCGCTCTCCACCATCTGCTTGGCGACCAGCGCAAAGCGCGGCTCATCGGACGGCCACGGGTCACGCATGCCCAGGCCAGCCCCGAGAACGAGCAGGGCCATCAGGGCAAGCAGCCAGAACTCTCGGGATGCGCGGTTTTTTAGCATGGGGCGGAATTCTAGCCGGGTTCGGATCAGCCCTTCTTTAACAGACGCGCGTAGAAGAAGCCGTCAGCACCGTTCTCACCCGGCAGGCGCTGGCGCCCCGCCCAGGAATCGTGGCCATACGCCTCGCCCAGCGGCAGGAAGCCGGCATCACGGGTGCGCTGCAGGAAGGCTTCCACCTGGAACTGGTTTTCATCGCGCAGGATCGAGCATGTCGCATACAGCAGGGTTCCACCCGGGGTAAGCATCGTCCAACAGGCATCCAGCAAGCGTGCCTGCAAGGCGATGAGCGCCTCGATGTCGGTCGCGCGGCGATGCGCCAGCACGTCCGGCTGGCGGCGGATGATGCCGGTGGCCGAACAGGGGGCATCGAGCAGGATGGTGTCGAACAACTGCCCGTCCCACCAGCTGGCCGGATCGGTCGCGTCGCCGGCCAGTACCTTCGCATTCTGGCCCACGCCGGTACGCACGAACGTTTCGCTGATCCGCTTGAGCCGGCGCGCATCGATGTCCAGCGCCAACAGCTGCAGGGTGGGATCGCGCTCCAGCAGATGTGCGGCCTTGCCGCCCGGTGCGGCGCAGGCATCAAGCACCCGCGAACCCGGGCGCGGTGCCAGCGCATCGGCCACCTGCTGGGCAGACAGATCCTGCACCGACAGCGCGCCGTCGGCGAAACCCGGCAACGCGGAGACAGCCACCGGCACCGGCAGGCAGATCGCATCGGCACCGATGGCCGACGCCTCTGCCGCAATACCGGCGGCTTCCAGCTGCTGCAGCATGGCATCGCGGCTGCTGTGCTGGCGGTTGACCCGCAGCCACAGCGGCGCGGCCTGCAGGCTGGCGGCGAATACGGCGTCAGCCTCCTCGGGCCAATCCTGTTCGATCTTCTCGGCCATCCACAGCGGGAACGCATCGCGCGCGGGCAACGCCGGGATACCTTCGCGCTGGGCGCGGCGCAGCAGCGCATTGACCATGCCGGCCTGGCGGTCACGACCCATCGCGCGCGCGGCATCGACCGTGGCCGACAGCGCCGCGTGGGCAGGCAGTTCCAGCGCATCGAGCTGGGCAAAACCCACCAGCAGCAGCGCGCGCAGTTCATCCTCGCGCACGCTCAGCGGCCGCGGCATCCATTGCGCCAGTGCGGCGTCATAGGCCGCGCGGCGCCGCAGCACGGCAAAGCACAGCGCCTCGAGCAGCGCGCGGTCGCGGCTGTCGTCCAGGGTGGGCAGGGCGGTGGCCAGTTCGGCCTTGAGCGAACGGCCGCGGCCGATCACCTGGGCCAGCACGCGCGCGGCCAGCACGCGGGTCGGCACGCCGGGGGCGGTATGGGCGGTATAGGGGCCTGCAGGCTTGCCGGGGCGCGCGTTGGTCATCTCAGGCACCCACGCCAAGATCGCGACGGGCATTGAGGTAGTCGGCGGCGGTGATCGCCTTGCCACCCTCACGCTGCAGCACCCGCAGGCGCAGCGCGCCCTGGCCGCAGGCGATGTCGATGCCATCGCGCGAGGCGGCCAGCAGCGTGCCGGGCGCCTTGCCCTGATTGTCCTCCAGCGCGATCGCACCGTGGATTCGGACGCGCTCGCCGGCCAATGTCGCCTCCGCGATCGGCCACGGGTTGAAGGCGCGCACGGTACGGGCCAGCGCCTGGGCATCGCCGGACCAGTCCAGGCGGGCTTCGGCCTTGTCCAGCTTGTGCGCGTAGGTGACGCCCGCCTCGGGCTGCGGCTGCGCGATCGGCTTGATGCCGGCACGCAGCAGGCCCAGGCCATCGGACAGTACCTGCTCACCGAGCGCGGCCAGGCGGTCGTGCAGCTGACCGCCGGTGTCGTTGGCACCGATGGCAAGGTGCTGCTTGAGCAGTACCGGACCGGTATCCAGCCCCGCTTCCATCTGCATCAGGCACACGCCGGTCTCGGCATCGCCGGCCTGGATCGCCCGCTGGATCGGCGCGGCACCGCGCCAGCGCGGCAGCAGGGAGGCGTGCACGTTCCAGCAGCCGTGGGTCGGGATCGCCAACACGGCCTTGGGCAGGATCAGGCCATAGGCCACCACCACCATCAGATCCGGCTGCAGGTCGAGCAGCTGCTGCTGGGCGTCGGGGGTCTTGAGGCTTTCCGGCTGGAACACCGGGATGCCGCGCGCGATCGCTTCCAGCTTGACCGGCGAGGGCGCCAGGCCACGGCCGCGGCCGGCGGGCCGATCAGGCTGGGTGTACACCGCGACCACTTCATGGTGGCGGGCTGCGGCACGCAGCGAGGACACGGCGAACGCCGGCGTACCGGCAAAGACAATCTTCATGGCGACCCCACTAACAGAACGTAAAACGGCGCCGATGTCCGGCGCCGCGCGACAGCACACGTCGCGCGGTCAGCCCGCGCGGCGGTCGCTGCAATCACCTCAGGCAACGTGCTTGCGCTGCTTGGCCAGCTTCTTGCGCACCATCTCGCGCTTGAGCGGGGAGAGGTAATCAATGAACAGCTTGCCGTCCAGGTGGTCCATCTCGTGCTGCACGCAGACGGCGAGCACGCCGTCGGTGGTCAGCTCCTGGGCCACGCCGTGGCGGTCCAGGAAGCGCACGGTGATCTGGTTGGCACGGGTGACATCGGCAAAGATGCCCGGCACCGACAGGCAGCCTTCCTGGTAGACCTGGCCGCCTTCGTTGGCGACGATCTCCGGGTTGATGAACACCATCGGGGTGTCCTTCTCCTCACTGACGTCGATCACCATGAAGCGCTTGTGCACGTCCACCTGGCTGGCGGCCAGGCCGATGCCCGGGGCGTCGTACATGGTCTGGAACATGTCATCGATCAGGGTCTGGAACGCCGGCGCGGTCACGTCGGCTGCATCGATCAACGCGGCCTTGGTGCGCAGGCGCGGATCGGGAAATTCGAGAATGGGCAGGAGGGCCATGGCAAATACCGGTAGGGGGCGCCGGTCGAAGCGGCGTACAGGGCGATTCTATCGCCAACGCTTGCCCCGCGCCCCGGTTTCTGGACTATAGTGCGCGAACCTGTTGGGGAATCAGGCACCACATCTATGTTTGAACGAACTCGTACGGTCGTCGCCGTAGCGATGCTGACCGTCGCTACCTATGCTACCGCCGTGGAAATGAATGGCGGGCACCCGGATACCTATGTCGTGCGCAAAGGGGACACGCTGTGGGACATCTCGGCGCGCTTCCTGCAGAAGCCCTGGCTGTGGCCGGAAATCTGGCAGGCCAACCCGCAGGTCAAGAATCCGCACCTGATCTACCCGGGTGACGTGCTCAGCCTGGCCTATCTGGACCGCGTCGTGGCCCAGCCCGGCCCGCGCCGGGAGGCCCCGATCAACGGCGTCCCGCTGGAGCAGGTCGAGCCCTTCCTGAAGCAGCTGAGCGTGGTCGACGAGGTCAAGTCGCTGCCCTACGTGGTCAATCTGGAAGACAACCGCCTGCGCGCCACCACCGGCCAGACCGCCTATGTGCGGGGCCTGGAGAATGCCCAGGTCGGCCAGCGCTACGCAGTGGTCCGCCCGACCGTGCAATACGCCCTGCCCAAGCCGACCGAAGACCTGAACGCCCGGGGCGATACCACGCCCGGCAGCGGCAACGTCTGGAAGACCTTCATCGTCCCGAGCAAGCGCCACCAGACGCTGGGCTACGAGCTGGCCCAGATCAATGTCGGCACGGTGAGCCGGGTGCAGAGCGGCAATGTCGAGGTGACCTCGCTGGTTCTGCAGGGCCAGGTCGATGGCCGTGAAGTCCGCGCCGGCGACCGTCTGGTCCCAGTCGAGGCCCGCCCGTACGATCTGCAGTTCGTGCCGCACGTGCCCGCCCCGCAGACCGCCGATCTGGACGTCCGCGTACTGGCCGTGGCCGATACCTTCACCGCGGGCGGCCCGCGCGACGTGATCGCGATTTCCGCCGGCAGCGCAAATGGAGTGGACAACGGCACGGTGTTCTCGCTGTGGCGCCAGGGCCGTCATGTGGCGCACCGCATGGACTACCCGAACTCGTCGCGGATGGACGATGCGCTGACCAGCGGTGCCGGCCGGGTCACCCTGCCGGACGAGTACGCCGCCCATGCGATGGTGTTCCGCACCTTCGAGAACGTCAGCTATGCGCTGGTGATGGAAGGGGTGAAGCCGGTCAGGGTCGGGTATTCGGCACTGCATCCCGATACGAAGTAACCGCGGCAGAGTCCTACCCTGCCATCCGACGGCGCCCTAGGGCGCCGTCGTCGTTTGCGTCCCAGGCTGTCGGGATGCCGATTCCCTGCCTTGCGACGTCCACCGCCCTGCTCACCCTGGTTCTTGCCGGCGGTACCCTGCCACCCCGTCTGCGCCTGCTCCGGGCATTTCCGGATGCGGCGGCCGCGCTGCGGGCGGGTCCAAGTGCCTGGCGCGCCGCCGGCTGCACCCCCGCGCAACGCGCACGGCTGGCGTTGCCGGACGAACACTATCTCGCGCGTGGCCTGGCGTGGTTGGCCGAGGATCAACATCACCTTCTGGGCCTGACCGATCCCGACTACCCGGCGTTGCTGGCCCAGATCGACGAGCCGCCCCTGGCGTTGTTCGTGGATGGAGAGCCGGCCCGGCTCTGGCATCCCGCGGTGGCCGTGGTCGGCAGCCGCTCGCCGACTCCCGGCGGCCGGGAACACGCGCACGCATTTGCGACGGCCTTGGCCCTCGACGGCTGGTCGGTGGTGAGCGGGCTGGCCACCGGTGTGGACGCGCAGGCCCACGATGCCGCGCTGCAGGTGACAGGCGGAATGACCGTTGCCGTGGTCGCCACCGGCCTGGAGCAGACCTATCCGCGCCAACATGCCGCTCTGCATGGCCGCATCGCGGGGAACGGGGCGGTGGTCAGCGAGTATCCGCCGGGCATGCCGGCCATCCAGGCGCACTTTCCCGCGCGCAACCGGATCATTGCCGGGCTCAGCCTGGGCACCTTGGTGATCGAGGCCGCCGAGCGCAGCGGCGCGCTGATCACCGCCCGCTGCGCCGCCGAGGCAGGGCGGGAGGTGTTCGCCCTGCCCGGCTCGATCCGCAACGCGCGTGCCCGCGGCTGCCACCGTCTGATCCGTCAGGGGGCGGCGCTGGTGGAAGAACCGGCCGAGGTGACCACCGGCCTGACCGCGCTGGCCCAGACCCTGGCCGGGGCCTTGCGAAGCCGGCTGGACGCCCCCACTGAACAGGCACGACCGGCGCTCAAGAGCGCCCCCTCCTACACCGACCCGGACTACCAGTGCTTGTGGAAAGCCCTGGATGACGACCCAACGGGTATGGATTCATTGATCCAGCGCAGCGGATTGACGGCGGCCCAGCTGTCGGCCATGCTGCTGGTCATGGAACTGGATGGAAAGGTAATGGCCGCCTATGGTCGCTACTGTCGAAAACCCTAGTTTCTTCACCTCCACAGCGTCGTTGACGCAGGCCGAGGGGCAATGAAAGAGAGCATTCTGGATGTCCTGCTGTACCTGTTCGAACACTATTTCAGCGAAGACGCGGATCTCATCCGCGACCGCGACTCCCTCCAGAACGGCCTGATCCAGGCCGGCTTCAGCCCCACCGAGATCAACAAAGCCTTCGATTGGCTGGACGCGCTCGCCGAGCAGCGCCCGGCCGTGGTGCTGGGCCGCGTCAATGGCCCGGTGCGGATTTTCCATGGGCCCGAGCTGGACAAGCTCGACGTGGAAGGCCGTGGCTTTTTGATGTTCCTGGAACAACACGGCATCCTCGATGCCAGCCAGCGTGAGCTGGTGCTGGACCGCGCGATGGCGCTGGACCAGGACGAACTGGACCTGGACGACCTCAAATGGGTCGTGCTGATGGTGCTGTTCAACCAGCCCGGGGCCGAAGCCGCGTACGCCTGGATGGAAACCCAGATGTTCGTGGACGAACCGGAACCGCTCCACTGACCTTACACTGAGCGCCTTGCGCATTCAGGAGCGGGCCGGTGGACCAGTGGTTCTTTGCAGAAGGAAACAGTCAGCAGCGCGGTCCGCTGCCTGCTGACGAGTTGATCGCGCTCTACCGTTCCAGCCGCATCGCACTGGATACGTTGGTGTGGCGCGACGGCATGGCGCAGTGGCAGCCCTTGGAATCCGTGGCGGCTGAGATCGGTTTGGACATCGCTCCTGCCGCCGAGGCGGTGGAGGCGATTACGTCTGATCCCGCTGTCCCGCCGGCACTGCCAGCCGCGCCCATCACGCCCGCTCCGAGCATCGACCCTACCGTCGTGCCGCCGCCCCGCAAGGGCCTGAGCGGCTGTGCGATCGTGGGCATCATCGCGGCCGTGTTCGCCGTGCTGGTGCTGATCGTCGGCGGCGTGCTGGCGGTGCTAGCGGTACCGGCATACCGCGACTATGTCGCGCGTGGCAAGACCACCGAGGCGCTCGCCACGCTGGCCCCGATCAAGTCCGCCGTGGCCGAGTTCGCCAGCGAACATGGCCGCTGCCCGGTCAACGATGACGAGGGTTTCCAGCCGGCCGAAGGCTACGCCGCTGGTGCGGTCGGCGCTGTGCGGATCGGTCGTTTCGACAATGGCCACTGCGGCGTCGAAGCCGAACTGACCGTGCCGGGCAGCACCTCGCTGGACGGCAAGCTGCTGTGGCTGGATTACGACGGCGAGCAACAGCACTGGACATGCAGTGGCGAGCCTGATGACACGTACCTGCCGCTGGATTGCCGCGGCTGATAACGGACACACGTCCATGGATGCACCCAACAGGGGATTGAAGCAATGACTGAGTGGTATTTCGCCGATGGCCAGGAACGTCAGGGACCGCTGAGCGCAGACGATATGCGCCAGCGCTTCCAGCAGGGTGAGATCGCCCTGACCACGCTGGTGTGGCGGGAAGGGTTCGCGCAGTGGGCACCGCTGTCCGAGGCCGTCGATGAGCTGCAGCTGCAGCATCTGGCCAGCGCGGCCAGCACGGTCGGCAATGGCATCGACCTGCGCGGCGATTACACCGCCATCGACAACGGCACCGCGCCGCTGCCGGGCACCGGTGGCGGCACCTACTCGCCGTACACCGCACCTGCCGCAGCCACCGGCTATGCCAGCACGGCCGTGGTCAGCGGCCAGGACGTGGTCTATGCCGGCTTCTGGAAGCGTTACGCGGCCTACTTCATCGACTACATCCTGCTGACCGTGGTCACCCTGCCGCTGAGCATGATCATCAACGTGATGGGGGTCAGCTCCGGCAACGAAGGTGTACAGGTCGCGCTGACGCTGGTGGTGATGCTGCTCAGCATGGTGATCAGCATCGGCTACTACGCCGGCTTCCACGCCTCGCGCGGTGGTGCCACGCTGGGCAAGATGGCCGTCGGCATCAAGGTCGTGCGCGGCAACGGCGAGCGCATCAGCTTCCTGCGGGCGTTCTGCCGCTACCTGGCCACCATCGTCAGCAGCCTGATTCTGATGATCGGCTTCATCATGGCGGCCTTCACCGAGCGCAAGCAGGCGCTCCACGACATGATGTGCGACACCCTGGTGGTCGACAAGTGGGCGTTCACCGAGCATCCGGAGCTTCAGCAGCGTGGTCTGGGCACGGTCACCATCGTGATCCTGGTGATTGCCGCACTGGCCGTGGTGGCCCTGTTCGGCGTGATGCTGGCCATGATCGGCGTGATCGCGTCGATGTCCTGAACCGGGCAATCCTCACACCGGGCCGCTTGACACGAGCGGCCCCGGCGTGATTCCACTAATAGGCAAGAAAGCTGAACGCCCGGCCCACCCCCGGGCGTTCGGTTTATGTATATCGCCCGCGCCGCTTCACTAATGCGGCCATTTGCTCCACCCTAGCGGCCCTCCCCGGGGCCCTGCCCATAGAATCCTGACGCCATGCCCAAGCACCTGCTCATCGTCGAATCGCCCGCCAAGGCCAAGACGATCAACAAATACCTCGGCAAGGACTTCACCGTCCTGGCCTCGTATGGGCATGTGCGTGACCTGGTGCCCAAGGAAGGTGCGGTCGATCCCGACAACAACTTCGCGATGCGCTACGACCTCATCGAGAAGAACGAAAAGCACGTCGATGCCATCGTCAAGGCCGCCAAGGGCGCCGACGACATCTTCCTGGCGACCGATCCGGATCGCGAGGGAGAAGCGATCAGCTGGCACATCGCCGAGATCCTGCGCGAGCGCGGGCTGGTCAAGGACAAGCCGATGCAGCGCGTGGTCTTCACCGAGATCACCCCGCGCGCGATCAAGGAAGCGATGGGTCACCCGCGCGAGATCGCCGGCGACCTGGTCGATGCCCAGCAGGCGCGCCGCGCGCTGGACTATCTGGTCGGCTTCAACCTGTCCCCGGTGCTGTGGCGCAAAGTGCAGCGCGGCCTGTCCGCCGGCCGCGTGCAGAGCCCGGCACTGCGCATGATCGTCGAGCGCGAAGAAGAGATCGAAGCCTTCATCGCCCGCGAGTACTGGAGCATCGATGCGCTGTGCGCGCATCCTTCGCAGCACTTCAATGCGCGCCTGATCAAGCTGGACGGCCAGAAGTTCGAACAGTTCACCGTGACCGACGGCGACACCGCCGAGGCCGCGCGCATGCGCATCCAACAGGCCGCCCAGGGCGCCCTGCACGTCACCGACGTGGTCAGCAAGGAGCGCAAGCGTCGCCCGGCCCCGCCGTTCACCACCTCCACGCTGCAGCAGGAAGCCTCGCGCAAGCTGGGCTTCACCACGCGCAAGACCATGCAGGTCGCACAGAAGCTGTACGAAGGCGTGGCGATCGGTGAGGAAGAAGGCACCGTCGGCTTGATCTCGTACATGCGTACCGACTCGGTGAACCTCTCGCAGGACGCGCTGGCCGAGATCCGCGACGTGATCGCGCGCGACTTCGGCATCGCCTCGCTGCCGGACCAGCCGAACACCTACCAGACCAAATCCAAGAACGCCCAGGAAGCGCACGAAGCCGTGCGTCCGACCTCGGCGCTGCGCACACCGGCCCAGGTGGCGCGCTTCCTGACCGATGACGAGCGCAAGCTGTACGAGCTGATCTGGAAGCGCGCTGTCGCCTGCCAGATGATCCCGGCCACGCTCAACACCGTCAGCGTGGACCTGTCGGCCGGCAGCGAGCATGTGTTCCGCGCCAGCGGCACCACCGTGGTCGTGCCCGGCTTCCTGGCCGTGTACGAAGAAGGCAAGGACAACAAGAGTGCCGAGGATGACGATGAAGGCCGCAAGCTGCCGGCGATGAAGCCCGGCGACCGCGTGCCGCTCGAGCGCATCCTGGCCGAACAGCACTTCACCCAGCCGCCGCCGCGCTTCACCGAAGCGGCGCTGGTCAAGGCGCTCGAGGAGTACGGCATCGGCCGCCCCTCGACCTACGCCTCGATCATCCAGACCCTGCTGTTCCGCAAGTACGTGGAGATGGAAGGCCGCAGCTTCCGCCCGTCCGACGTGGGCCGTGCTGTCTCCAAGTTCCTGTCCAGCCACTTCACCCAGTACGTGGATTACGACTTCACCGCCAAGCTCGAAGATGAGCTCGATGCGGTGTCGCGTGGCGAGGAAGACTGGATCCCGCTGATGGCACGCTTCTGGGAGCCGTTCCACAAGCTGGTCGGCGAAAAGAACGAATCGGTCGACCGCGCCGAGGCCAGTGGCGCGCGCGAGCTCGGCACCGATCCCAAGACCGGCAAGCCGGTCAGCGTGCGCCTGGGCCGTTTCGGGCCGTACGCGGCGATCGGCAGCACCGCCGAGGACGCCGAGGACAAGCCCAAGTTCGCCTCGCTGCGCCCCGGCCAGTCGATGCACACCATCTCCCTGGAAGACGCGCTGGAGCTGTTCCTGATGCCGCGTGCGCTCGGCCAGGACAAGGAGGAGGACGTCAGCGTCGGCATCGGTCGCTTCGGTCCGTTCGCCAAGCGTGGCAGCACCTATGCCTCGCTGAAGAAGGAAGACGACCCCTACACCATCGATCTGGCCCGCGCCGTGTTCCTGATCGAAGAGAAGGAAGAGATCGCGCGCAACCGGATCATCAAGGAGTTCGAGGGCAGCGAGATCCAGGTCCTCAATGGTCGCTTCGGCCCGTACATCAGCGATGGCAAGATGAACGGCAAGATCCCGAAGGATCGCGAGCCGGCCTCGCTGACCCTGCCAGAAGTGCAGAAGCTGATGGAAGAAACCGGCAAGCCGGTACGCAAGGGCTTCGGCAAGAAGGCCGCCAAGAAGGTGGTGGCCAAGAAGGCACCGGCCAAGAAAGCCGCCGCTGGCGAAGCGACCAAGAAGACCGCCACCAAGAAGGCCACGGCGAAGAAAGCGACCAAGAAGGTGGCCAAGAAAGCCGTGAAGAAGGCCGTCAAGAAGGTCGCTGCCAGCTGAGTCTGGTTGACCCCTCCCGCCACGGCGGGAGGATAATGCCGGCCATGCATCCGGCCCGCCTGTCATGAACGAACTCACTGTGGACACTGCCCTGCCTGCGCTGCGCGCCGGCGGGGTGATCGCCTATCCCACCGAAGCGGTCTGGGGGTTGGGCTGCGACCCCGCGCACGAGGCCGCGGTGATGAAGCTGCTGCAGCTCAAGCAGCGCCCCGTCGAGAAGGGGATGATCCTGGTCGCCGCCGATCCGGCCCAGCTGGATGGCTGGGTGCGGATGGACGCCCTGCCGCTGGATCGCCAAGGCGCGGTACTGGCCAGTTGGCCCGGGGCCAACACCTGGATCCTGCCCGCCGGCGAACGTGCGCCGCGATGGATCACCGGCGAACACAGTGGCATCGCGGTGCGGATCAGCGCACATCCGCTGGTTGCCGCGCTGTGCCGCGCCTGGGGCGGCCCGCTGGTCTCCACCAGTGCCAACCTCGCGGGCGAGCCACCGGCACGCACCCGCGCCGAACTGGACCCACGCCTGCTGGCCCTGCTGGATGGCCTGATCGACGGCCAGACCGGTGGTCTCGCACAGCCCACCCCGATCCGCGATGCACTCACTGGCCAGGTGCTGCGCAGCTGAGCGTGCTTTTGCGTGGCGGCGGGCAAACCCGCACACTGCGCGCATGACCCTGCGCCCCGCCCTGTGGCTGTCCCTGTTCGCCGTGCTCGGCCCTGTCACGCCTGCCGCAGCGCAGAGCGACAACGTGCGCGTGTACCGCTGCGTCGGCAGCAACGGCGCCGTCTCGCTGCAGGATGCCCCGTGCCGCGAGGGTCGCCAGGAAGTGCGCGACATGCAGCGCCCACGCGATCCTGCCCCGCGCGTGATACGCAGCGACCGCGCGCCCGACCCGACGCCTGCAGCGCGGGCACCCGAGCGCGAGGTGCGCTACGTGCACGTGCAGCCACCGCAGCCGATGTACGAGTGCACCACCAGCGAGGGCGATACCTACGTCAGCGACAGCAACGAAGGCAATCCGCGCTGGGTGCCGATCTGGACGAATGCCTATCTGCCCTATCGGCCCGGCCCGCGGCCGCCATCGGGTGGCTATCCACCGTCGCGTCCGCTGCCACCGATCATGCCGATGGGCAGCGGTTCGGTGCGCAGCAGTGGCGGCTCGCTCTCGGTCAGCGGCGGCGGCTCACGGGTCGGCGGCAGCATCAACATCGGCGGTGGCAGCTCGCAGTGGCAAGGTGGGGGCTATCCGTACCCGGGTGTGGAGAACAGCGTGGTGGTGCCGGCCGGCAACGTGCTGGTGCGCGATGAGTGCCATGCCCTGCCTGCGCAGGAGGTCTGCTCGCGGTTGAAAGACCGGCGCTGGGACCTGATCCGCCGCTACAACAGTGCGCTGCAGAGTGAGCGCGATGCGCTGACCCGCGAGCAGCGCGGGATCGACGCGCGTCTGGACCAGGACTGCGGCGGCCACTGAGCGCGCCGCGCCCTACACTGATGCGATGAAACGACGGTACCTGCTGTCCCTGCTGCTTGTGACCCTGCCCGCCGCCGCCGACGAGGCGGTGTTCTTCCGCTGCACCGATGCGGGCGGCAACCTGACCATCCAGAGCGTGGCCTGTCCGGCTGGCAGCGAACAGCGCATGCAACGGATCAGTGCGCCGGTGCGTGCCCCGGCCGTGGTCGACAGTGCCCCGGCGGCCCCCACCACCGAACACACCATGCCGCCGCTGCCGCAGGCCGGTGACGAGGACAGCGGCCTGCTCGACAGCGCAGCGCTGCGCCCGCAGACGTCGGCGGCCGAACATGACCAGACCGCCCCGCCCAAGCCACCGTTGCCGGAGATCTATCAGTGCATCGCCGCCGATGGCGGCCGCTACCTGCACGAACGCGAGCCCGCCCCGTCACGCTGCGAATCGCTGGCCCTCACCGGCCTGGGGGGCAGCCATGCGCCGAGCAATGCGGCCAGCTGCGAAGTGGTGCGCGATGCCTGCGAGCCCGTAGCCGAAGCACAGCGCTGCAGCAGCTGGCAGCAGCGTTTCCGCGATGCACGGGGCCGCGAGCGTTTCGCCACGCCGGACAATCAGGCCGCCGCGACCACCGAGCGCGCGCGTCTTGAAGCGGTGTTGGCCGAGAGCGATTGCGCGGTGCCATGACAGGGTTCTGCCGCGCCCCCTGTAACCGGTAGTGCCGGCCGCTGGCCGGCTCAGAACCCGTAACGCAGAAATCCGCCATCCACCGCGATGCACTCACCGGTGACGTAGCTGGAGGCCGGCAGGCACAGGAACCCAACTGCCGCCGCCACCTCTTCCGGTTCGCCGATGCGGCGCATCGGGGTCCGCTCGATCACCTGCTCGTAGTAGTCCGGATCGGACAACGGGCCGGACGTGCGCCGGGTGCGGATGTACCACGGCGCCACGGCGTTGACGCGGATGCCGTCCTCGGCCCACTCCACCGCCAGGTTGCGGGTCATCTGGTGCATGGCGGCCTTGGTCATGCCGTAGACCGCGCCGCTGCGCACGTGTGTCAGCCCGGACACGCTGCCGACGTTGACGATCGCCGAGGCCGCGTGCCGGGCCAGCAGCGGGTGCGCATAGCGCGAGAGTTCAAATGCCGAGAACAGGTTGGTCTCGAAGATCCCGCGCCACTCGTCTTCGGTGTATTCGGTGGCCGGCTTGCTGATGTTGCCGCCGGCATTGTTGACCAGGATGTGCAGGCCATCGCTGTGGTCTTCCACCCAGTCGAGGATTTCGCGGCGGTCTTCGTCATCGGACACATCAGCAGCCAAGCCATGGATCTCACGGTCCGGGAAGGCATCGGCCAGTTCATCGCGCGCCATCTCCAGCGCATCCGCATCGCGGCCGACGATCAGCAGGTCCGCGCCGAAGCCGAGCAGTTCGCGTGCGATCGCCAAGCCGATGCCGGCACTCGCACCGGTGATCAATGCGGTCTGTCCATCCAGTCGCCAACGTTGCGCGCTCACGTGCTTCTCCTGCGGTGATCCATGGGATGCAGCACCCACGGTGCAGCCCGGATAGGATAACGCGCGATGGCCGGCACGCCGGACGCCATCACGCGCGTTGCGCGAGGCGGTGGGACACTGGTCCTCCGCCACCGGCTGAACGAGGGAGGTTGCCATGATGATCCGTACTGTCCTGCCGCTGCTCGCGATGATCGTGTTGAGCGCCTGCAACCGCCCGGTGCCCCCGGCACCGGATACACCGCCGGAACCGCAGGCCACCGAACTGCGCAAGGCGATCCAGGAACCGATCGACCGCGCCAGGTCGGTCAGCGACACCCTGCAGCAGTCCGCCGATGCCCGCGCCGCCGAAGCCGACCGCGCCAGCGGCGATACGCCGCCCCCCAGCCCGTGATGCCAACGGCCAGATAGCAGAACGCCCGGCACAGGCCGGGCGTTCTTGTGTCACACAGAACCGCTGATGCCGGTTACAGACCGCAGAAGCAGTACACCAGCGTCTTGACCGGCGCCGCATTGTTGCGCGGGTCACGTGCAGCCTCTTCCACGAAGCGCAGCTGGGTATCCAGCTCCGGCATCGAACGGGCCAGCATCAGGCGGGCCATGCCCGACTCGCCCAGCATCCAGGCACCAGCATGGCTGCCCGCGAAGCCGCTGAGGAACTGCGCGAACGGGGTCGCGCCCTTCTCGATGTAGCGCACACGGAACTTGTCATCCGCGCCCAGCTTGGCACGGCTGGCGGCATCGGCCACGGCGGCCTTCAGGCCACCGAAGTCATCGACCAGGCCACGTTCCTTGGCCTGCGCACCGCTCCACACGCGACCGCGGGCGACTTCATCGACCGCTTCCACCGGCTTGTTGCGCGCGGCGGCGACCTTGCCGGTGAAATCGGCGTAGCCCTTGTTGATCACCGACTGGATGACTTGGCCCACGGCCGGGTCCATGGGGCGGGTGATGTCGAACGCACCGGCGAAGCGGGTGGTGCCCACGCCATCGGTATGCACGCCGATCTTGTCCAGCGAGCGGGCCACGTTCGGGATCATGCCGAAGATGCCGATCGAACCGGTGATCGTGGACGGGTCGGCGTAGATGCGGTCGGCATTCATGCTGATCCAGTACCCGCCCGAGGCGGCCAGATCACCCATCGACACCACCACCGGCTTGCCGGCTTCCTTCAGCGCGACCACTTCGCGGCGGATCTGCTCGGAGGCGAACACTTCACCGCCCGGCGAGCTGACGCGCAGCACCACGGCCTTCACGTCCTTGTCGTCGCGTGCTTCACGCAGCAGCGCCGAGGTCGACTCGCCACCGATGCGCCCGGCCGGCAGATCGCCACCGGAGATTTCACCGGACGCCACGATCACGGCCACCTGCGGCCGCGAATCCATCGGCGAACGACGGCTGTCGAGCACGCTCAGGTACGCATCGAGGTTGACGTTGCGGTAGCCACCGTCGGCGTCATCGTCGGCGATGCCGCGCTCGGTCAGCAGCGTGTCCACTTCCTCGCGCGTCTTCAGGCCGTCCACCAGCTTCTGCTGCAGGGCGAACTTGGCCAGGTCGCCACCGGCGGCGGCGATGCCCTCGGGCATGGTGTCGATGCCGGCGGCCAGCTGTGCCGGGTCGAGCTTGCGCGCCTTGGCGATGTCGGCCAGATAGCGCTGCCACACGTCGTTCATCCAGAACAGATCGGCTTCCTTGGCCTGCGGCGAGGCAGCATCCAGCACATACGGCTCGGCGGCCGACTTGTACTCGCCCACCTTGAACAGGTGCACGTCCACGCCGAGTTTGTCCTGCAGGCCGGTGCGGAAGTACTGGCGGTAGCGGCCCAGGCCCTCGAGCACCACGCCGCCCATCGGGTCCAGGTAGACCTCATTGGCCTGCGCGGCGAGCAGGTACTGCGACTGGCTCATGTTCTCGCTGAAGGCCACGACCTGCTTGCCGGCGGCGCGCAGTTCCTGCAGCGCGACCGTCACTTCGCGCATCGAGGCGAAACCGCTCGGCTGCAGCTTGTCCAGCTCCAGCACCACGCGCTCGATCTTCTTGTCGGTCTTGGCAGCCTCCAAGGCGCGGATCAGATCGCGCAGCTGGATCTCTTCGGCGCTCTTGTCGCCCACGGCCTTGCCCAGCGCGCGGCTGACCGGATCAGCACTGAACTGCTCGACCAGGCGGCCTTCCGGTGCGATCACAAGCGTGGTGCGGTCCTGCAGCGATGTCTTCGAGGTCGCGCTCTTGCCCATCGCGACGATGAACACGATCAGGATCAGGAACAGCAGCCCGAAGAACACCAGGTTGAGGATGAGCCGGCGGGTAAAGTTCATCACATCCCACAGCCCGATGAAGAAGCTGGCGACGGGATTGCGACGCGCGGGTTGATTCATGGGGTAACTCCAAAGTGGCTTCTTGCCGTGGTGCCAGAATAGCCGGTGCCGGGCGCGCCGGCATCGGACACAAGTCAGGGTGTCGAAGGGAGACCGGCGCGGGCGCTGCTCACGCGCAGGCGCCAGGCCATCAGGATGGCGGCGGCAGTCAGGCCCAGGATGAGCCCCAGCCACATGCCCTGCGGGCCCATGCCCAGCCCCAGGCCCAGCCCGGCGCCGAGCGGCATGCCCAGGCCCCAGTACGAGAACATGGCGATGAACATCGGCACGCGGGTGTCCTTGAGCCCGCGCAACGCGCCGGCCGAGAGCACCTGGATGCCATCCGGGAACTGGAACGCCGCCGCGTACAACAGCAGGGTCGAGGCCAGTGCGGCCACGCCCAGATCGTTCGTGTAGACGCCGACGATGGCGTCATGGCCGAACAGCAGCACCAGCGCCGACAGCGTCTGTGTGCCCAGGATGATCAGCAGCCCGGCGATCGCTGCGCGGCGCACGCCCAGCCCATCGCCGCTGCCGACCGCATGGCCGACCCGCACCGTGGTGGCCTCGGCCACGCCCATCGGGATCATGAAGCACAGCTGCGCGACGTTGATGGCGATCTGGTGCGAGGCTGCTTCGGTGGCACCGAGGCGACCGATCAGCAGTGCGGTAACGATGAACAGCCCGCCTTCCATGAGCACGGTGATGCCGATCGGCAGTCCGGTCCTCAGCAGGTCCCAGATCGCGCTCCAGCGTGGCGCCTCGAAGTGCGAGAACAGCTGCAGGTGGGCGAAGCGCTTGGTCTTCCAGAGATAGCCGGCAAAGCACAGCGCCTGCAGCCACATCATGATCGCCGAGGCCATGCCCAGGCCTTCGGCACCCAGCTCGGGGAAGCCGAGTTTGCCGTAGCAGAGCACGTAACCCAGTGGTGCCAGCACCAGCAGGCCGCCAAAGCCGAGCAGCATCGTCGGCAGCGTCCAGTGCATGCCCTCGCTGAGGTAGCGCATGCAGAAATACAGCGTCAGCGCCGGGCCGCCCCAGCGCACCGCGTGCAGGAACGCGGTCGCACCGGGCACGATGTCCGGCGCAATGCCGAACGCCGGCAGCAGCGGCGGCACCACCGTGAGGAAGGTGAACATGATCAGGCCCAGCCCCAGCGCCAGCCACAACGCCTGCCGGAACAGCGGGCCGATCTCGCGCTCGCGGCCCGCGCCGTGCAGCTGCGAGACCGAGGCGGTCAGCGAGATCAGGGTGCCGATCGGGATGAGCATCGGCAGCCACAGCAGCGCCGTACCGATGGTGACGGCGGCGAGCGTGTGGGTGCCGTGGTGACCGGCGATCACGTTGTCGACGAAGGAGATCAGGCCGGTGGAGACATGGCCCAGAACCAGCGGCAGCGCGAGCAGACCGGTGGCGCGCACTTCCCGGGAGAGGCGCGGCGTGGAGGAAGCGGTAGACATGGACGTCACAGACGGCAACTACGGTCGCGCGCGGAAGGCACAGGCACCGGGTTGCGGCCCGACATCTTACGCGCGCGGCCGGGGAAAAGCCGCGCTTTGAGGTAAACGGGGCGATGCCGTCAGTGGCCCACGTTCTCGCGCAGCCAGGTGTCCCGTGCGGCCGGGGCCACGCCCAGGAACTCGGCGCGCACGCGGTCGCGGTCCTGCGGCGGAGTGCGCTGGGCCACCAAGGTGAGCTGGGTGAGCTGGGAGGGCGTGAGCTGGCGCAGCACCGCCAACGCGGCCGGGCGCTGTTCGGCCGGCAGATAGCCGAACAGTCCCTGCAGCTTGGTGAATTCATGGCCAAGCTGGGGACCGAGCAGCCAGCCGTCGCGGAAGCGCTGGTCCTGCTCGGCGAAGCGCTGGCGCAGGGCCTGCTGCTGGGCGGGCGGCAGTGCTGCCACGCGTGCCGCTGCCGCACGGACGCGGGCGCGCTCGCTCTCGCTCATGGCCTGCCAGGCGGCATAGCGGCTGCGCAGCTCGCGCAGCTGGGCCGGATCAAGCGCCGCCGGGGTTGCCGGGATGGCCGGCGCGGTGGCGCTCGGCGGGGCCGGCACCGCCAGCGGCACCTCGACCCGGTTGGGGGCGGCGAGCGCCGCACTGGAGAGCCCAAGGGCGATCAGCAGGAAGGCAGGCTTACTCATCGGCGGCAGCCGTCTCCAGGCCGGCGGTAGCGGGTTCAGGGCGGCTTGGCTGGGCTTGGGATTCGTCCACGGGCACGGGACCGCCTGCGGCGAACCAGGCGTACAGATCGGCATCGCGGGCCGTCGGCAGATCCGGATCGGCCAGCATGGCCGCGTCCGTGGCTGCGTAGGGCGAAGCGGTCGGGGCCACGGTCGGCAGGTCGTCGGCAGGCAGGTCTTCCACGGTGACCTGGGCGTCATCGGCGACCGCGCCCTCGGGGATCTCTGCTGCGGGCTCACCGGCCTGGCGGGCGTGCTTCCACCAGGCCGCCCCGCCAAGCAGCACGCCCACCGTCACCGCGACGATCAGCACGCCCTTCCAGGGGAAGCGACGGCCACGCTGGCGCTTGAGCGGGCGGCGCTGCGTGGGGGCATCGGACTTGACCGGGGTGCGCCAGGAGGCGGCATCGGGCTGCTGGCTGGCCGGAGCGGCCACCGGCTGCTGCAGACGCTGCAGGCGGGTGGCCGGCAGATCACGGATGCGCAGTTGGACCTGTTCGGCCAGCGCGCGCCAGCCGGCGGCATCGGGGTTGCCATGGGCATCGCGCGGGCAGGCATCGGCCAGCGCGTGCTGGTAGTCAGCCATGGGCAGATCCAGGATCTGCGCGGCTGCGGCTTCATCCAGACCGCCGCCGATCCGCAGCAGAAACGCCAATCGCGCCGACGGGGCCAGCCCGGCCAGGTGCTCCAAGGGGGCCGGCCAATGGCCTCCAGCCGGCTCACGCAACGGCGCACGGTGTACCAGCAACGACCAGAACCGTTCCGGCCACTGGGCCATGGGCAGGTCGCTGGCGATCCCGGCGAAGGCGCGCATCACCGCGACCAGGGCCTGCTCGGCCACCGTCGGATCACCGCACTGCAGCTCGGCCACGACCAGGGCGCGGCGTTCAACGCCACGAAGAAACGCCGACAGCGCGCCGGCTGCGGTAGAAGAAACGGGGGCGGGCGCAGCCGTCATAGCAACTCCATCATTGTGTGGAAATGATAGCGATTGCGTCACTCCAGCGGCGCGCGGATGTTCACTTCCTGTGAGCGGCCACGGTCTGCAAAGCCTTCCGGCCCAAAAGGTTGTGCACAGCACCACGTAAAACCGGGGCGGAACGAGAGGCGAGGCTCCCGTCAAGTCTGTTTCAACTTTGTTTCACAGCTATCTTGTTGTTTTTATTGATCATTGTTGCGTGGCTATTTTTTGACCAACCTGAGGAGAACGTCGGAAGTTCCTGACGCAAGGCGGTCACATACGCAGTGGCACACAGACTTATCCACAGAAGATGTGGATAAGCCTGAATCTCCAATCAAGTCGGATATTTAGGTGGGATTTATGATTCGGCGCGTACCCGGTTGAGACGGTGAATGGGCGTGATCGGGCCCGCTCCTGCCCGCTACACTGACCCGATGACCTCCTTGTCTTCCACCCTGCGCGTCGCCCTGCCGGTGCCGCTGCCGCAATTGTTCGACTACGCTCCGCCGCCCGGCCCGGCCCCGGATGCGCAGATGACCGGGCAACGGATCCGGGTGCCCTTCGGCTCCCGCGAGCTGGTCGGGGTGGTGGCCGGGATCGGCCAGGTCGAGGATCCGGGGACCCTGCGCGCCGCGATCGAGTGGATCGATACCACGCCGCTGGTGACCGGTGAACTGTGGCGTTCGCTGCAGTGGCTGGCGCGCTACACCCATGCGCCACTGGGGGAGGTGATCAGCACCGCCCTGCCCGGTCCGCTGCGGCGGGGTGAGGCGGTGCCGGACACCCATCAGTGGGGCTGGCAGCTCACGGCGGCCGGGCGCGACCCGCAGCCCAAGCTGCGCAGCGGTACCCGCCCGCAGCGCCTGGCCGAGTGCCTGGCCGAGGGTGTAGTGAATGAAGACCGCCTCGACACCTTGATGGACGACTGGCGCAGCGCCGCGCGCGCGCTGGCCAAGCGCGATCTGGTCGAACGGATCGCGCTGGCGCATGCACCGGCGGTCGCCTCGCCGGCCAGCGGCCCCGCACCCAACGCTGAACAGGCCGAGGCGATCGCCGCGATCACCTCCGCCGACGGCTTTGCCGCCTACCTGCTCGATGGCGTGACCGGCAGCGGCAAGACCGAGGTCTACCTGCAGGCCATCGTCGACTGCCTGGCGCGTGGCAAGCAGGCGCTGGTGCTGGTGCCGGAGATCGGGCTGACGCCGCAGACGCTGTCGCGCTTCCGCAACCGCCTGGGCATTCCGGTGCATGTGCTGCACTCCGGCTTGAACGACAACGAGCGTGCCCGCGTGTGGGCGGCCGCATCGCGGGGCGAAGCGCAGGTCATCGTCGGCACACGCTCGGCGGTGTTCACCCCGCTGCCCAATGCGGGCCTGATCGTGATCGACGAAGAGCACGACGGCAGTTACAAACAACAGGACGGCATCCGCTATCACGCACGCGATTTCGCGTTGGTGCGCGCCAAGGCGCTGGACGTGGCCGTGGTGCTCGGCAGCGCGACGCCATCACTGGAATCGCTGCACAACGCACATGCCGGTCGTTACACCCATCTGCGCCTGAAGCAGCGCGCGGGCGCCGCGCGTCCGCCCGTGGTGCGCGTGCTGGATGTGCGCAAACGACCGCTGCGCGATGGGCTCTCGCCAGAAGTGCTGGCCGGCATCACCCAGCATCTGCAGGCGGGGCACCAGGTTCTGGTGTTCAAGAACCGCCGCGGCTATGCGCCCGTGCTGCTCTGCCATGACTGCGGCTGGACCGCGCCGTGCCAGCGCTGCGATGCGCCGATGACGGTGCATGCCGGCGGCCGCCGCCTGCAGTGCCACCACTGTGGCGCGCGCCAGTCCGCGCCGCTGGCCTGCCCGGAGTGCGGCAGCCTGGCGTTGCAGCCGCAGGGCATTGGTACCGAGCGGCTGGAAGAACACCTGGTGGAGGCCTTTCCGGAGTTCCCGGTGATCCGCATCGACCGCGGCACCACCGGCAAGCGCGATGCGCTGGAAACCCAGTTGGCCTCGCTCGGCGATCGCGCGGGCATCTTGGTCGGCACGCAGATCCTGGCCAAGGGCCACGACCTGCCGAAGCTGACCCTGGTGGTGGTGGTGGGGATCGATGAAGGCCTGTTCTCGGCCGACTTCCGCGCAAGTGAAAAGCTCGCCCAGCAGCTGATTCAGGTCGCCGGCCGCGCCGGGCGGGCGGTGGATGCCGGCGAGGTCTGGCTGCAGACGCATCACCCGGGGCATCCGCTGCTGGAAACACTGGTCAACGGTGGGTATCACGCTTTCGCCGAGGCCGAGCTGCAGCAGCGCGAGGCGGCCGGTTTCCCGCCCTTCGCGCATCTGGCGCTGCTGCGTGCCGAAGCGCAGCAGGTGGAGCATGCCAATGCGATGCTCAGTGCGGTGCGTGCGTTGATTCCCGACGATGCCGCGGTAGAGCGCTATGGCCCGATGCCGGCACCGATGCCACGCCGCGCCGGCTACCAGCGCACCCAGCTGCTGTTGTCCTCACCCGCGCGGCGCCCGCTGCACGGCGTACTGGATCAGGTGACACCGCAGATTTCCGGACTGCCTCAGGCACGCAAGGTGCGCTGGTCGCTGGATGTGGATCCGATGGATCTGTATTAGCCCGGCAGGTGCCGACCGTGGGTCGGCACGGCTGCTCAGGTCAACGCCGTCATGACCCCACGCTGATACGCCGGCCGCTGTTTCAGCCGTTCGTACCAGGCGGCCAGATGTGGCAGGTCGGGGCGCTGGATCGGCATCTCGAACCAAGCATAGATGAAGGCGCCCAGCGGGATATCGCCCATGGCGAACTGCTCACCGGACAGATACGGCTGCCGCGACAAGGCCTCATCGGCCATCGCCAGCAACTCGCCCGAACGCACCAGCGCGGCGGCGATACGCGCCTCATCGCGATCGGCCGGCGCGGTCCGCAACGTGCCCCAGAACAGATCGCGGAACACGCCGGCGAAGGTCGAGGTGGTCCAGTCCATCCACTTTTCCGACTGCGCGCGCGCCACCACGTCTTCCGGGTACAGCGTGCCCAGCGCATAGCGCGCCGAGAGGTAGCGCACGATCGTGTTGGATTCCCACAGCGGCAAGCCGTGGTCTTCGATCACCGGCACCAGCCCGTTCGGGTTCATCGCACGGTATTCCGGCGACTGCGTGCCGCCGAATGCGCCGCCGACCTCGATCGACTCGTACGGCGCTCCGATCTCCTCGGCACACCACAGCACTTTGCGCACGTTGCTGGAATTGCGACGGCCCCAGATTTTCAGCATGATCGGTGTCTCGTATCGGGCGAGGCGCGCCACGGGGCCGCGCGGTGCCGCTACGATACGCCTATAGGCGGGCCGACCGTCATTTCATGGATGAAAAACAATGATCCTTTACGCGCTCGAAATCGTGTTGCTCATTGCCGGGATCGGCACGCTCGTGGTTGGTTATCGCCGCCACCATCGCAATCTGATGCTCAGCGCTGCCCTGTTGCTGCTGGCCAGCGGCGCGCTGCCGGAGGCTGTCCGGGGCTTCTCCGATGGCTTCAACGGCAGCACGGCCCGCCCGTTGGCCGTGCTGCTGCGCTGAGGCCGGCGGTTACTTCGCCGCCTTCGCCGCATTCTTCTTGGGCAGGGCGCGTACATAGGTCGACTTGCCCTCTTTTTTCATCTCGAACAGGCCGGTCGCGGCCAACAGATCGCTGAGTTTGCTGTACCCGTAATTGCGCGAATCGAACGAGGCCTGGTTGCCGATCTGGCTGCCGACCGGGCCTAGGTGCGACCAGCCATCCTCGGCTTCGGCCGAGGTCACCGCGCGGCGCAGCATCTGCACCAGCCGGGTATCGTTGCGCAGCTCCGGGCCGCTCTTGCGCGGGCGGGTTTCCTCGTTGTCCTGCTCCACCTCCTGGTCGGCCGGATGCGGCTGACCCAGGGCTTCGATGTAGGTGAACTTCGAGCAGGCGTTGACGAACGGCTCGGGCGTTTTCTTCTCGCCGAAGCCGTACACCTTCACCCCGTCGGTCAGCAGGCGCATCACCAGCGGGGTGAAATCCGCATCGCTGGAGACGATCGCAAAGCCGTCCAGATTGCGGGCGTACAGCATGTCCATCGCATCGATCACCATCGCCATGTCCGAGGCATTCTTGCCCCGGCTGTAGGCGAACTGCTGGATCGGGCGGATCGCGTATTCGTGCAGCACGGACTCCCACCCTTTCAACCGAGGGCTCTTCCAGTTGCCGTAGGCACGGCGGACATTGGCCACGCCGTAGCGGGCGACTTCAGCCAGCACCGCGTCGATCTTGGAAGAAGGTGCGTTGTCGGCATCGATCAACAGGGCGATGCGCTTTTCCGGTTCGGACATCTCGGTCTCCAGGGCGGAATCGGATCGGCCATCGGGCAAGCGCTATGGCCCCTGAACCCAGTATCGGCCATCGACGTGAACATCGCGCATCACGTGCGACCATGGGCGGCATCACGAGACGACCTGCGCCGCCCCCCTCCGGCGCCCGCCAAGGAGTGAAGCATGACCCGCGATCCCACGCCCCACCTGCTCATCATCGGTGGTGGTTTTGCCGGCCTCTGGGCCACCCGTGCCTTGGCTTCGGCGCACGTGCGCATCACCCTGGTGGACCGTCGCAACCACCATCTGTTCCAGCCGCTGCTCTACCAGGTGGCCACCGCGGGCCTGTCGGCGCCGGATATCGCCGCCCCGCTGCGCCACATCCTCGGTCACCAGCGCAACGTTGAAGTGCGCCTGGGTGAAGTCACTGACATCGACAAGGCCGCACGCACTGCGACGCTGGCCGATGGCACGCAGATCACCTACGACACCCTGATGCTGTGCACCGGCGCCACTCACGCCTACTTCGGTCACGACGAATGGGCCGCCGATGCGCCGGGCCTGAAAACGCTGGACGATGCCATCGCGCTGCGCCGCAAGCTGCTGCTCGCCTTCGAGCGCGCCGAGGCCGAACCCGATCCCGCGCGCAAAGCCGCTTGGCTCAGCTTCGCCGTCGTCGGTGGCGGCCCCACCGGCGTGGAGCTGGCCGGCACGTTGGCCGAAATCGCACGGCATACGCTGCGCAATGAGTTCCGCCATATCGATCCCGCCTCGGCCAAGGTCCGCCTGGTCGAGGCCGGCCCGCGCGTGCTGTCCACCTTCCCCGAGGTGCTCTCGCTCAAGGCGCGGCGGCAGCTGGAAAAGCTGGGCGTGGAAGTGCTCACCGGCATGCCGGTCAGCGACATCAATGCGGAAGGCTTCCAGCTGGGCGAACGCTTCGTCGAGGCCCGTACCGTGGTCTGGGCCGCGGGTGTCGCCGCCTCTCCGCTGGCACGCACCTTGGACGTGCCACTGGACCGCGCCGGCCGCGTGCCGGTACAGCCCGATCTCACACTGGAGGGCCACCCGGAGATCTTCGTTGCCGGTGATCTGGCTGCGTTGACCCAGGCCGATGGCAAGCCGGTACCCGGGGTCGCCCCGGCGGCCAAGCAGATGGGCAAGCACGTGGCGACCACGATCCAGGCGCGTCTGGCCGGCAAGCCTGCGCCGGGCCCGTTCAAGTACCAGGACTTCGGCAACCTGGCGACCATCGGGCGCATGGCCGCGATCGTCCACCTTGGCCGCCTGCAGCTCTCCGGCGTGCTGGCGTGGTGGTTCTGGCTGGCCGCGCACGTGTTCTTCCTGATCGGCTTCCGCAACCGCGTGGTGGTGCTGCTGAACTGGGCAGTGGCGTACTGGAGCTACCAGCGCAGCGCGCGGATCATCTTCGGCGATGCTCAGGAGGATCGCCGGCCGAAACGGCCGCCGACGCCCTGATCAGCCCTGCGACAGGCATCCCCAGCCATCCACCTGACCGCTGTAGGACACCGCCTCACTCGCGAGCAGACCTTCGAAGCCGGCGATGTTCTGGTGGGTCGGCAGCATCAGCGGATGCACCACCACCTGCCACGGGAACTCATCGTTGCCCTCATACGCGGCGAAGGACACCTTCTGGTCGTTCTTGAGCAGGTGCACGGCGAAGGCGATCGCCACGTCCTGGGTCGGGAAGATCAACGCGAAATCCACCTCGCGCGGAACCGACAGGTCATCGCCGTCCTGCAGCATGTTCCAGAGCACATCGCCATTCTCATCTTCCGGGTACAACGACAGATCGCGGGACATGGCACTCCAGGGCTTGGGCAAGCGGATCAACAAACGAGGGTCGATGGTATGCCGCCGGCGAAGGCGCGAACAAGCCGGGTGCCGCGCTACATGGGGTCGCCCAACTGCAGCCACGCCAGCTTGCGCTCCCGCGGTTGCCGCTTGAGCTGCCACTCGGCCTTCGACGCCGCTGCCCGGTCCGGGTAGGCGCGCATCGCCAGCACCTTCACCGGTGGGTTGGCGCGGGTGTATTTCGCCCCTTTGCCGGCGAGATGGGCCTGGAAGCGCGCGTCCACGTCGTTGCTGATGCCGGCGTAATAGCTGCCGTTGCGGCATTCAAGCAGGTACAGGTACCAGAGGGCGGGTTCAGCGGGCATACCGGGATTATCCCCCGGCACGGGCCCGGCGGCTGCTAGAATCCGCCCCGGATGCAGGAGAGAGGCGCCGCGCTGGCGCCCGCCGAAGGCGCAGGCTCCCATAATCGCTCAGGCCGGTGGCTGCACAGCCACCAACCATGCATCCGACACGCCGATCTGGAGAGAGGTCTTCAATGACCCGCCGAAGGGGCACGTGGCCTTGGCCACCGAACTCTCAGGCAAAAGGACAGCGGGAGCGGCAACGGAATCCCACCTCACGACAGTGCAGCGGCGCTGGCGTGATGCGTGTGCGTTTCCGTCCCCGCCTGATGTGTCCCCCGGAGCCACCCCATGCTGCTCTCCCTGATCTACCTCATCGCCATCTCGGCCGAAGCCATGACCGGCGCGCTGTCGGCCGGCCGCCGCCGCATGGACCTGTTCGGCGTGGTCATCATCGCCTGCGTGACCGCGCTCGGCGGCGGCTCGCTGCGCGACATCGTGCTCGGCCATTACCCGCTGGGCTGGGTGAAGCACCCGGAGTACCTGGGCTTTACCATCTGCGCGGCGCTGATCGCGACCTGGGTGGCACGCTGGATGCACCACTTCCGGCGCACCTTCCTGGTGCTCGATGGGCTGGGCCTGATCGCGTTCACCCTGATCGGCTGCGCGGTCGCGCGCGAGGGCGGGCACACGGTGCCGATCATCCTGATCGCCGGCATGCTCACCGGTGCGTTCGGCGGCGTGCTGCGCGATGTGCTGTGCAACGAGGTGCCGCTGATCTTCCAGAAAGAACTGTATGCGGTGATCACCCTGCTCACCGGCGCGGCCTACCTGACCCTGCTGGAACTCGGTGTGTCACTCAACGCGGCCACGCTGTGGTGCCTGGGCGGTGGCTTCCTGTTCCGCCTGCTGGCGATCCACTTCAAATGGGAAATGCCGAAGTTCGTGTATCGCGACGAGGTACATTGACGCACCGGCGGGCATGACCAAGGTCACGGGAGCTTGAGCGGCCCGGCCCTGTATCATGGCGCTCCCGTTCCCTTCGAACGGCATCCAGCCACGCGGCGGTGTTCCACCCGCTGCCCCGCCAGACACCCTCTCCCCCGTTGACCTGCCGCCGTCGGCCGGTCCCCATGGACGCACTGCTCCGGTGGAGGGTGCGCAGGATGCGTATGTCCGCTTCAACGCCCCCGTCGTCTCGCCGTCGTTTGGCCAAACCGCTGTTGATCGCTGCCGCTGTCAGCCTGGCCGCCATCGCTGCATGGAAGCTGCTCTCGCCCGCCCCCGCCGCCGGCCCGTCCGGGGGTCCGCAGCCGACCCCGGTGCGTGTGGCCACCGCGACGCAGGAAGATCTGGTGGTGCGTCTGAAAGCGCTCGGCACGGTGACCCCGCTGCATACGGTGAGCATCCGCAGCCGCGTGGATGGCGAACTGCTTCGGTTGGCCTTCTCCGAGGGCCAGCACGTCACCGCCGGCGAGCTGCTGGCCGAGATCGATCCGCGCCCGTTCCAGGTGCAGCTCTCGCGTGCGCTGGGTACCCAGCAGCAGAACCTGGCCGAGCTGGACAATGCCGAAAGCCAGCTCAAGCGCTTCGCCGAACTGCAGAGCAAGCACTTCGTCTCCGCGCAGGACCTCAGTGATCAGCAGAGCAAGGTGCGCCAGCTGCAGGGCCGCCGCCAGACCGACCAGGCGGCGGTGGATGAAGCACGCCTGCAGCTGCAGTACACCCGCATCACCGCGCCGGTGGCCGGGCGCATGGGCCTGCGCAATGTGGATGTCGGCAACCTGGTGCGCAGTGGCGATACCGAGCCGCTGGCAACCATCACCCAGACCACCCCGATCAGCGTGCTGTTCACCGTGCCAGAGCCGGACCTGCCGGCGGTGGTCGCTGCCGCACGCGCCGATCCCCGGTTGACCGTGGAAGCCTGGGACCGCGAGGAGCGCACCGCGCTGGGTGACGGCGTGCTCTCCAGCCTGGACAACCGCATCGATACCGCCACCGGTACGCTGAAGCTGCGCGCGCAGTTCGCCAATGCGGATGAGTCGCTGTTCCCCAACCAGTTCGTCAACGTGCGCCTGCAGGTCAGCAGCAGCGATGCGGTGGTCATTCCCAATGCCGCCGTGCAGTTCGGCAGCAAGGGCAGCTACGTCTACGTGATCGCGGCCGATGACACCTCGTCCCTGCGCAGCGTGGTGCTCGGCCCGGCCGATGGCGAACGCGTCTCGGTGCGCGAAGGCCTCAAGGCCGGCGAGCGTGTGGTGGTGGAAGGCATCGACGGGCTGCGCGAAGGCGCCAAGGTCGAGGTGGTGGAGCAGGACCCGCCGCGGACCGGCGCATGAACCTCTCGCGCCCCTTCATCGAGCGCCCGGTCGCGACCACGCTGCTGATGGTGGCGCTGCTGCTGTCCGGCGTGATGGCCTACCGCTTGCTGCCGGTCGCGGCACTGCCGCAGGTCGATTACCCGATCATCCAGATCACCACGCTGTATCCCGGCGCCAGCCCGGATGTCACCACCAGCGCGGTCACCGCGCCGCTGGAACGACAGCTGGGCCAGATCCCGGGCCTGAAGCAGATGTCCTCGACCAGTTCGGGCGGCGCATCGGTGATCACGCTGCAGTTCTCGCTGGAGGTGGCGCTCGGCGTGGCCGAGCAGGAAGTGCAGGCCGCGATCAACGCCGCCGACAGCTTCCTGCCCGACGACCTGCCGGTGCCACCGGTGTATCGCAAGGTCAATCCGGCCGATACACCGATCCTGACCCTGGCGGTGACCTCACAGGGCCTCTCGCTGCCGCAGGTGCACGACCTGGTCGATACGCGCATGGCGCAGCGGCTCTCGCAGCTGCCCGGCGTCGGCCTGGTCAGCCTGGCCGGTGGGCAGCGCCCGGCGGTGCGCATCCAGGTCAATCCTTCCGCGCTCGCCGCCAACGGCCTGAGCATGGCCAGCATCCGCACCGCGATCGGCACGGCCAACGTCAACATGCCCAAGGGCAGCTTCGACGGCCCGACCCGCGCGATCATGCTCGATGCCAACGATCAGATGCGCTCGGTGGCCGAGTATCGCGCCCTGATCCTGGCCTGGAAGGACGGCGCACCGCTGCGCCTGGGCGATGTCGCCACCATCGAGGATGGCGCCGAGAACCGCCAGCTGGCCGCGTGGTCGGGCACCACCCCGGCGGTGCTGATCAACACCCAGCGTCAGCCAGGCGCGAACGTGATCGCCGTGGTCGACCAGGTGCGTGCGCTGCTGCCGCAGCTGCAGGCCTCACTGCCGGCCGGGGTGGATGTGACCATCCTGAGCGATCGCACCGAATCGATCCGCGCATCCATCCGCGGCGTACAGCACGAGCTGCTGATCGCGATCGCCCTGGTG
This sequence comes from Stenotrophomonas sp. TWI587, assembly GCF_039674145.1. NCBI lineage: Bacteria > Pseudomonadati > Pseudomonadota > Gammaproteobacteria > Lysobacterales > Lysobacteraceae > Stenotrophomonas > Stenotrophomonas sp. TWI587. The sequence goes on along the minus strand of NZ_JBDJMW010000003.1, from coordinate 142,539 downwards.
GTGATGGTCACCTTCCTGTTCCTGCGCAACATTCCGGCCACGATCATTCCCAGCATCGCGGTCCCGCTGTCGCTGGTCGGCACGTTCGGGGTGATGCTGCTGGCCGGCTTCTCGCTCAACAATCTCACCCTGATGGCGCTGACCATCGCCACCGGCTTCGTGGTGGACGATGCGATTGTCATGCTGGAGAACATCGCCCGCCACCTGGAGCGCGGTGCCACGCCGATGCAGGCAGCACTGAAGGGCGCCAGGCAGATCGGCTTCACCCTGATCTCGCTGACGCTGTCGTTGATCGCGGTGTTGATCCCGCTGCTGTTCATGGCCGATGTGGTCGGCAAGCTGTTCCACGAGTTTGCGATCACGCTCGCGGTGGCGATCGGCATCTCGTTGCTGGTCTCGCTGACGCTGACGCCGATGATGTGCGCGCGCCTGCTCAAGGCGGGTCACGCCACCCGCCGCGACGCGGATGGGCAGGAATCGGCGCAGCAGGGTGACCCGTTCGATCGCGTCGTAGCGGTCTACGATCGGCAGCTGCACTGGGTGCTGCAACGCCAGCCGCTCATGCTGGCCGCCACCGTCGCCACGCTGGTGCTGACGGCACTGCTGTACGTGTGGGTGCCCAAGGGCTTCTTCCCGGTGCAGGATGCCGGGCTGATCCAGGGCATCAGCGAGGCACCGCAATCGATCTCCTTCCAGGCGATGGCGCAGCGCCAGCAGGCGCTGTCCGCAGCGTTACTGGAGGATGAGGACGTGGCCAGCCTGTCCTCGTTCATCGGCGTGGACGGCAACAACGCCACGCTCAACAGCGGGCGGCTGCTGATCGAGTTGAAACCGCACGCACAACGCGCTGCCGATGCGCAGGCGATCATCGCGCGGCTGCAGCAGCGCGTGGCGCATGTTCCGGGCATCAAACTGTATCTGCAGCCTGTGCAGGAACTGGGCATCGAAGACCGGATCAGCCGGACCCAGTACCAGTTCACCCTGACCAGCCCGGATATCGCGCAGCTGGAAACGTGGACGCCGCGCCTGCTCGAGCATCTGCAGCAGGCACCGGCGCTGGCCGACGTCGCCAGCGATCTGCAGAACCAGGGCCTGCAGGCGCATGTGGTGATCGACCGGGTCGCCGCGGCGCGCCTGGGAATCAGCGTGGAGACCATCGCCGATGCGCTGTACGACGCGTTCGGGCAACGGCAGATCTCGACCATCTTCACCCAGGCCAACCAGTACCGCGTGGTGCTGGAAGCGCGCCCGGACGTAGCCTTCGGCCCAGATGCGATCGCGCGCCTGCACGTCACCGGTCCGGACGGACAGCAGGTGCCGCTGGGCGGCATCGCGCGGATCGAGCAGCGGCCCGCGCAGCTGCTGATCAACCACGTCGGCCAGTTCCCGGCGGTGACGTTCTCGTTCAACCTCGCCCCGGAGGCATCGCTGGGCGAAGCGGTGGATGCCATCGAGGGCGCGCGCGCCGCGATCGGCCTGCCGACCAGCGTCGAACTGCGCCTGCAGGGCGCGGCCGATGCGTTCCGCGCGTCGCTGTCGAGCACCTTGTGGCTGGTGCTGGCGGCGGTGGTGGTGATGTACCTGGTGCTGGGCGTGCTCTACGAGAGCTTCATCCACCCGATCACCATCCTCTCCACCCTGCCCTCGGCCACGGTGGGTGCGCTGCTGGCGCTGCTGGTCAGCGGGCGCAGCCTGGACCTGATCGCGGTGATCGGCATCGTGCTGCTGATCGGGCTGGTCAAGAAGAACGCGATCATGATGATCGACTTCGCGCTGGAGGCCGAGCGCGAGTACGGCATGGCGCCGCGCCAGGCGATCCACCAGGCCGCGCTGCTGCGCTTCCGTCCGATCCTGATGACCACGCTGGCCGCGCTGTTCGGCGCGATCCCGCTGATGTTCGCCAGTGGCTCGGGCGCGGAGCTGCGCCAGCCGCTGGGCCTGGTGATGGTGGGCGGGCTGATCGTCAGCCAGGTGCTGACCCTGTTCACCACGCCGGTGATCTACCTGTTCTTCGACCGCTTCCGCCAGCGCCCCGCGCCGGTGAGCGACGAGGCTGACGAGGCGCTGGCGTGAGTCCGCTGTCGCGGGCGATCGGCTGGTTCGTGCAGCATCCCGTCGCGACCGTGCTGCTGGCGGTCGCGGTGGTGCTGGCCGGCCTGCTCGGGCTGCGCCTGCTGCCGGTCGCGCCATTGCCGCAGGTTGATTACCCGGCGATCAACGTCAGTGCCAGCCTGCCGGGCGCGAGTCCGGAATCGATGGCGGCCAACGTCGCCACGCCGCTGGAGCGTGCCCTGGGCACCATCCCGGGATTGACCGGGATCGACTCGGCCAGCACCCAGGGCTCGACCCAGGTCGAGCTCAAGTTCGCGCTCGGCCGCAACGTGGACGATGCCGCGCGCGACGTGCAGGCGGCGATCAATGCCGCGCGCGCGCAGCTGCCCAGCGGCATGCCGGGCATGCCCCAGTACCGCAAGGTGAATCCCTCGCAGGCGCCGATCATGGCGCTGGCGCTGAGCTCGGACAGCCTCGCGCCGGGCCAGATCTACGACGTGGCCTCCACCGTGATCGCACAGAAGCTGGCGCAGATTCCCGGCGTCGGCGAGGTGCAGGTGGGCGGCAGCTCACTGCCCGCGGTACGCGTCTCGCTCGATCCCAATGCCCTGAACCATCACCGCATCGCGCTGGACGACATCGCTGCGGCGATCCGCAACGCCAACGCGCTCAAGCCACTGGGCACGGTGGCCAGCCAGGCCCAGCAGTGGCAGCTGGAGGCCACGCTGCAGCTGCGCACCGCGGCTGAGTACCGCCGCCTGATCGTGGCGATGCGCGACGGCCGCCCGGTGTACCTGGAGGATGTGGCCGGGATCAGCGAAGGCGTGGAGGATCGCTATGCCAGCGGCTTCCACAACGAGCGCCCGGCGGTGCTGCTGATCGTCAGCCGCCAGCCGGACGCGAACATCATCGAGACCGTCGATGCCATCCAGGCGCAGATGGACACGCTGCAGGCACTGCTGCCGGCCGCCATCGACATGCAGGTGGTGATGGACCGCTCGCCGGTGATCCGCGCCACCCTGCGCGAGGCCGAGCTGACGCTGCTGCTGGCGATCGCGCTGGTGGTGCTGGTGGTGTTGGCCTTCCTCGGCCACTGGCGCGCGGCGCTGGTGCCGACCGTGGCGATTCCGGTCTCGCTGCTGGGCGCGCTGGCGATCATCGCCCTGCTCGGGTTCTCGCTCAACACGCTTTCGCTGATGGCGCTGATCGTGGCAGCGGTGCTGGTGGTCGACGATGCGATCGTGGTGCTGGAGAACATCGCCCGCCACCGCGAAGAAGGCGCTTCGCCGATGACCGCCGCGCTGCGGGGCGCGGGGGAAGTCGGTGCCACGCTGCTGTCGATGAACATCGCGCTGGCCGTGGTGTTCATCTCGATCCTGTTCCTGGATGACTTCGTCGAGAAGCTGTTCCGCGAGTTCTCGCTGACCCTGGTGGCGGCGATGGGCGTCTCGCTGCTGGTCTCGCTCAGCCTGACCCCGATGCTGTGCGCACGCCTGCTCGGGCAGCCGCGACCCGGCCCGGGCAATGGGCTGCAGCGCGCCGGTACCGCGCTGTTCGAACGCCTGCGCGGCGCCTATGTGGGCAGCCTGCAGACGATGCTGCGCTGGCTGGCGGTGCCGTTGCTGCTGTTCGCCGGCGTGATCGCGTTGAACGTGTGGCTGTTCCAGCAGGTGCCCAAGGGCATCGTGCCCAAGCAGGACACCGCCCAGCTGCGTGGCTTCGCGCGTGGCGACGACGGCCTCTCGTTCCAGGTCATGCAGCCCAAGATCGAGGCGTACCGCAAACTGCTGCTGGCCGATCCGGCGATCAGCGACATCATCGGGTACATCGGCGGGCGCAGCGGGGTCAACAACGCCTTCATCATGATCAAGATGAAGCCACTGGCCGAGCGCAAGGTGTCCAGCCAGCAGGTGATCGACCGCCTGCGCAGCAACATGCCGAAGATTCCCGGCGGCGGCATGTTCCTGTGGGTGGACCAGGACATCAAGCTGGAAGGCAGCGGCGACAGTGGCCAATACGAGTTCCAGCTGCTGTCCGGCGAGCTGGAGCCCCTGCGGCAATGGGCCCCCAGGGTGGCCGACGCCCTGCGCGCCCTGCCCGAGCTGGTGGACGTGGAATCCAAGGGCGATGAAGGCATGCGCCAGGTGGTGCTGGACATCGACCGCGACGCCGCCGCACGGCTGGGCGTGGACATGCGCATGATCGCCTCGGTGCTCAACAACGCCTTCAGCCAGCGCCAGGTGGCCACGTTGTACGACACGCTCAACCAGTACCGCGTGGTGATGGAACTGGACCCGCGCTATACCCAGGACCCGTCCACGCTGGACCAGATCCACGTGATCGGCAAGGACGGTCAGCGCCTGCCCCTATCCTCCATTGCCAGCTGGTCCTACGGCATGGCACCGGACCGCATTTACCACAGCCAGCAGTTCGCCTCGGTGTGGATCGAGTTCGCGCTCGCACCCGGCGTAACCCTGGACCAGGCCGTGAAAGCCGTGGACCGCGCGATGGCCGGGATCATGCTGCCCACCCATGTGCAGGCGCGGCTCAGTGGCGAGGCCGGTGGCTTCGAGAAGCTGCGCGAGCGCCAGCTGTGGCTGATCCTGGGCGCGATGCTGGCGGTGTATCTGGTGCTGGGCGTGCTGTACGAAAGCTTCGTGCAGCCGCTGGCGATCCTGTCCACGCTGCCCTCGGCGGGCGTTGGCGCCTTGCTGGCGCTGATGGCCTTCGGCAACGAGTTGAACCTGATCTCGCTGCTCGGCCTGTTCCTGCTGGTGGGCGTGGTGATGAAGAACACCATCCTGATCATCGATTTCGCGCTGTCGGCCGAACGCGAGCGCGGGCTGTCGTCGTATGAGGCCATCTGCGAAGCCGCACGGCTGCGGTTCCGGCCGATCCTGATGACCAGCGTGGCCGCGTTGCTGGGTACGTTGCCGCTGATGCTGGCAACCGGCGAAGGCTGGGAGATGCGCCAGCCGTTGGGCATCGCGATTGTCGGTGGCCTGCTGGTCAGCCAGTGGCTGACCCTTTACACCACGCCGGCAATCTATCTGGCGTTGGCGAAGCTGCGACGGGTGGCGTGATCATCGGACGCACGACACCCCAGGGGTAGGGCCACGCCATGCGTGGCTGCCTCTGCATACGGCGTTGCGGTACTGCGCGCAGCCACCCATGGGGTGGCTACTCGGCTGGACGCCCTATGCCACCGGGAGCATCAGCGTCATCCCTTCCATCGGCGACTCGATGAAGCCGTGCTTGAGATAGAACGCTTTGGCCGTCTCATCGAACGCATAGCACAACAAGGCACGCGCGCCGATCTGCCCGCACACCTGCAGCGTGCGTTGTACAGCGTCCTTCAGCAGCCCCGCGCCGACGCCTTGGCCGACCCAGTCAGCATGGACGGCCAACCTGCACAGCACGACGACCGGAATGGGATGCGGCATGTTCCGGCGAATGCGGCCGGGAGCCAGGTGATGTGAAACGCCACCGGCGGCAAGTGCGTAGTAACCGACCACGTGGTGATGCGCGTCACAGACAACAAAGCACCGCGATCCACCCGACGCCTGGTTCTGATGCGCACGCTCCACCAACCACGAGGTCAGCTCCACCGCGCTGCATCGGAACTGCTCCAGTCGATGCCTTTGGGCAAGCGCTTGCGGCGCAGACAACCGCAATGTTCAGCGCTCCCAAGGTGCAGGCGTACTCAACAGCTTCCTGATGGCCGCGTTGTTTTCCAGCGGTGCATCCAGCAACGCATTGAAGCGTCGCAGCTCCTGAGGACTCAGGGAGAACTGTGTCTGGTCCGCCAGTACCTCCCGCGCCTTCTCACAGGCAGCGTCCAGGATGAACTCGGTTCGGCTTACGCCGGCAACCTCGACGGCACGATCTATCAGCGCCTGCTTGTCGGCGGGCGCCCGGAAATTGATGACTTTGCTGGCGAGGGCCATGGGAAGCACTCCGGAGGTCTGTGCATACAATGTACACACACGCGGATGATCGCTCAACGGCACGCCCTCGTTCCAAACGGTGAGGCAAGGGTATGCCGTTGGTTTGCCATGAAAAATAGGGATTTTCCCCGGAAAGCCGCAGGCCGGAGCACCCCGCGCAGGGGGGGCGCACCCACCCTCATGCCGCTTCGCTGATCCGCACTGCCCGCCGTGCCCGCACTGCCTCAGCGAGACTCTCCAGCACCGCCAGCGAGCTCTCCCAGCCGATGCAGCCGTCGGTGATGCTCTGGCCGTAGGTCAGTGGCTGACCGTCGACCAGGTCCTGTCGGCCCGCCACCAGATGGCTCTCGACCATCACACCGACGATGCGCTCTTCGCCGTTGGCCAGCTGCGCGTTGATGTCGGCGATGACCTTGGGCTGGTTTTCCGGATTCTTGCTGCTGTTGGCATGGCTGGCATCGATCATGATGCGCGCGGCCAGGTGCGACTTGGCCAGGGTCTGGCTGGTCGCTTCCACGTGAGTGGCATCGTAGTTCGGCGTCTTGCCGCCGCGCAGGATCACGTGGCAGTCCGGATTACCGGCAGTGGCGACGATGGCGGTGCCGCCTTCCTTGGTCACCGACAGGAAGTGATGCGGATTCGACGCGGCACCAATCGCATCGGCGGCGATCTTGATGTTGCCGTCGGTGCCGTTCTTGAACCCGACCGGGCACGACAACCCCGACGCCAGTTCGCGGTGCACCTGGCTTTCGGTGGTGCGCGCGCCGATGGCGCCCCATGCCACGAGATCGGCGATGTACTGCGGCGAGATCACATCGAGGAACTCGACGCCGGCGGGCAGGCCCAGCTTGTTGATGTCGCGCAGCAGACCACGCGCCACGCGCAGGCCCTTGTTGATGTTGAAGCTGCCGTCCAGGTCCGGATCGTTGATCAGACCCTTCCAGCCCACCGTGGTGCGGGGCTTTTCGAAGTACACGCGCATGACGATTTCCAGCTCATCGGCATAGGCGTCGCGCAGCGGCTTGAGGCGCTGGGCGTATTCGATGGCGGCCACCGGGTCGTGAATCGAGCACGGGCCGATCACCACCGCGAGGCGGTCATCGCGGCCGTGCAGGATCTCATGCAGGGCCGCGCGGGAGGCGCTGACCGTATCGGAGGCTTCGTCGTCGCAGGGCAGCATCGCCAGCAGCTGCGCCGGCGGGGTCAACGGTTCAATCTTGCGGATGCGCAGGTCGTCGGTATGGGGGGGCATGGGGTAACTCCTTGGAAGTGGGGGTCCCCAGCGCGGCGGCAACAAAAAAGCCGCCAGGTGCGCTGGCGGCTTTCGGGAATGCGTCTGAAGGTTTCTTCAGGGTGAGCGCATGCCTTCCTCCGCCGGTGGCTTCGGAAAGTAATACCAAAAGTAGGAATTGGCGGGGCGTGCGTTCATTGGGGAGTATTGATAACACAGGGGTTTGGAGGTGCCAACTGTTTCATTCGCAACTGCGAAGAGCATGCAGCCGCCACCGATCCTCCATGCACGCTCACCCCCGCGGCAACGCCGCCAGCTCAGCCAGATGCTGCTGCAGGGTGCCCGCTGCACCCACCGCGTGCGTCGTGGTGAAGTACTCATGCCAGCCGGTGGCGCCGATCGCGGCCAGCAAGGCATCGGCATCGAGCCGTTCGGCGCACTGCCACACCGCATAGAACTGCTCGGCCGTGGTGTGCGGCACGTCCTGCTCGATACGGCCCATCGCTACCGGTGTGACGCGTGCGGGGTCCACGTTCTGCATACCCGCTCCGATGCGGGCGAAGAGCGCCCCGCGTGATACCGGGTCCAGCGCGGTCCAGGCAGGGGTGGCGGTATACAGCTCGATCAACATGTGCGACATGGCATTCCTTGAGGTCAGAGCGAGCGCAGTGCGCGCTTGCGGATATAGGTGTTGGCCGGATCATCGGCGTGGCGCTGCTGCCATTCGCTGCACAGCGCGCGGACCCAGTCGGGCTGGCTTTTGCCGGCGTCGTTGAGCCAGTTGCCCACCGAATCCTGCACGTAGCGCGAGGCATCGCAGCACAGCGCCTGCAGCAGCGGCAGGGCGTGGTGGGGCTCCTGCTTGAACAGCGTGATGTGGGCGGCCCACACACCCCGCGGACGCAGCGCTTCGCAGGCGAAGCGGCGCACGTTGGGTGAGGCGTCGGTGGTCCAGCCGTGCAGGTGCGTGAGCACGCGCAGCGGTTCGCAGACGATATGCGGTCGCACGGCCAGCCACGCCCACTCGCGCACGCCAAAGTGCGCATCGTCGGCCAGCGCGCGCAGCGCATCCAGCTTGTGCTCCAGTGACAACGCCGGGTCGCTGCCGATCAGATAGCAGGCCCAGCCACGTACCGTGTCGCTGGCATGGCGCGACCATTGCGCATGATCGCCGTGGCCATGCACGCGCAGCAGCGTGGCGGCGCCCTGCATGCGCAGGGTGATGCCGCGCTTGGCTGCGTTGCGCATCGGGGTGATCGCCGAAGCGGGCAAACCAGGGGCGACATTGGCCATCAGCTTGGCGAAATCGACGGCCAGCACTTCGGCCAGATGCGTGGCTTCGGCTTCACCGCGATCCAGCTGACCGCGTCGCTCGCGGTTGACGGGCTGCTTCATACGGCACGCCCTGCGTCGGTGCGCGACCACACGCGTTGCAGCAGCGTACTGAGCGTGCGCCGTTCCCTGGGGCTGATGTCGGCGAACAGCGAGGCGATCCAGTCGGTCTGCTGGTCGAACAGTTGCGCAGCGAGTGCCTGACCCGCCGGGGTCAGCCGCACGTGGATGCGGCGTTTGTCGTCCGGATCACTGTGGCGGCTCACCAGGTGCTCGCGCTCCAGGCCATCCAGCAGGCCGGTCACGGTGGCACGGGTGACGCCAGCGCGCTCGGCCAACTGGTGAGGCGACAAGGCCGTATCCGCACCACGCAGCAGGAACAGCAGTACGAAACGTCCTTCGCTCAGGCCCAGCGGTGCCAGACGACTCGCGCAGTCCTGATCGATCGCGCTGGCCAGCGACAACACCTGGAAACATAGCGCCAACTCACCCGTATCCGGCTGGCCGCGACGCTCCAATTCGGTCAGAAAGGCCTGGTGTTTGGTTTCCAGCATGCAGGCGGATCCGGAATAGTACGGCGGCTAACTATATCGCCATCAACGTCGTAGCGGAAGGCGGACGCCTACTCTGGCCACTTCAGCGGCAGCTGCATCCGCACGATCAGCCCGCCACCCGGGCGATCCAGCAGGTCCAGGTGTCCGCCATGCTGACGAACCGCCCCTTGGACGACCGCCAGCCCCAAGCCGGTGCCTCCGGTACTGCGATTGCGTGACGTTTCATGCCGTTGGAACGGCTGCAGCAACCGCACCTTTTCCTGCTCGGGTATGCCTGGCCCACGGTCGGCGACCTCCAGCCACAGCGCGTCGCCCTTGTGGTGCACGCCCAATTCCACCGTGCCGGCGTAGCGCGCCGCGTTGTCGATGAGGTTGTCCAGTGCGCGCCTCAGCAGGAGGGCATCACCGCGCCACGGCAGAGGCCCGGGCAGAGCGCTGTGGATGTCCACTCCGCGAAGTCGCGCGGACTGCACGCACTCATCCAGCAACGCCGCCATGTCCAGCGGCTGCATCGAGGCGGGCTCCAGTTCGCCACGGGCGTAGTCGAGCACCTGTTCGATCATCGCGTTCATGCGCTCGATATCGGCCACCATCCGCGCCGCCTGCACTGGCGGCGCGAACTCGGCGCGCAGGCGCAGGCCGGTCAATGGCGTGCGCAGATCGTGCGCGACCGCGGCCAGCATGCGCGTCATGTCCTGTGCCTGGTCACGGAGACGATCACGGCCTGCATTGATGGCCTTGGCCAACATCTGGACATCGCGCGGACCGTCGTCCGGTAGCGGCGTACTCGATTGCAGCGTTACAGCAGCGCTGGCATCGGCCAGCCGGCGCAGCGGACGGCCGATCCGGAGCGCCGCCCATGCCGTCAGGGGGGCCAGCAGGAGCGTGCCACCGAGCAGCGCCAACAGCACCTGGCGTCGCCAGGCCACCACGTCGCCGTGGTCACTGCTCACCACCTGCCAGCGGCCATCGCCGCGCCGCACGCCAAGCTCGAAGGGAGGCCATTGCAGCGTCGCCAGTGCCAGGCCCTGCGCGCGCAGCACTTCTGGATCGGCCTGCGCCTCCACCGATGCGCCACGCGAATACACTTTGATATCCGGTGCGTTCCCCGCCCCTGTCCAGACCAGCCTGACCTGCTCGACAGGCTGCGTCAGCTGGTACGCGGTCAACTGTGTCAGCCAGGGACTGGCATGGCCGTTGGGGGGCGCATCACGCACCGTCACCCGCATGCCCTCGGCCTCCGCCGACCGTTCACCGCGCAGCACCTGCACCGCGTGATCCAGGCGCATCTGGGGCGGCGCCGGCCGGGGCATCCAGCCGATCACCGCCAGACTGACCAACGTGGCCAGCAGCAGACTGCTCACGGCCAGCATCACGATCCAGGTGGTGGTGGACCAGCGCCGGGTCACAGCGCCTCCACCGTCGCATCGAACCGGTAGCCCTCGCCGCGCAGTGTCTGCACGAGTGCATCGCCACCGGCCGCTGCCTGCGCCAACTTGCGGCGCAGACGGCTGATCGCCAGGTCTACCGCGCGATCGACACTGTCGTGCGCATCGCCGCGCGTGAGCTGCATCAAGCGCTCGCGATCCAGTACCCGCCCCGGGCGCTCAGCCAAGGCCTGCAGCAGCGCGAACTCACCCCGGCTCAGCACCACGTCGGCGCCATCAGGCGCGAGCAGGCGGCGCTGGTCCGGCAGCAGACGCCAGCCCGCAAAACGCAGTTCAGCGACGGTCCGTCCCCGCAGCTTCTCCTGCCTGCGCAACAGCGCGCGCACACGCGCGATCAGTTCGCGCGGATCGAACGGCTTGGCAAGGTAGTCGTCGGCGCCCATCTCCAGACCGATCACGCGATCGGGCGTCGCCCCCATCGCGGACAGCATCAGGATCGGGATCGCACGTGTCTGCAACCGTCTGCAGACCGACAGGCCGTCCTCACCCGGCATCATCCAATCCAGGATGATCGCATCGGGTCGATGAGACTGCAGCAGGAGGTCCAGGCCGACCGCGTCGGCCGCCACGCGCACACGGAAACCATGCCGCTCCAGACACTCGGCGAGTGCATCACGGATGCTGGTGTCATCGTCGACCACGATGATGTCGGCGGCAGTGTTCATGCAGGCAGTATCGGGCAGGTCTGTATCCGCACGGTATCAATGCGGACATTCCTGCGATACGTCGACAGGGATCAATGGCAGCTCCTCCTCACGGCGCTTCCCCATGCATCCTGCCCTGCTCCCGCTCCTCGCCTCCACGATCGCGGTCATCCCTGCTGCGGACGCGGCACCGGCATCGGCACCTGTACCCGAACATGTCCTGCCGATGTGGATGCAGGCCATGCATCCCAGCGTTGCCGTGCGCCTGGATGGCCAGGCCGAACCCCTTCGATTCGTGGTGGACAGCGCGGCGGGCGCTACGCTGGTCGACAGCCGGGTCGCCCGTCGCTACGGCCTGGACAATACCGACGATGCGACCACCGGCCAGATCCGCGGTGCGTCAGCCAGCAGCGCTACGGCGAACCGGATGCGACAGACCGCTTGGGCGATCGGCACGCTGAATCTCACGATCGTCGGCATGCACTCGGACCTGTCGCGGCTCTCCAATGCCGAAAAAGCGATCACCGTCGATGGCATCCTCGGCAACGACCTCACCCGCCGCTGGGATACCCGATGGGATTTCCTCGTGCATGAGCTGCAACTGTGGACACCGGGGCAACTGGCCGACGGACCTCACTGCCAGGCCAATGCGTTGCCGGATCGCCGTCGTGGGCTGGAGGGCTTCGGCTTCATCACCACGCGGCTGGGCGACACCGCCATCGATGCCATCGCGGTAGTGGATACCGGTGCAGCGCAGACCGTGCTCAATGCCGCGGCCGCACGCGCATTGGGGCTGCGCACCGATGGCAGCGATGCGCGGGTCACGCCTCGCGAGAAGGGCACGGAAGGGTTGGGCGGACAGCCTCAGCCAAGCTGGCTGTACACCCTGCCTGCATTGCGCAGCGGCACGTGGCAGCATCCCGCGTTCGAGGTACGGATCAGTGCGCTGCCGGTGTTCAAGGCGATCGGGTTGGAGGACCAGCCTGCGCTGATCCTGGGCGCCGATGCGATGCTCGACAGTCAGGTGGACATCCGTGCGGGGGCGGCGCGCATCTGCCTTCAGCGTCACTCAACCCACTGAGGGATGGGCCGAGGGCTTTACGCGGGAACCGTCACGCGGCAGCATGGAACCACTACCACCGACGCAAGGACACGCCGATGGACCGCTCTCAAGCTGACGCCGTTGCCCACGCCATGCTGCAACCTGATCCGCGGCGCGAGGCCGTGCGGGCGCGGCATCTTGTCAACGTCGCACAACTGAAGCGTCAGCGCGTGGCTGCAGGGGCCAGCCTGATCGGTATGGCAACCAGCGCTGTGGTGGCCAGCCAGTTTCCGATGGCGTTTTCGCAGGGCGTGGTGATCGGCGCGGCGCTGACGTATTTCCCCACCAAACTCTGGCTGGACCGGCGCGCACGCAGCGCGGACGCCGCGATCCGCAGCGGCGAGCACGCCCAGCCATAGCCCAGGAAATCCTGCCGGCCCCTTTTACCAGCGCACACATGCCGGCAACGGCCCGTCATGCGAAGGGAACAACGGCAGCACGTACTCGGCCAGTTCCTGCAGCACCTCTGCCGCCGGGCGCTGCGAGAACTGGATGCCCAGCGCGGCATGGTTCACCCCGGCGCGCTGCCACTCGCCCAGCAGATCGATCAACCCGTTGCGCCCCGTCTTCAATGTGTAACCCCCATTGATCGGGGTGCGCGGATGGTTCGGATCGTCGACCAGATCCAGCCATTCGTTGGTGACGTGCGGGCGGAAGCCACCGTCGGGGATCAGACGGCGCCATGCCCGGATCTTGTCGGCCAGGCGCTGCGGTCCACCGGCATGATGGGTCGCCTCGGGATAGGTCAGCCAGCCATCGGCATGCTGCCCGACCCAGTCCAGCGTCTGCCGCGAGGTGCCGGTCACCAGCAGCGGAATCGCACCGGCCACCGGCTTGGGCAGCAGCTCCACGCCCTGCAGCACACCCAGGGGTGAATCGATACGCAAGGAACCGTGCTGCACGAGTTGGCGGACATACGCCACCGATGCGGCGAAGCGCTCGCCACGGTCTGCATGCTCCAGGCCGTATGCCGGGAACTCGACCGGTCGGTCGCCGGAGGCGATGCCCAGCACCAGGCGCCCACCAGAGAGCTGGTCGATCGAGGCCGCCGACTTGGCCAGATCGATCGGGTGCCGCAGCGAGAAGATCGCACTGCCCGTGGCCAGTGCCAGCCGCTCGGTGCGCGCGGCCAGGAAGGCCAGGTAGGTAAAGGGGTCGAACACCTGCCCGGCATCGCCGAACAACGGATCAAACAGGGGTACATCGCGTACCCAGGTCGCGGCAAAACCATCGCGGTCCAGCTGGCTCACCAGATCCGCCTGCCCGGCCAGCACCTCCATCTCGCCCTGGTAGAAGCGCAACGGCAGGAACACGCCAAGCGTGAGTGCGCCTTCGCGGAACATGCGCTGGTAGCCGGCATGGCGGGCGAACGTCGGTGCGGATGCGCCGGTCAGTGGCGCCTGCGTCGGGGTGATATCAGTCAACAGGGTCATCGTGGTCGTTCCTGGGTCAGGGGCCGGTGGCCGGTTCGGGGAGCAGGACCCCACGCTGTACGGCGGGCCGCTGCGACATGCGCGCGTGCCACGCACTCAGGTGCGGGTAGGCACTGAAGTCGAAATCAATGAGCGTGGCGATGTGGGTCCAGCCGTAGCCGGCGATATCGGCGATGGAGTACGCCTCACCTGCCAGCCATGGACGGTCTGCGAGGCGCTGATCCAGCGTGGCGAAGAACTCGGCACTCAGGCGCCGGTAGCGTTCGATCGCAGGCGCATACCGCTCCTCGGCGAACATCTCGAAGTGCACGCGCTGCCCCAGAATCGGGCCGACGCTGGCGGAGTGGAACATCAACCAGGTGATCGCCTCCCAGCGCGCGCGTGGCGCGTCGGGCAACAGGCGTCCGCTCTGCTCGGCCAGGTACAGCAGGATGGCCGCGGATTCGAATACGGTGATACCGGTCGCGTCATCGACCAGCACCGGAATGCGACCGTGCGGATGCAGCTGCAGGAAATCGGGCTGACGGTGCTCACTTTCGTCGATGCGCACGTGGTGCAGTACGTAAGGGATGCCGAGCTCTTCCAGCGCGATGGTGATCTTGAAGCCGTTAGGCGAGCTGTCGGTGTACAGGTGCAGCGAAGCGGGGGACACATCGGTCTCCTTGGCAGGCGGAACAGTGGGCGGGGTTCGCGTAGCGGTGTTGAATCAACGCAGCTGGACTAAACGGCATTGATTCAACATGATCACGATGCTACGCAGGCAAACGCGCCCTGTAGAACGATTCTTCCTGCACTACCAAGAGAGAAAATCTAAGGTCATGGGCGCCGTCCTTCCCCTGCTCGCACTGCGCGCCTTCGTCGAAACCGGGCGTCATGGCAGCCTCAAGGCCGCTGCCGCGGTGATGGGCGTCACCCCGGGGGCGATCAGCCAGCAGCTCAAGCTGCTGCAGGCGCGCACCGGCGTTGCGCTGTTCACCCGCACCCCACAGGGTGTTGCGCTCACGCCGGCCGGCGCGCAGGTGCACCCTGCCCTGTTGCGCGCGTTCGATCAGATCCAGGACAGCATGGCCACGCTGGAGGCCATCCATGCCCGGCAGACGCTGACCATCAGCACCGTGCCGACCTTCGCCGCGTCCTGGCTGGTGCCGCGATTGGGGCGGTTCACCGAACGCCACCCGGACATCGAGGTCCGCGTGGAGGCCTCGTCCGCACTGGTGGATCTGCGCCGTGATCGCATCGACATCGCCATCCGCCACGGTCTCGGTGAGTATCCCGGGCTGGTCTCACGCCCGCTGGCGGCGCCGGTACTGTTGCCGGTGGCCTGCCCCGCGCTGCTTGCCGACGGTCCGCCGATCCATTCGGCCGTGGACTGCCTGCAGTACCCGCTGCTGCAGGATTCAGACCGCAGCGACTGGGCACTGTGGTTCCGCGCGCTCGGTCTGCCACCGGATCCACGCGTCGAGCGTGGCCCTGCGTTCGATGACGACGTGTTGCTGATCCGCGCCGCGGAGTCAGGCCAGGGCATCGCGCTGGTGCGTGACCTGTATGTGGAATCGGAGGTGGCCAGCGGGCGGCTGGCGGTGGTGCTGGATCAGCCCTGGCCGACGCGGTTCGCCTACTACGCCGTCACCCTGCCCGGCGCCGAGGAAAACCCGGCCATCGCGGCGTTCCTGAACTGGCTGCAGGAGGAGGTCGAGGCGCCGACCAGCGCGCTGTGAGCCCGTGATACGCGCACAAAAAAACCCCGCCTTCCGGCGGGGTTTTTCGTACTGCGTTGGCGCATGGCGGGTGCCGACAAACGGTCCGCACCTACCGCTCCGATGCGTGCCGACCGAAGGCCGGCATCTACATCAGAAGTCCATGCCGCCCATGCCACCCATGCCGCCCATGCCGCCGCCAGCTGCGCCAGCGCCGTCGTCCTTCTTCGGGGCTTCGGCAACCATCGCTTCGGTGGTGATCATCAGGCCAGCGATCGAGGCAGCGTTCTGCAGCGCCGAACGGGTCACCTTGGTCGGGTCCAGGATGCCGAATTCCAGCATGTCGCCGAACTCGCCGGTGGCGGCGTTGTAGCCGAAGCTGCCGGTGCCTTCCTTGACCTTGTTGACGATCACGGACGGCTCTTCGCCAGCATTGGCCACGATTTCGCGCAGCGGGGCTTCCATCGCGCGCAGGGCGATCTGGATGCCGTGATTCTGGTCTTCGTTGGCACCCTTCAGGCCGCTCAGCGCGGTGACCGCACGGACCAGCGCAACGCCGCCGCCCGGGACCACGCCTTCTTCAACGGCTGCACGGGTCGCGTGCAGGGCGTCGTCGACGCGATCCTTCTTTTCCTTCATTTCGATTTCGGTCGAGGCACCGACCTTGATCACGGCAACGCCGCCGGCCAGCTTGGCCACGCGTTCCTGCAGCTTTTCGCGGTCGTAATCCGAGGAGGTGTCTTCGATCTGGGTCTTGATCTGGGTGACACGCGCTTCGATGTTGGCCTTCTCGCCGGCGCCATCGATGATCGTGGTGTTTTCCTTGGAGACCTGCACCTTCTTGGCGCGGCCCAGGTCCTTGATCGTCGCCTTTTCCAGCGACAGACCGATTTCCTCGGAGATCACGGTGCCGCCGGTCAGCACGGCCATGTCTTCCAGCATCGCCTTGCGACGATCGCCGAAGCCCGGTGCCTTGACGGCCACGACCTTCACGATGCCACGGATGGTGTTGACCACCAGGGTGGCCAGCGCTTCGCCTTCGATGTCTTCAGCGATGATCAGCAGCGGCTTGCCGGCCTTGGCGACGCCTTCCAGCACGGGCAGCAGGTCGCGCACGTTGGAGATCTTCTTGTCGTGCAGCAGCACGTACGGATCGTCCAGGTCAGCGGTCTGCGACTGCTGGTTGTTGATGAAGTACGGGGACAGGTAGCCACGGTCGAACTGCATGCCTTCCACGACGTCCAGCTCGTTGTCCAGGCCCGAGCCTTCTTCAACGGTGATGACGCCTTCCTTGGTCACGCGGCGCATCGCTTCGGCGATGATGTTGCCGATCGACTCGTCCGAGTTGGCCGAGATCGTACCGACCTGGGCAATCGCCTTGTCGTCAGCGGTCGGCTTGGAGATGTTCTTCAGCTCGGCGACGGCGGCGATCACGGCCTTGTCGATACCGCGCTTGAGGTCCATCGGGTTCATGCCGGCAGCGACGGCCTTGGCGCCTTCGCGGATCAGGGCCTGGGCCAGCACGGTGGCGGTGGTGGTGCCGTCGCCGGCGTCATCGTTGGTGCGCGACGCAACTTCCTTCACCATCTGCGCGCCCATGTTCTCGAACTTGTCAGCCAGTTCGATTTCCTTGGCGACAGACACGCCGTCCTTGGTGATGGTCGGCGCGCCGAAGCTCTTTTCGAGCACGACGTTGCGGCCCTTCGGGCCCAGGGTAGCCTTGACGGCATTGGCGAGAACGTTGACGCCGCGAACCATGCGGGCGCGGGCGTCTTCACCGAAACGAATATCTTTGGCAGCCATTGCGATTACCTTTTTTGTAGAGCCGGGCGATGCCCGGCTTCATGAATGACGGAACGAAGCAACATCCGGCAGCACCGGGCAAGGCCCGGCGCGGCCCACTCAGCCGACGATGGCGAGGATGTCGTCTTCGCGCAGAACCTTGAACTCGACGCCTTCGGACTTGTAGCTGCTGCCGGCGTACTGGCCGTAGATGACCTTGTCACCGACCTTCAGCGACGGCGCGCGCACGCTGCCGTTGTCCAGGGGCTTGCCCGGGCCGACGGCCACGACTTCACCCTTGGTCGACTTTTCCTTGGCGGAATCCGGAATCACGATGCCGCCGGACGAGATTTCGTCGGCTTCGATCGGCTTGACTACGACGCGGTCATGAAGCGGCTTGATGCTCATGTGAGACCCTTTTAAGTTGTTGATTGGTCTAGGAAAGTCTGGCGATGTTAGCACTCGCACAGGGCGACTGCCAGCCACGCTCACGAAAAAACCCGACGGTGCGGGACAGAGCAGAGATGGTGCTGGCCCCTCCCCTTTCAAGGGCAGTCGGCCGGATTTTTTCGCCGACCCCGGCCTGGATGTGAATGTTTGACGCAGTTCTCAATGCGAAAGGTCGAATCCGACAGACCTACGGATGTGTCATCTGGAGTGCGTAGATTCGAGCGGCACTGACCAATCACAAGGAGCCGTAGATGAGGTTGCTGACGCCGCTGTCCCTGGCCTGCCTGCTGGTGCTGGCCACCAGCCCGGCCCGGGCCGATGTATTCATCAATGAACTGCATTACGACGACAGCACCCCGGCCGGGGACGTCGGCGAGGCGATCGAAGTGGTCGCCACCGCCGGTGAAGATCTGTCCGGCTACCGGCTCTATCTCTACAACGGCAGCACTCCCTCGGCCGCCACGGTCTACGCCAACAACGCGGTCCCGGCGGCCACAGCGAGTTGCGGCGGCGCCCGGCTGGCCACGGTCAGCTACCCGACCAACGGGATCCAGAACGGTCCCAACGACGGCATCGCGGTGGTCGATCCCACCGGCAAGGTGGTCCAGTTCCTCAGCTATGAGGGCACCATCACGGCCGCCGGCGGCCCCGCCGCGGGCCTGACCAGCCAGAACATTCCGGTCAGCGAGACCAACAGCACCGCCCCGGGCACCTCCCTGCAGCTGACCGGCAGCGGCAGCCAGTACGCCCATTTCACCTGGGCCGAATCGGCCCCGCAGACCTTCGGCGCCTGCAATACTGGCCAGACCTTCAGCGGCGGCGGCCCGACCGGCCCGAATACGGCGCCCTCGGTTACCGCCACCACGCCCGAGCAGGGCGCCAGCACCTTCCCGGCCGCCGCCGACCTGAGCGTCACGTTCAGTGAGCCGGTCACCCTGTCCAGCGGCGCGTTCGCGCTCAGCTGTGGGCAGTCCGGCACGGTGGCACTGAGCCACCCGACCACCGGCACCCGCTTCACGCTGGCCACCAACATCGCGCTGGTGGCGGGGGAAGCCTGCCGCTTCGACATCCGCGCCACCCGCGTGAAGGATGCCCAGGGCGCACGCCCGGCCGCCGATACGCGCATCGCCTTCACCGTGGCCACCGCCAGCACGCCCGATCCGGGCAACCCTGGCACTCCCGGCGAGTACTACGCCCGGGTCAATACCTCCACCCCCAGCCAGTTGCGCTGCTCGCTGCACGAGACCATCAAGGGGCACACCGCCTACCCCTACAGCGGCTCGGGCACCAGCACCTGGACCATCCTGGAGATCGCCGACGAGGATCCCAACAACAGCGGCAAGATTCTCGATGCCTACCGCAACCGCAGCTACACCAAGGTCAGCGGCCGCGCGGGCACCGGCAGCGGGCTGACCTACAACCGCGAGCACACCTGGCCGAACTCGCTGGGCTTTGCCAGCACCACCGGCGACAAGGGCCTGCCGTATGCGCCCTACACCGACACCCACATGCTGTATCTGACCGATGCGCAGTGGAATGCAGACCGCGGCAACAAGCCGTTTGCCAAATGCGACAGCAACTGCGGTGAACGCGCGACCGAGGCCAACAATGGCTTCGGCGGCGGCAGCGGCGGCTACCCGGGCACCTCCAACTGGGTGCGTACGCCGGATGGCAATGGCGGCTCGTTCGAAGTGTGGGGCCACCGCAAAGGCGATATGGCGCGTGCGGTGATGTACATGGCGATCCGTTATGAAGGCGGTAAAGATGCCAAAACCGGGCAGTCCGAGCCGGACCTGGAGCTGACCGACGACCGCAGCAAGATCGTCAAAACGTCGGCCTCGCCGGCGTACATGGGCCTGCTCTCGACCCTGATCGACTGGCACCTGTCCGACCCGCCGGACGCGGCAGAACGCGCTCGCAACGAGGTGATCTTCAGTTTCCAGGGCAACCGCAATCCGTTCATCGACCACCCCGAATGGGCGACCCCGGCCCTGTTCACCTCGGCCAAGCCGGCCACCTGCCAGCTGGCCAACTGAGCCCGGCCGACCGGCGCCCCCTCGCGGCGCCGGTCGGACCATTGGCCTCTGGCGGTCCTATACTCGGCGGTCATGTCGATTGCCGATCCCGTCTTCCTGCTGTTCACCACCTGCCCCGACGTGGCCTGCGCCACGCGGCTCGCACACGCATTGGTGGACGAACGCCTGGCGGCCTGCGTGACGCGCCTGGACGGGGCGCACTCGACCTACCGCTGGCAGGGCGAGGTCACCGAGGACCATGAGGTCCAACTGTTGATCAAGACCACCGGCAGCCGCCTGGACGCGGCGATCGCGCGCGTACAGGCCCTGCACCCGTATGAACTCCCCGAGTGCATCGCGGTCGAAACCCGCGCCGGCCTGCCGGCGTATCTGGATTGGATTCGGGCGCAGACCCGTGAGGAAAGTGATTGATGACGCTGTTTCGTCGTGTTGCCGCGCTGTGCGCGTTGCTCGTGGTCTCCCTGCCGGCCTGGGCAGTCAGCGAAAAGGACCTGCTCCCGGTAGATGAGGCCTTCGGGCTCACTGCGCAGGCACGCGACCGTGACCGCGTGGAGATCAGCTGGAAGATCGCCCCGGGCTATTACCTGTATCGCCATCGCACCACGGTCAAAGCCGATGCCGGCTTCGACGCCGAGGCGCTGCAGCTGCCGGCCGGCAAGAAGCACCACGATGATTTCTTCGGCGAGGTCGAGACCTACCGCGAACGCCTGACCGGCGTGCTGCCAGGCAAGGCCGCCGATGGCACCGACACCGTCACGCTGGAAGTGCGCTACCAGGGCTGCGCCGATGCGGGCGTCTGCTACCCGCCGCAGAAGCGCACGCTGCAGGTGAAGCTGCCGGCCGGTGGAAGTGGCACTGCCAGCGCGGCACCTGCCGCCGCCAGCAGCGCCACCTCACCGTTCAACAACCCGCTGGCAGGCAACACCGGCACTGGCCTGCGCCTGCCCGGCACCGATAACAGCCAGGCGCTGCCGCTTCCGTCCGAGCGCGCGTTCGGCTTCGATGCCATCGTCGGCGATGGCAACACCGTGCTGCTGCGCTTCACCCCGGCACCGGGCTACTACCTGTATCGCGACCGCACCTCGCTGGCGCTGGAAGGCGCACCGGGCATCCGCGCGGACAAGCCCAGGTGGCCGGCGGCGAAATCGCACCGCGATGAGCACTTCGGCGATGTGGCGGTGTATTTCGACCAGATCGACGTGCCCCTGCCGCTGCGCCGCAGCCGTGCCGATGCCACCGATGCCACCCTGGTGATCACCTTCCAGGGCTGCCAGACCGATGGCATCTGCTACCCCCCGATGACGCGGCGGGTAAAGCTGGCGCTGCCGGCCGGCGCGATCAATGCCAAGGCTGATGAGGTCGCACAGAAGACCGAGGTCATCGCGCCGCTGCCCAACCGCGACAAGCGCGCACTGGCCCGCGGCGACGGTGGCACCGGCAGCCAGCCAATGCTGATCCGCCCGAATGAGCCGGCCCTGGTCGTGCCGGGCGACACGGCCGCCATTCCGGATGCCAGCGCCGACAACGCACAGCGCACGCCGCCACCGACCGCACCGGCTGCCGCACCGGGCAACCTGCTGGTGCTGCTGCTGTTTGCCGTGGCCGGTGGCCTGATCCTCAACCTGATGCCATGCGTGCTGCCGATCCTGTCACTGAAGGTGCTGGGCGTGGCGCAGAGCGGCGAGAGCCGCCAGCGTGCGCGCAGCCATGCGCTCTGGTACACCGCCGGTGTGCTGGTCGCCTTCGCCGCCATCGGCGCATTGGTGATCGCGCTGCGTGCCGCGGGCCAGGCCGCAGGCTGGGGCTTCCAGCTGCAGCACCCGTGGTTCATCGCCGCGCTGGTGTATCTGATGTTCGCCGTCGGCCTGAGCCTGTCGGGCGTGTTCACGCTGGGTGGCAGCATGGGCGGTGTCGGCCAGTCGCTGGCCTCGCGCAGTGGCCCGGTCGGCGATTTCTTCACCGGCGTGCTCGCCTGCGTGGTGGCCAGCCCGTGCGTGGCCCCCTTCATGGGCCCGGCCCTGGCCTACGCCTTCGCCGCGCCCGGCCTCCAGGCCATGCTGGTGTTCCTGGCACTCGGCCTGGGCCTGGCGCTGCCGTTCCTGTTGATCGGCTTCGTGCCCTCGCTGGCCCGCCGCCTGCCGCGCCCCGGCGCGTGGATGGAAACGCTCAAGCTGGTGCTGGCCTTCCCGATGTACGGCACGGCGATCTGGCTGCTGTGGGTGCTGGGCAAGCAGCGCGGCGTGGATGCGATGGCGCTGGTGCTCGGCGGCCTGGTGATCCTGTCGCTGGCACTGTGGTGGTTCGAGCGCAGCCGCTGGCGCAGCCAGCGCGTGGGCGGCCTGCTGGCCCTGCTGTTGGTGCTTGGCGCGCTGTACCCGATCTGGGGCGTGACCCGCCTGGATCCGCCGGCCAAGGCCGCCCAGCCGGCCAGCGACAACGTGGTGGAGTACTCGCCGCAGATGCTGGACCGCCTGCGCCAGGACAACCGCGTGGTGTTCGTCAACATGACCGCCGACTGGTGCGTGACCTGCAAGGCCAACGAGCGCGCGGTGCTGGGCACTGATGCCTTCCGCGATACGTTGCGGCGGACCAACGCGGTCTACATGCGCGGTGACTACACCAATGTCGACCCGCAGATCACCGCCTTCCTGGATGAGCACAAAGCCGTCGGCGTGCCGCTGTATGTGGTTTACGGCCCCGGCGCACCGCCGACCGTGCTGCCGACCGTGCTGACCCAGGCGCTGGTGGAAGAAGCCCTGCTGCGGACCGCGCGATGAGCCTGCGGCCACCACGGCGGACGATCGTGGTGGTCGTGATCGCGGCCGTGCTGGGCATCGGCGCGGGGGTATGGTTTGCCGGGCATGACATCGGCCCGGCGGTCGCCCCGTTGCCGCCGCGCCCGGTGGTGGCCGCGGCCCAGCCGGGCGATCCGATGCCGGCGATCACCCTGCCGGATGTGCACGGGCAAGCGGTGGATCTGGCTGGCTTCCGTGGCCGCCCGCTGTTGATCAACGTCTGGGCCAGCTGGTGCGGCCCCTGCGTGGAAGAGATGCCCGCGCTGACCGCGTTTGCCGACGCCCAGGGTGACAGCGGTGTGCAGGTGCTCGGGCTGGCGCTGGATACGCCTGAAGGCGTCCGCGATTTCCTGGCCCGCATACCCGTGACCTACCCGATCGTGCTCGACACGCCCGGCCCTGCCGATGCCAGCGTGCGCTTGGGCAATGCGCAGGGCCTGCTGCCGTATTCGGTGCTGGTCGATGCCGAGGGGCGCATCGTGAAACAGAAGCTGGGACCGTTCGCGGCTGGCGAAATTGAGGCGTGGGCACTGCACTGATGCGAGGGCCTCACCGGCCGCCCGTCATCGTCATAACAGGGGTTCATCAGCGCCGAAGGTATTGACCGCCGTTGCACCACACCCAACAATGACGAGATTCATTCTCATCTGCTGCCGGGCAGTGTCACGCCGCCTGCGTGGCTGACCGCGCTGCCTTCTGCCGCCGGAACCGCCCCATGTTGAAGACCGTTCTTTTCCAGCTGCATTGGCTGCTGGGCATCACCGCCGGCACCGTGCTGGCGGTGATGGGGCTGAGCGGCGCCACGCTGTCCTTTGAAGATGAGCTGATGCGCGCGGCCAATCCGGCGCTTGCCCAGGTCGTGGAACGCCATGCAGCCGGTGATCAGCCGCTGGCGCTCACCGAGCTGCTGCCCCGGTTGCAGCAGGACATGCCGCACGCGCTGCAGCGGCTGCGCGTGGATGCCACCGGGCAGCGCCTGTCGGTCGCGCGTTTCGAAGGCGGCCAAGCCAGCTGGCGCTACTTCGATCCGTACACCGGCACCGTACTCACCGGGTTGCGGGGGCTGGCGTTCTTCGCCTTCGTCGAAGACCTGCACCGCCACCTGGTCAGCGGCAAGCGTGGCAGCCTGATCACCGGCAGCTGCGCGATCGCCTTGGTGTTTTTCTGCCTGTCCGGGCTGTATCTGCGCTGGCCGCGGCGCTGGTGGCACTGGCGCACCTGGTTGGCGGTGGAGTGGTCGCGCAGTGGGCGCAGCTTCCTGTGGAGCCTGCACTCGGTGGTCGGCACCTGGGTGCTGCTGGTGTACCTGCTGATCGCGCTCACCGGGCTGTGGTGGTCGTTCGACTGGTACCGCAAGGGCGTGACTGCATTGCTTGGCGGCGCAACAGCCGAGCAGACTCCACCGAGCACCCATGGCGGCCCACTGGATCTGCACAAGGTGCAGGCCACCCTGTACGGACTGGACGGCGTGCGCCGTGGTTACATCGACCTGCGCTTCCCGGCCAAGCCCGGGCGTGCACTGACCAGCCGCGTGCAGGGCGGGAATGCCGTGCATGACCGCGCGCAGGACATCGTGCAACTGGATCCGGCGACTGGCGC
The DNA here is from genome assembly GCF_039674145.1 of Stenotrophomonas sp. TWI587. Taxonomy (NCBI): domain Bacteria; kingdom Pseudomonadati; phylum Pseudomonadota; class Gammaproteobacteria; order Lysobacterales; family Lysobacteraceae; genus Stenotrophomonas; species Stenotrophomonas sp. TWI587. Next base: position 118,437 of record NZ_JBDJMW010000003.1, on the reverse strand, counting down.
ACTGCTCTCGCTGGAGCCATACGCCGCCAAAAACCCCGGCGGCAAGATCATCGTCAGCATGTTTGCGCTGCATTCGGGCAGCTTCTTCGGCCTGCCCGGGCGCATCATCGTGATGCTGTCCAGCTTGGGCATGCTGGTGTTCTTCATCACCGGCTGGATGTTGTACCTGGACCGCCGCCGCAGGAAACGCGAGGTGCGCGCCTCACGCCTGCCCTTGGGCACGGCCCTCGGCACCGGGCAGCCATGGCTGGTCGCGTTCGCCAGCCAGAGTGGGTTTGCCGAGCAGCTGGCCTGGCGTGCTGCCGCCCAGTTGCAGGCGGCCGACCTGCCGGTGCAGGTGCGCCCGCTCGCGCAGGTGGATGCGGCGCTGCTGGCACACACCGACAAGGCATTGTTCGTGATCAGCACCTTCGGCGATGGCGAAGCGCCCGATGCCGCGCGTGCGTTCGAGCGACGGGTGCTGGCGCATTCGGCGCCGCTGCAGGGGCTGGCCTACGCCGTGCTGGGGCTGGGCGACCGCGAGTACGCGCGCTTCTGCGGCTTCTCGCGGCAGGTGGACACCTGGCTGGCCACGCAGGGCGCCCAGCGCCTGTTTGCCAGCATCGACGTGGACCGCACCGATGCCGTCGCGCTGGGGCAGTGGCAGCAGCAGTTGGCCACGGTGACCGGGGTGGAGGACCACACGCCGCTGCCCGCGCCGATTGAACTGCAGCCGTGGGCATTGCAGACGCGCACCCGGCTCAATGCCGGCAGTGCTGCCGGTGCGATCTGGCAGGTGGCACTGCGGCCACCGGCACACGCCAGTTGGCAGGCCGGCGACATCCTGGAGATCGCCCCCCGCCATGCGCGTGCACACGTGCTGGCGGTGCTGACCCGCAACGGTCTGGATCCGCAGGCACCGGTGACGGTGGATGGACGCGTTACGACGCTGGTCGAGGCCGCCGCCGCGCGGGTGCTGCCGGAGACAACGGAGGCGCCCGATACAACTGCAGCGCCCGACGCCGCACGCTGGCTGGCGCGTCTGCCTGCGCTGCCGCATCGTGAGTATTCCATTGCCTCGGTGCCGGGCGACGATGTCGTGCAGCTCGTGGTCCGTCTGACCGACCTGCCCGACGGCCGCCATGGACTCGGCTCGGGCTGGCTGTGCGTGCATGCGGCTGAGGCGGACAGCATCCACGCGCGGGTGCGCCCGAACAGCGGTTTCCATCGCCATCCCGAACATGCCCCGATGCTGTTGATCGGCAACGGTACCGGCATCGCTGGCCTGCGCAGCCTGCTGCGCGAAGCAGACGCGCGCGGCGACCGCGGGCATTGGCTGGTGTTCGGCGAGCGCACGCGTGCGCACGACTTCCTGTATCGCGGGGAGATGGAAGCGTGGCAGGCGCAGGGGCATCTGCGCCGGGTGGACCTGGCGTTCTCGCGCGATCCGGACGGCGGCGGCTATGTGCAGGACCGCCTGCGTGCCGCGCCGGAGGCACTGCGCGCGTGGGTGGATCTGGGCGGCAGCATCTACGTGTGCGGCTCGCTGCACGGCATGGCCGAGGGCGTCGATAGGGTGCTGCGCGAGGTGCTGGGCAACGACGCGGTCGATGCCCTGCTCAACGACGGGCGCTACCGCCGCGACGTGTACTGAGCTGTACTGCGCCGCTCAGGGAAACCAGCGGCGCAGATAGCGCGCGGTGGCACCCTGCCTGGCGCGACTGACCTGGGCGGGCGTGCCTTCAGCCACGATCCGGCCGCCCTCCTCACCCGCGCCTGGCCCCACATCGATCACCCAATCCGCGTCGGCCACCACGCGCAGGTCGTGCTCGACCACCACCACCGTGTTGCCTGCGTCGACCAGGCCGTGCAGTTGCGTCATCAGCTTGTCCACATCGGCCGGATGCAGGCCGGTGGTCGGCTCATCCAGCACATACAGGCTGTTGCCGTGCTGGCTGCGCTGCAGCTCGGTGGCGAGCTTGATCCGCTGCGCCTCACCGCCCGAAAGCTCCGTCGCCGGCTGGCCCAGGCGCAGATAGCCCAGCCCGATATCCCGCAGCAGCTGCAGCGGCCGCTGTATGGGCGGCTCCTCGCCGAAGAAGGCCAAGGCTTCTTCCACGGTCATCGCCAGCACCTGCGCGATGTTGCGGCCGTTCCACTGCACCTCCAGCGTCTTGGCGTTGTAGCGCTGACCATGGCAGGTCGGGCACGGTGCATAGACGCTGGGCATGAACAACAGCTCCACATGGACGAAGCCCTCGCCTTCGCAGGTTTCGCAGCGGCCTGCCGCGACGTTGAAGGAGAAGCGGCCAACGGTGTAGCGGCGCGCCTTGGCCGCGCGCGTGCCGGCGAACAGCTTGCGCACGTGATCGAACAGCCCCGTATAGGTGGCCAGGTTGGAGCGCGGCGTGCGCCCGATCGGCTTCTGGTCGACGTTGACCAGGCGTTTGATTGCCTTGGCGCCGGTCAACCGGCCACGGGTGCGTTCGATGCGGCTGGGCTGAGGCAGCTCGCTGTCGGTCTCTTCGATGACCGGCTCCTGCCCCAGGTGCTCGCCGACCAGCTCGACCAGCGCCTGACTGACCAGACTCGACTTGCCCGAGCCGGAGACACCGGTCACCGCCGTAAACGCCCCAAGCGGAAAACGTGTATCCACGCCATGCAGGTTGTTGCGATGAATGCCCTGCAGCCCCAGCCAGCCGGACGGCGCGCGCGGCGTGCGGCGTGGACCGGCGCTGTTCGAGAACAGATACGGCGCGGTGACCGAGGCCTTGATCGTGCGCAGGCCCTCGGGCGGTCCGCTGTAGAGCACCTGGCCGCCGTGCTGACCGGCACCCGGGCCGACATCCACCAGCCAGTCCGCGCGGCGCAGCATCTCCAGATCGTGCTCCACCACGAACAGCGTGTTGCCGCCAGCCTTGAGCTGGGCCAGTGCGTCGTACAGGGCCTCGCCGTCGGCGGGATGCAGGCCGGCGGTGGGCTCGTCGAGTACATACACCACGCCGAACAGACTGGAACGGATCTGGGTGGCCAAGCGTAGACGCTGCAGTTCGCCCGGCGACAACGTCGGGGTGGCGCGGTCCATCGACAGATAGCCCAGGCCGAGCGACTGCAACGTACCGATCCGCTCGACCAGATCGTGTGCGATGCGCTGGGCGGCGATGCGTTTTTCCTCGGACAGATCCGGCGTGCGCCGCACGTCGCTGCCGCCGGCATGCGCGTTGCCGCCGGCGGCCACGCGCTTGGCCGTGGCCTGGCGGCCGGCGCTGCGGCTGCGCGTGGCGGTTGCTGCCGCCACCTCGAAATGCCCCTCCGCCGCCGGTCGCAGCGCCTGGGCCATGGCACTGAGCGGCAGCTGCGAAAGCGTGCCGATATCCATGCCGGCGAAGGTCACCGAGAGCGCTTCGCGCTTCAATCGGCGGCCATCGCAGACCGGACATTCGGTGCCGATCATGTAACGTGCCACGCGCTTCTTCATCATCGCGCTCTGCGTGGTGGCAAAGGTATGCAGCACGTAGCGGCGTGCACCGCTGAAGGTGCCCATGTAGCTCGGCTCCTCCTTGCGACGCACGGCGGCGCGGGTTTCAGCCGGGGTGAAGCCGGCATACACCGGCACCACCGGTTGTTCCTCGGTGAACAGGATCCAGTCGCGCTGCTTCTTGGGCAGATCGCGCCAGGGAACATCCACGTCGTAGCCGAGCGTGACGAGGATGTCGCGCAGGTTCTGCCCGTGCCACGCCGGCGGCCATGCAGCGATGGCGCGCTCGCGGATGCTCAGTGACGGATCGGGCACCATCGATTGCTCGGTCACTTCATACACGTAGCCCAGGCCGTGGCAGTTCGGGCAGGCGCCCTGCGGCGTGTTCGGCGAGAAGTCCTCGGCGTACAGCATGGGTTGCCTGGCCGGATAGGTACCGGCGCGCGAGTAGAGCATCCGCAGCAGACTCGACAGCGTGGTCACGCTGCCGACGCTGGAGCGCACGCTGGCCGTGCCGCGCTGCTGCTGCAGGGCCACGGCCGGTGGCAGCCCTTCGATCGCATCCACATCCGGCACGCCGACCTGGTCGATCAGCCGGCGCGCATACGGCGACAGTGATTCCAGGTAGCGGCGCTGTGCCTCGGCGTAGAGCGTGCCGAACGCCAGCGAAGACTTGCCCGAGCCGGAGATGCCGGAGAACACCACCAGCGCATCGCGCGGGATGTCGACATCCACGTTCTTGAGGTTGTGTTCGCGTGCGCCGCGGACGCGGACGAAGGCGGTACTGGGCGGCGTAATGGGCGATGACTTCTTCATGGGTGCAGGATAGCGAACCGCACCGGCTCACCGCTGGTGACGGCCCGTGAAGGGCGCGTTGATTCGGCACCGGCCACGCCGGTCCGAACGTGCGAGAGTGAAGAAGGGAACAGCACCTTCACAGCGATTGCGCTGAACTACCGCTGGGAGTGCGGTGGATTGCCGCCAACACGCCACGCCGTACGGAGAGAGACCGCCATGACCGCCTTGAAAATCTTCCTGCTCGCCGGTGCACTGCTCTACGGCCTGCCGGGGCTGGTGTGGTGGGTGAATCATCGGCGGGCCAAACGCGCCCGGCTGGCACAGCGCGTGATCAGCGTGGATGCCCCCGCGCCATGAGCGACGCTGCCGGGAGGACCGCCGAATGCCATTGACCGACGAACAGCGCCGCATCCTCACTGACATCAATGCCACGCGGCCGGTCAGTGACGAGGACGCCAACTGGGCGGTGAAGGCCGGCTATGCAGCCCAGGCCGAAGATGGCGACATCGATCTGACCCAGGAAGGCCGACGCCACGTCGATTCCAGCACGCTCTGACGACGGGAGCGGACGCCCGCCCAGGGGCGCCGACCGACGCGGTACGTTACCTGCGCGGCAGCCGGCACCCGCCGGACTCCATCAGACCGGTGCAAAACCGCGCGTGGTCTTCTTCTCGTTCTTCTCCGCCTTCTTTTCCTTGGCGGTCTTGGCGGGCTTCTTCTTCGTTTCTTTCTGCTTGTTCAGGCCTTTGGCCATGGCAGCGTTCCCGGTTGGATGTTCCGCAGCATGGCACATCCGGGGCGCATCAATGCGTCCACGCTGCAAGGACCAGCGGCCTCAGATCACCCGCAGCGTGATCGCCTTGAGCACCGCGCGGGTCCGGTCGCGGGTCCCCAGCTTGTCCAGGATGGTGGAGACGTAGTTTTTCACCGTCCCCTCGGCCAGGAACAGGGTGCGGGCGATCTCCTTGTTGGAGTAACCCCCGGCCAGCAAGCGCAGGATCGCCACCTCTTTCTCGCCGAACGTATCAGCCGGCGGCGCCTCGTCGTGAAAGCGATAACGTGCCCGCACGGGATCGGTACTGACCGGCAGCAGCAGGGTATCGCCCGCTGCCACCCGCCGGATGGCTTCCTGGAGGTCTTCCGGCGCGGCATCCTTGAGCATGAAACCCTGCGCCCCTGCCGCGCTGGCCTGCAACAGCAGGTCGCTGTCATCGAAGGTGGTCAGCAGCAGCCAGGGCGTGCCGTCTCCCCGCGCGCGCAGCTGCTGCAACGCCTGGATGCCGTTCAGACCGGGCATGCGGATGTCGCTGAGCACGACGTCCACGGGATGAACGCGCAGACCGTCCAGCAATGCCTCGCCTTCCTCGGCCTCCAGCACGACCTGAATGCCCAGCCCCTGCAGCAGCGCGCGCAGGCCCGCACGGACCAGCGCCTGGTCATCGGCCAGGGCGACGCGGATTGGGTCCCCGGCGCTCATGCCGGCAACCGTGCGGTCAGGTGCATGCCGCCATCAGCGGTGCGCGCCAGGTCCAACTGCCCGTGCACCGCCGCCAGCCGTTCGCGCATGCCGGTTATGCCATTGCCCTCGCGGATGCGCGTGCCGCGCTGGCCATCGTCGCGGATATCAAGGCGCAGCTGCGCGTCCTCCATCACCAGATCCAGCCACACGGTATCGGCATCAGCATGCCGCGCGGCATTGGTCAGCGCCTCCTGTGCAAGCCGCAGTACCGCATCGGCCACCAGAGGATTGGTGATGCGGACCTGCTCGGCGATGTGCAGACGCAGGCCCGGCCGCGGGAACGGTGCGGCCATCGCCTGCAATGCCGTGACCAGGTCCAGCCCACGATCGTCACGCATTGACTGCACCACCTGCCGGATGTCGCCCAGCAGTTCGCCGGACAGACGCTCGGCCAGCAGCACCTGCTCGCGCCCGGCCAACGCGGGATCGGCGGCCAGCGCGCGCAGATTCAAGCGCATCGCGGTGAGCTTGTGTCCGGCCACGTCGTGCAGATCGCGCGCCAAGCGCAGCCGTTCTGCATCGCGGGCACTGTCGGCCAGCAGGGCGCGCGTCGCCAACAGGTCGGCGTTGACCCGGGCCAGCGCCGCGCGGGCGAGCTCGGCGCTGCGGGCGTAATGCGCGGTCAGTGCAGCGAACGCCTGGAACCCGGCGTAGATCGCCACGATCATGAAAGCATGCGAGTACCCGCTAGCACGCAGTGCGGCATACAGGCCCACGTTGAGCAGCACCGTGGCCACCAGCACCTGGCGCGGTGGCCAGTGCTCGGCCAGGTGCGCGACCAGCACCACCAGCAGTACCGGCACCGTGCCGATACGGGGCTCCAGCCAGGCCAGCCACAACGCAAGGATCGCCTGCACGACATCGCTGGCGACCCGGATGGACGGCCGAGGCGGTAAATGGTCGTAGGCGATGAACAACACCATGAAGGCGCCCAGCAGGCACCAGCGGAGGGTGCCCGAAGGCGCCGGCGAGGAACTGAGGGACAGGCCCACCGCGGCGATGGTGAGCAGGCCAGCCAGGCTCAAGGGGCTGATGAGGTGACGCAGAAAGGTCGACATGTCCGCATGCTGCCCGCGCGTGGCCCTTCGCAGCAATGGGGTCAGCGCAGAAAGTGACTTCCGGCACTGCGGATCGATGACCACTGGGCATGGGCGTATGGGGTGCCGTTGCCCAGACTGAGCCCACACCCATACGGACACTTCGCCATGACCTGCAACGCCCTGACCTGCCTTCCGTTCGCCCTCCTGCTGCTGGCCTCGCCGGTGTTGGCCGGCGATCTGCAGGTCCACCTGGACGGGATTCGCGTCCAGACCGGCACCGTGCGTCTGGCCCTGGTCGACGGGCCGGCCGGATGGGAGGGCAAGGCACCGCCGGTGCAGGCGCAAGCCCTGACCCCCAGCGGCGACAGCGCGCAGGCCGTGTTCAAAAACCTGCCGGCCGGCGAGTACGCGGTGCTGGTCACCCATGACGAGAACGGCAACGGCCAACTGGATACCAACGTGCTCGGCATGCCGATCGAAGGCTACGGCTTCAGCAACAATCCGCGGGTACAGCGCAAGCCCACCTTCGAGGAGGCGCGTGTGCAGGTCCCGGCCGACGGCGCCGCGATCAACATCAGCCTGCGCTGATCCTCCTCTTCGTTCGAGACCCCGCATGGACCGTCGACGTTTCCTCCGTTCGCTGCTTTCCGGTGCCACCACCGCCGTCATCGGGGCCACCGCGCTGCGCAGCCTGCCTGCGATGGCCGGCGATGCGGCCGCCTTCGCCGAGGCGCGCGCCCAGCACCCGTGGCTGACCGGCTGGCGCAGTGTCACCAGTGAAACCCTGGGCCCTTCCACGGTGGCGCTGCAGGGAACGCTGCCGGCGGGCATGGCCGGCACGCTTTATCGCAATGGCCCGGCCTGGACCGAGCGCAATGGCTTCCGCTACGACCACTGGTTCGATGGCGACGGCATGGTGCACGGCTGGCACTTCAACGGGGACGGCACGCTGAGCCACCGTGCGCGCATGGTCGCCACGCCGAAGTTCACCCGCGAGCAGAAGGCCGGGCGCTTCCTGTATCCCGCGGCCGGTACCCGCGTGCCGGACATGCAGATGGTGCGCAACAACGACGATGCCAATGCCGCCAACACCTCGGTGGTGATGATCAACGGTCGGCTGTTCGCGCTGTGCGAGGCAGGCTCGGCGTTCGAGGTGGATCCCGACGATCTGCAGACGCTGGGTCCGGTGACCTGGCGCCAGGACCTGGCGACGGTGCCGTTCTCCGCCCACCCGCTGGTGGAGCGCGACGGCACGCTCTGGAACTTCGGCTCGCTGTCGCTGATGGGCGGCACCGGCCTGTTGGTCTGGAAGATCGGCGTCGACGGCCAACTGCGCTCGGCCAGCATCGTGGAAACGCCATTCATGGGCTACCTGCACGCCTTCGCGATGACCGATGACCACCTGGTCTTCATGCTGATGCCGTTCAATTACAAGGCGAAAGGGGAAGCCTTCTTCGAACGGCTGCAGTTCACGCCGGACCAGCCCTGTCGGATCGCCGTCGTCCCCAAGGCCGCGCCGGACACCGCACGCTGGTTCGAAGCTCCGTTCGCCGCGGCCTACCACTTCGGCGATGCGTACGAGCGCAACGGCCGGATCGTGATGCGCACCGTGCGCCACGACGATATCAACCGGGCGCGCTCACCGATGCACGAGGCCATGGCCGGCGACGCGGCGCATGCGGTCAACTCCGATGCCACCCTCATGGAGCTGCACCTGGACCTGCGAACCGGCAAAGCCCATTGGGAAGATACCGGCATCCACGGTATCGAATTCCCGCTGTTCGATATCCGCAGTACGCGCACACGCGGTGCACGCCTGTACGCACCGCTGATGCAGGGCGATACCAGCGCGCCTTACTTCAATGCGGTGGCTGGCTTCGACGTGGAGCGCAACCGGCGCCAGGTGTGGCGCTACGGGCGCGACATCCTGGCCGAGGAGCATGTGTTCGTGCCCCGCCCCGGCAGCCAGCGTGCGGACGACGGCTGGCTGGTCGGCACCCTGCTCGACTCGGCCACCCAGCGCAGTGGGATCGCGGTACTGGATGCCGGGCGCATCGAGGACGGCCCGGTCGCCCAAGCGTGGCTGCCGTACGCGGTACCGCTGGGCTTCCACGGGACGTTTGCCGCGCGGGAGTGAGCGGGCTGCATACGGCGTCACGGCGTGCGTGTCGGCCTCTTGCCATCCCGTACGGGTCATTGCCACCGGCGGCCAGCGGCCCAAACCAGCACGGCTGTCGCCGCGAAGCCGCCGGCCAGCCAGAGATTGGCGCTCAGACCGTGCCGGTCGAGCGCCTGACCGCCCAGCCATGCGCCCGATGCGATACCGATGTTGAAGACGCCGACGTAGGCCGCGGAAGCCACCTCCACCGCGCCGGGCGCAGCTTTCATCATCCAGGTCATCAACCCGACCGATACGCCGCCGTAGGCCAGCCCCCACGCGATCAGCGCGATGGCACCGCCGGCGCGCGCGTCGCCGATGGACAGAAACAGCAGCGGCGCCAGCACCAGGCCCGCTGCGATCAGCACCACCGTCGGTGCCGTATATCGCGCCGCCACGATGCCCGCGAGGAAATTCCCGGCCATCCCGGCAGCGCCGTAGCCGAACAACAGCAGCCCCACCCAGCGCGCGTCGAATCCTGAGACTGTCATGAGCAGTGGCCGCACGAAGGTGAAGGCAGCGAAGTGTCCGGCGACCAGCAGCAGGGTCAGCAGCAACCCGAGCTGCAGCCCCCGGTTGCCCAGCTGCTCACCGAACTGGCGCACGGTGGTGGTATGGGTGGACGGCAGCCTGGGCACGACAGCCCAGTGCAGGCCGAGTACCGCAGCGCTGAGCAGGGCCATGCTGCCGAAGGCCCAGCGCCATCCCAACAGCTCACCGATCAACGCGCCGAGGGGAACGCCCAGCACCGATGCCGCCGCCACACCGCCAAAGATGAGCGAGGTGGCCAGACCAACCGATCGCGTCGGTACGAGCCGCAGCGCCAGTCCCCCGGCGATGGCCCAGATGCCGCCCATGCACAGCCCGACCAGCACCCGTGCGGTCAGCATCCAGCCCAGGGTGGGTGCGAAGGCCGACACCAGATTCGCGATCACCAGCAGGCCCAACAGCCCGGAGAGCAGCGGGCGTCGATCCAGCCTGCCGGAGAAGATCACCACCATCGGCGCGAACAACGCCGCCAGCAGCGCCGGCAACGAGATCATCAAGCCTGCCGTGCCGGTGCTTGTTTGCAGTGCCTGGGCGATCGGGGTCAACAGGCCGACGGGCAGCATCTCGGTGGTCACGACCGAGAACGTGGCCAGGCTCACGGCAGTGACGGCCCACCACGGGTGGCGGCCATCAGGCTGTCGTTCGGAACGTGGTGTCCTCATGCTGCAGCTCCGTGTTGTGTCAGTGTTCCAGGCGCTTGCATCAGGCGTCCCCCGAGGCGTGTGCAGGGGGCAGACGCACCCTGCGATGCGCGGACATCGCGGCCAGCAGCACTGCGCCGCCGGCACACACCGCGATGAGGAATCCAGCGCGCACCCCGTACGCATCCACCCACTGGCCGGACGCGGCGGCACCGAATGCGACGCCCACGTTCAATCCCGCCAGCAGCCAGGTCATGCCTTCGGTCAACTGACGCGCCGGCACCTGCTGCTCGATCAGCGACATCGCCACGATCATGGTCGGTGCGAAGAACACGCCGGCCACGAACACCGCCGTGCCCAGGCCGTACAGGCTGCCGGCCCACCACAGCGGCAGCGTGGTCAGTGCGGTCGCGATCCCACCCACCAACAGCAGGCGGCGCAATGGTGTCTGCAGCTTCAACGTTCCGAACAGCAGCCCGGACAGGCAGGAACCGGCCGCATAAGCGGACAACACCAGGCTCGCGGCCGCGGGCTGGCCCACGTGCGCGGCGAAGGCGACACTGACGACATCGACCGTGCCGACGATCACGCCCATGGCGACCATCAACAGCGCGAGCCAGCGCACGCTGGGCAGGTGCATGACAGACCCGTCGCGCATGGCGGTCGGCAGGGGTGCTTCGATGGGCGGCTCCGTCCGGCGCTGGGCGATCAAGACCAGCACGCCGATCGGCAACAGCACCGCAGCGGCGAGTACCCCCGCCTGGGGAAGCACCGCGACCGCCAGGCCGACCGACAGTGGCGGCCCGGCAATGAAGGTGACCTCATCGAAGACGGTTTCCAGCGCGTACGCGGTCTGAAGCTGCGGCTGCCCGCGATAGAGGACGGTCCAGCGCGCGCGCACCATCGCCGACATGCTGGGCATCGCGCCGGCCAGCAGTGCGCCCACGAAGAACAGCGCGGTCGGTGCGGCCCACCACGATGCGCCGAGCAGGAGCAGCAGGCCGATCACGCTGACGCCGGTGGCCAGCGGCAGTATCCGGCGCTGCCCATGCCGATCCACGAGACGGGAGACCTGCGGTGAAAGCAGCGCGTAGGTGAGCACGAAGGTAGCGGCCACCGCGCCCGCCAGTGCATAGCTGCCACGCACCTGCGCAAGCAGCGTGATGATGCCGATCCCGGTCATGGGCAAGGGAAGCCGCGCGAGCAGGCCCGCAGAAGCGAACCCGATGCTGCCCGGGGCCGCGAAGAGGTTTCGATAGGAGGTGGTCACGGTCGTCTTCACTGCCTTCAGTCACTTACATACACAGCGTATGTTTAAAATCCTATATACATACGCACCGGATGTAAACAATCATACGTACCGTATGTAAGGAGATGTCGATGGTTCGCCGCACCCGCGCCGACATGGAGCAGACCCGCGCCGCGCTGCTGGCCACCGCCCGCGCGTTCTTCAGCGCGCGCGGCTATGCCGATACCTCCATGGATGATCTGACCGCGCAGGCAGGCCTCACCCGGGGCGCGCTGTATCACCATTTCGGCGACAAGCAGGGCCTGCTCGCGGCGGTGGTGGCGCAGATCGACGGCGAGATGGATGACCGCCTCAAGGCCATCTCCGACGCTGCCAAGGATCCTTGGGCGGGCTTTCGTCTGCGCTGCATCGGGTACCTGGAGATGGCGCTGGAGCCGACCATCCAGCGCATCGTCCTGCGCGATGCGCGGGCCGTGCTGGGCGGCGCCTCGCCGGAATCGCAGCGTCACTGCATCGATTCCATGCAGCGCCTGCTCACGCACCTGATCGATCAGGGCGTCGTTGCCGACGCCAATCCGCAGGCCTTGGCGTTCCTGGTGTACGGCAGCCTGGCCGAGGCCGCGTTCTGGATCGCCGATGGCGATGATGGCGATGCACGGCTGGCACAGAGCGTGGCGGCGCTCGACCTGCTGCTGCGTGGGCTGCGGGTCACCCCGCAGCACTGACCGCTCATCCGGTCAGGCCGCCATTGGATCCAGTCCCTGACCGCAGGTCATATATCGCTCCATGTGATCGCAGGGCCACCCCTACGCTTCTCCCATCTACTGAAGGAGAGGACGCATGAAGATTCTGGGTGTTGTGCTGATGGCATCGGCGCTGGTGATGAGCAGCCCGACTGCGGCAACGAACGCTGCCCCGGCCGGAACCGAGGCGCTGGCCCGCGAAGCTGACGCCTTCTTCAAGGACCAGCAACCGGGCGGCGTGGTCCTGGTGACCCAGGGCGACCAGGTCCTGCTACGCCGGGCCTACGGCATGGCCGACATCGAAGATGGCGTGGCGATGCGACCGGACGCCGCGCTGGCCACCAGCATCATGCCAAGCCAGCGCAGCTCCCCAGAGCCATCGGCCTGCACCTTGCGATACAGCCAACGCAGCCCCAGGCTGGCCAGCAGCCCACCTGCGCTGACTGCAGCCACCGCCAGGAACTGAAGCGCGTCCGGCACCGACGCTTCACTCGGCCGCGCAATGAAGGCGATCAGCGCGAACAGCGACCAACCCATCACGTGCAGGAGCCAGAACCTGAGGGTCACCGCATCGATCCGCTGGAGGGGAGCCGTACTCTACCCGATCCGGCGGGCACGTCCCGCTCAGCGCCGACGTGACGTCGCGCGCGGCTGCAACGCATCCAGGGCGCCGGCATTGCGGCGCGCCCAGTCGTAGATCAGTTCGATCGGTTCGACCAGTTGCCGCCCCAGCGGGGTCAATGTGTACTCCACCGAGGGCGGCACGGTGGGGTACTCGGTGCGCAGCACGATCCCCGCATGCTCCATGTCACGCAGCGTCTGGATCAGCATCTTCTTGGAGACGGCCGGCAGGCTGCGGTGCAGCGCGTTGCTGCGGGCGGTACCGTCATGCCGCACGGCCAGGGTGTGCAGCACCATCGAGGTCCACTTGGTGCTGAACAGCTCCAGCACCCGCCGGGGGGCGCAATCCTCTCGCCAGTGCTCTTCGGGAGTACCCGTTTTCATGTGTGGTTACCGTTTGGTGCCTTCTTTCGAGGCGTACCTCGATATCCTAAGGTGTGCGCCTGTAAAGCAATGAAAGAGGCGACATCGTGAGGCAGAAAGCGTTGGTGGTCGGTGCGACCGGGATCGTCGGCAGTGCGCTGATCCAGCAGTTGCTGCAGGAAGGCTGGGAGGTGCATGGCCTGGCGCGTCGGCCCGATGCGCTGCCGTCGGGTGCGCACGGCGTTTCGGCCGATCTGCGTGATGCCCAGGCCACACGTGAAGCGCTTTCCGGACTGGCCCCCACGCACGTGTTCATCACCACCTGGTCCCGGCAGGCCAACGAGGCCGAGAACATCCGGGTCAACAGCGCGATGGTGCGCCATCTGCTGGAGGCACTGCAGCCGGCCGGCAGCGTGCAGCATGTAGCACTGGTGACGGGCCTGAAACACTACCTCGGCCCGTTCGAGGCGTACGCGCAGGGCAACCTGCCGCAGACGCCGTTCCGTGAAGAACAACCGCGCCTGCCCGTGGACAACTTCTACTACGCACAGGAAGACGAGGTGTTTGCCGCCGCCGCCCGCGATGGCTTCCACTGGAGCGTGCATCGCCCGCATACGGTGATCGGCGCGGCGGTGGGCAATGCCATGAACATGGGCACGACCCTGGCCGTGCACGCAACGCTGTGCCGGCAGACCGGCCGCCCGTTCCAGTTCCCCGGCTCGCTTGCCCAGTGGGAGGGGCTGACCGATATGACCGATGCCGGGCTGCTGGCGCGGCACCTGCTGTGGGCGACGCAGACACAGGCCGCTGCCAACCAGGCCTTCAACGTGGTCAATGGCGATGTGTTCCGCTGGCGCTGGATGTGGAGCCGGATTGCCGCGTGGTTCGATATCGAGGCTGTGCCGTTCAGCGGTCAGGTCCGTCCGCTCGCCGAGCAGATGGCCGATGATGCCGCGCTGTGGTCGTCGCTGGCCGCCACCCACGGCCTGGCCGAGTCTGACATCCACCGGCTGATCTCTCCCTGGCACACCGATGCCGATCTCGGGCGCCCGCTGGAGGTGATCACGGACATGTCCAAGAGCCGCCGGATGGGGTTCTTGGATTACCAGCCCAGTGACGATGCGTTCTTCGCGCTGTTCACGCGGCTGCGGGCGGCGCGGTTGATTCCCTGACGTGCGGTGTATTTGCAGCGCGGGTGCACGTTCGCTGGCGTCGCTTCGGGCAGGGTTACTTTAGACACTGTGGTGCCCCGGTATGCCAGCAGATAGGCTGCGGCATACGCCCACCGGGCCGCTTCGGATCTCGCTCGCATGCCACTGCCCTGGACATCGTCGTTGTTGTTGCTGGCGGCGCTGCCGCTGAACGCGTCTGCAGCCGAACAGTGGGTTCTCGCCACCGACCTCTGGGGCAACACGCACTACCAGACGCTGCACCTGGATGTGCAGGGAGAACGGGTTGACGGAACGCTGGGCGGCGATCCCATCGCCGGCACCCTGCGCGGCACGACACTGCAGTTCACAGTGAAGGACAGCGAAGGTCAGGTCCAGCACTTCACCGGTACCGTCGACGATGCGCGCATGCAGGGCGAGAGCGATCAGCCGGACACCAACAACCGCGCGGCACGAGCACGGCATGCGTTCAGCGCATGGCGGCTGCCCACGCGGACTGCCGGTGGTCCCCGACAGCATGTGTTCACTCCGACGGACTACTCCAACACGTTCAGTGCGGACCGTGCGCCGGTTCTGGTGATCCACCCCGGTGATTCGGTCCAGACCAAGACACTGGATTCCGGTGGTGTCGACGAACAGGGCATCACCCGCGCATTGTTCGGCAATCCCCAGGTCGGGCCGTTCTTCGTGGTCGGTGCCGAGCCAGGCGACACGCTGGCCATCACGCTCACGTCGCTGAAGCTCAACCGCGATTACGCCGACAGCCTGGATGGTCTGGTAGGACGCCTGAAGACGCCGCGTGTGGCCGCTGAGGCGACGGCATTGGGCAAACCCGTCCGGTGGGTACTCGATCGCGCCAGAGGCATCGCGCGCCCGGAAGGCGCTACCGGCGCGCTGAAGGACTTCCAGGTTCCGGTCCAGCCGATGCTGGGCGGTCTGGCCGTCGCGCCCGGCTTCGGCTACCCGCCGTTTTCCACCGGCGACACCGGTGACTTTGGCGGCAACATGGATTTCAACGCCGCCATCGAAGGCAACACTGTCTACCTGCCCGTGCAGCAGCCCGGCGCACTGCTGTATCTGGGTGACGGTCACGCGCTTCAGGGTGACGGAGAAACTACGCAGTGGGCGCTGGAAACCTCCCTGGATGTCGTGTTCCGGGTCGAGCTGGTGAAGCAGTCATCGATTGCCACGCCGCGTGTCACGTCGCCGACCCAGATCATGACATTGGGCCAAGGCGGCTCCAGCGACGACGCGCTGCGTATCGCGACCTCGGGCATGCTGCAGTGGCTACGTCAGGACTATGGCCTGACGCTGTCCGAAGCCGCCCAGGTGCTGGGTGTGGCGGTGCAGTACCACGTCGCCAACCTCGCTGGTCGCAGCGTCGGTGTGGCGGCCAAGCTGGACAAAGCGGTTCTGCAGCATCTGCCCCCGCCGCCGCCGGCCGGATCCGCACCGGTCAAGCCCGCTGCTGAACGCTGAGAGGGTTCCACACCGACACCCCGCAGCGATACGCTATGGCAGCCGCCCCCCGCTGATCGCAGGTTCCGCTTGAGCTCTTCACCTACCACGGGTTCCCACGGCGAACGGGATACCGAGCGCGTCAAACTGGCGCTGGCCGCCGGCGCGATCATCGGCACCTGGTTCTGGGATGTCACCCGCGACAGTCTGACCATCGACGATGCCCTCGCCGAGGTGCATGGCCTGGACCCTGCACTCGCGCGCAGTGAACTGCGCCTGGAGCAGGTGGTGTCCGCCGTGCACCCCGAGGACCGCCCGGGTCTGGCGGAGGCGATCGCCGAAGCCGTGCGCCGTGGCGGTCGCTATGCCCACCAGTACCGCACCCGCGGCGCGGACGGTGCCTACCGCTGGATCGAGGCCATCGGCCGGGTCGATCTGGATGCCAACGGAAACGCGGTCGGGTTTCCCGGCGTGCTGATCGACATCGATGAACGCAGGCGGGTGGAGGCCGAGCGTGATCAGGCGCAGACCCTGCTGCGTTCGTTCGTGGAGGCCGCACCGGGTGTGGTGTACGCCAAGAACCGCCAGGGCCGGATCCTGATCGGCAACCGCGGCACCACTGAACTCATCGGCCTGCCGCCCGAGGTGTATGTGGGGCGCACCGATGCCGAACTGCTCAGCGACCCGGCCCAGGCCGCCACGGTGATGGCCACCGACGAGCGCGTCATGGCCAGCGGCCAGACCGAGCAGCTCGAAGAAGAAGTGAGCTTTCCCGATGGTCGGCGCGCCTATTGGCTGTCCACCAAGTCACCGTTGCGTGATGCCGACGGGACCGTGGTGGGCTTGGTCGGCACCTCGCTGGACATCACCGATCGCAAAGCCGCCGAAGCCCGTCATGCTGAAGTGGAGGAGCGCTATCGGCTGGCCGCTCACGCCACCAACGATGCGATCTGGGACTGGCGCATCTCCGATGGCCACGTGATCTGGAACGAGGCGCTGACCACGCTGTTCGGCCATGCGCTGAGCGAAACCAGCGCGCAGTGGTGGCTGGACCATATCCATCCCGACGACCGGACGCGTGTGGATGCGGACATTCATGCCGTGATCGAGGGCGACGGCACCGCATGGAACAGCGAGTATCGGTTCCGCCGCGCCGATGGCAGCTTCGATTCCGTGCTCGACCGCGGCACCGTCCTGCGCGATGCGGTGGGTGAGCCGCTGCGGATGATCGGTGCGATGCTGGATCTCACCGTGCGTGAAGCCGCCGAGGCGGCCCTGGCCAAAAGCGAGGAGCGCCTGCGGTTTGCCACCGAAGCAGGCGACATGGGCTTCTGGGATGTCGACCTGGTGGCGGACGCCTTGATCTGGCCGCCCCGGACCAAGGCGATGTTCGGCATCTCCCCCGATGTTCCGGTGTCGCTGCGTGATTTCAACGAAGGCATCCACCCCGACGACCGTGAAGCGACCCTCGCCGCCTTTGCCGCCGCGGCTGATCCGGCCCAGCGCGCGCTCTATGACGTGGAGTACCGCACGGTCGGCAAGGAAGACGGGATCGTGCGCTGGGTCGCGGCCAAGGGCCGCGGTCACTTCGAGGGCGACCGCTGCGTCCGCATCGTGGGGGTGGTGATCGAGATCACGGCGCGCAAGATCGCCGATGCCCGCCTGCAGGAATTGAACGAGCATCTGGAAAGCCGCGTGCTCGAAGAGGTCGCCGAGCGCACCCGCGTGGAAGATGCGCTTCGGCAGAGTCAGAAGATGGAGGCCGTCGGCCAGCTCACCGGCGGTATCGCCCACGACTTCAACAACATGCTGGCGACCGTGATCGGCCCGCTGGATCTGCTGGCGATGCGGCTCGGCGACAACGACCCGCGCACCAAGCGCTATATCGACATGGCCATCGAAGGCGCCACCCGGGCGGCACAGCTCACCCAGCGGTTGCTGGCGTTCTCGCGCCAGCAGCCATTGCAGCCGGTGCCCCTGGATGTGAACCAGCTGGTGGCGGGCATGTCCGACCTGCTGGTGCATTCGCTGGGCAGCAGCATCCGTTTGAAGACCTTACTGGCGGCCGACTTGTGGCAGACGTTCGCCGATGCCAATCAGCTGGAGAACGTGATTCTCAACCTGGCCGTCAATGCGCGCGATGCGCTGCCTGGCGGTGGGCGCCTCACGGTGGAAACCGCCAACGGCGAGATCACCGCAGGTGCTGGCTCCGCCCCGGCGGGGGTTCCCGACGGCGAGTACGTTCTGATCACCGTCACCGACAACGGTAGTGGCATGCCGCCGGAGGTGATCGCCAAGGCATTCGATCCGTTCTTCACCACGAAGAAGGTGGGCCAAGGCACGGGGCTGGGCCTGTCGCAGGTGTATGGCTTCGTCAAACAGTCGGCCGGTCACGTGAAGATCCGCTCTGCCGTCGGGCAGGGAACAACGGTGACCCTGTATCTGCCGCGCCTCATGGCCGACATCGCCGCCACGCCCTCGCCGACAACCAGCGGTACCGCTCCGCTGAGCGGGGGCCGCGAGCGTGTGCTGATCGTGGAAGACGAGCCCGGCGTCCGCCAGTTCTCCATCGATGCGTTGAGCGAGCTGGGCTACCCGGTGCTCGCCGCCGAAGGGGCCGCCACCGCGCTTGCCCTGCTCGACAGCCATCCCGATATCGCCCTGCTGTTCACCGATGTGGTGATGCCCGAGGTCAACGGGCGGCAACTGGCCGATGAGGCCCTGAAGCGGCGTCCGGATCTGAAAGTGCTGTTCACCACCGGCTACAGCCGCAATGCGCTGGAGCACGACGGCGTACTGGACCCCAGCGTCCACCTGATCGGCAAACCGTTCACGCTGGAGGAGCTGGCCCTGCGGGTGCGCGCGGTGCTTGCCGAGGTGCGCTGACGCGAGGACTCCGGGAATCGAATTCCGGAGTCCTGGAACGTAGTGCACGCCCTTGATCCGACACGGATCAGGCAGCCTGCTGGCTCCTGCCTGCCTGGGTCCACCATGAAACGTTCACTGCTCTGCGCCCTCTTCTCCGCCGCGCTGCTGTTCTCCCCCACCACCGTTCTGGCACAGACCAGTGACCATGACGCCGTAGACCAGCTCATGCAGAAGATGCTGCGTGGCTTCGAGGCAGGCGACCCGGCGCTGATATTCGAGGTGCTCAGGAAAGATGGCGTGGTGGTGGGCTACTCCCCCGCCGCCGGCCGCATGGTCACGCAGACCACGGAAGAATGGGCCAAAGGCTTCACTGGCGAGCCGGCCGCGGATGAGGCGCAGCGCAAGCGCAGTTACCAGATCCTGGATGTCACCGCACACGCTGCGCAGGTCAAGTTGACCCTGGACTACCCCGGTTGGGATGGAGAGGACTACCTTGCCCTGCTGAAAATCGACGGCAAGTGGATGATCGTGAGTAAATCCTGGAGCGGCCAACGCAAGTCGCCGGCGTCATGAGTCGTCATCCTTGACGCTCACGTACAGCGTTGGCACGGCTTTCATGAACTCTCCCAGCCGCCCCATCTGAATCTGCAGATCCTCGGGGATGACGTTGGCCGCGGCGTCGAGCAGGGCCTGGCAGTGCTGCTCGAACGGTGCGACCACGCGACGTCGTGGCTCGAGCATGAAGGAGTAACAGGCCTGGCTCGACCACGGCGCGGGCGCCAGCGCGTAGTGCGAGCTGCCCAGGGCGAACAGCGGCGCGTGGCTCTCGCCTGGCAGCGACAGCGTGACGTCGTTGACGTTCATCTCCGCCCGGGTGTGGGTGCGCTGGATCGCCCACGCATCGAGGGTGTTGCGGCCCGGCACCGGGCCCACGGTGCCATCCACGCCGGCCAGCAGGGACAGCGCGGCATCCACGCTCATACCGTAGTGGTCCAGCATGTGAGGCTCCAGCGCCATCCACAGCTGTATCGCGCCGGCCACCGGACCATACGCGTGCAGGATGTCTGCAGGTGCCAACGCCGGCAGCAGCGTGGACTGCACCAGGTGCGCGAGTTCCTCCACGCTGCGTGTCGCACTGGTAACGGTCAGGAACAGATACGGCGCCATCCCGGCCCGCCCGGGCTCCAGCAGTGGCAGTGCCGCCGTCTTCTCTCCCGTATTGCCTTGCGCGCATGAGGGCAACAATGCGGCGCCCGCAAGCGTGGCGAGCAGCAGCCGCCGCCGCGCCAGAAAATGAGTGTCATCCATGCGCAGAGAATACACGGGGGTAAAACCCAGCTTGACGGGCAGCGGATTTTCTCAATACTGCGCCAATGCTCAGCCAACACTTCCTGTTCTTCTTCGCCATGCTGGGTGCCTTCAATGGCATCGTCGCCGCATCGGTACTGTGGTGGCGGGCCAAGGGCGAGCCCACGCAGCGCTGGCTGTCGTTGCTCATCCTGATGGTCGGCGTGCGAACAGGAAAATCCGTGGCCTTCCACTTCTGGCCGGATATTCCGCTGGTCGTTCTGCAGCTCGGGCTGACCGCCTGTTTCCTGATCGGCCCCTGCCTCTACTTTCTGGTGCGCTCCAGCCAACGCGACGCTGCAGGGACCGATACGATCGGCCGGTGGCACCTCGCCGCGCTGCTGGTGCTCGCCGTGGCGGTGAATATCCTGCTGCCCTACACCCGCAACATCGCGCTGTGGCGGTACGTCATCACGCCGGGGATCAACTATGCCTGGCTGGGCTATCTGCTGCTCACCACCGTGCAGGTATATCGCCACCGTGCACAGCTCCGGTCATCGCCGTCCGCCACGCTGCTGCTGGGTGCGCTGGCGGGCATCTGGATCATCTGGACCGCTTACTACACGGCCGGGTACACGTCCTACATCGTCGGCGCGTTGTCCTTCACCTTCGTTCTGGCGGTCAGCGTGCTGGTCGGGCTCCGCCTGCGCTCGGGACGGGCACCGATCGAGCCGTATCAGGACCGCCGGATTCCCGCGTCCGATGCTGCCGTGCAGTTGCAGGGGCTGGCCGAACTGATGGCAAGCGAGCGGCTGCACCTGGATCCGGCGCTGACCCTGCCCCGCCTCGCACGCCGGCTTGGAATGCCCCAGAAGCGGCTGTCGCAGCTGCTGAACGATAACAACCAGACGTCCTTCAAGCAGTACCTGACGCAACTGCGCGTGGTCGAAGCAAAGGCGATCCTCCAGCAGCAGCCCGCCAAACCGCTGGACATCGTCGCGCAGGAAGCGGGCTTCCAGTCCATGTCGACCTTCTACAGCGCGTTCAAGAAGTGCGAGGGCGTCACGCCCGCGGCCTTCCGCGCGGCGGCAACACACTCCTAGAATCGATTCCCGCACTCCGGGAAGACGCTGCAATACATTGATTTGAAAGCGATTGGATAGGGTGCTGGCTCCTTCCTGCGAGTCAGCGCCATGCAGACGTTACGTACCATCGCCACCTTCGTATTGCTCCTGCTCAGCGTCTGGCTGGGGGGCACCTGCACCTCCGATGCGGCGCCGCGGACCGCCCCCCCCGTGGTTGCGGGACAGCCCGCCAGCAGCGACCAGGGCCGTATCCTGTTCATCCTCGCCAGCGCCAAGGTGCATGGGACCTCCGCGCTCCCGGCCAGCGTCAGCTTTGGCGAGGTCGTGCATGCCTGGGATGTCTTCCATGCCGCCGGCTATGCGGTGGACTTCGTCTCACCCGACGGCGGCGCCGTGCCGATCCTCGATGACTACGTCAGCGACGACGTGGCGCACCGCCTGGACGATGCCCGGATCATGCGTGGGCTGCGCGGCACCGTCACCCCGGCCCAGATCGACCCGACCCGGTACCGGGCGGTGTACTACGTGGGTGGCAGCAATGCCATGTACGGCGTCGCCGAGAACGTGGCACTTCAACGCATTGCCATGCAGGTCTACGAGGGCAACGGCGGGGTCATCTCGGCCGTCTGCCACGGCACGGCCGGCATCGTGAACCTCCAGCTTGCCGGCGGCCAGTACCTCGTCTCGGGCAAGCGCATCAGCGGCTACCCGGAAGAGCACGAGCGGCAGGATGCCCCCTATTTCAAACAGTTCCCGTTCCTGATCCGCCAGACCGTCTCATCGCGCGGCGGTGCATTCCGCACGGTGGAAAGCGATGACCCGCATATCGAAGTCGATGGCCGGCTGGTGACCGGGCAGAACTATGCCTCTGCCACGCCGGTGGCGCAGGCCGTGGTCGAGGCGCTTCGCGTCCACACCGTGCAGGCGTCCAACCAGGCCGCCGCTCAACCCTGATCTCCCACACCGCTGAGGAACCACCATGAAAGTATCGATTCGATCCGTTGGCCTTGCCGCCAGCCTGTTCCTGCTGCTCCCGACCACCGCCATGGCCCAGAACGCCGACCGCGCGGCCGTGGACAAGGTCATGCAGACGTTCCTGCACGCCTACATCAACGCTGACAACACGTTGGCCAAGGAAGTCTTCCGGGCGGACGGCGTGATGATCGGCTACTCCGAAGCCCGTGGCAGCGCGCTGCAGATGCGGACCGGGGAACAGTTCGCCGAGGGCTTCAACGGCAAGCCGGCGGCCAACGAGGCCCAGCGCAAGCGCCGCTATGAAATCGTGGACATGGCCACCAACCTGGCGGCCGTCCGCGTAATGCTGGATTACCCCGGCTGGGACGGCGTGGACTACGTGGTTCTGCTCAAGACCGATGGCCAGTGGAAGATCATGAGCAAGTCCTGGACCGGCCAGATCAAGCCCTGAGCTGAACCTGGCAGACGGGACGCCATCGCTTCCGGGAGCTACCCGGAAGCGATGCGAGCCTGCATCCTGCCTGGGCTCAGTCGGCGCTCAGGTTGCTCCTGAAGAACCGCGTCAGTGTGTCGAACGGAATCACGTCGGCGCGATCATAAAGATCCACGTGTCCAGCACCGGGAACGATATGCAGCGCTTTGGGCTGCCCGGCCAGCGCGTAGGCCTTCTGGCTGAACTCCAGCGAGTGGGCCTCGCTGCCGGCGATGAACAGCATCGGGCGTGGCGAGATCGTCTCGATGTCATTGAATGGGTAGAAGTTCACGAAGCGGACTTCGCTGGTCAGCATGCGGTTCTGGGTGGTCTCCAGCGTGCGGCCCTTGGGAATGGCGATGCCACGCGGGGTCCGGTAGAACGCCCAGAACTCGCGGGTCACGGGATCGGCATCGGCGGGCAGCTGGATGGGAAGATAGTCGAGGAAGATTCCCTTGCCGGTGGTGAACTCGGTGTAGCGCTGCTCGGCCGCCTTGGCCAACATCGCCTTGCGCTGTTCCAGCGACACCGACTGGCCCAGACCATTGCGCGTCACGTCGCCCATGTCATACATGCTGACCGTGGCAATGGCGCGCAGCCTGGGATCCATCTTGGCCGCGCTGATGGCGAAACTGCCGCTGCCGCAGATGCCGAGCACGCCGATCCGCGTGCGGTCGATGAAGTCGCGGGTCCCCAGGTAATCCACTGCGGCACTGAAGGCTTCGCTGTACATCTCCGGGGCGACCAGATTGCGCGGCTCGCCGTCGCTCTCTCCCCAGAACGGTAGATCGATCGCCAGGGTCACGAAGCCCTGCTCGGCCAGCTTCTGCGCATACAGCATGGAGCTCTGCTCTTTGACCGCCCCCATCGGGTGGCCGACGATCACCGCGGCCGACGCGGTGGCGTTCGATGCCGCCTTGGGCCGGACGAGATTCCCCACCACCTCCATGTGGTACTGGTTCTTGAAGGTCACCCGTTCAATGGTGACCGTGTCACTTTTGTAGAAATTGTCTGCACCGGTTGGCATGGTGGCTCCCAGGGTCGTGAAGGAACTGGCGGCCAGCGCCAGCAGCAGGGCAAGTCGTTTCATGAGAGGTACTCAGCGAGAAATGCGGGGCGTTGGTAGGCCGGATCCACGGTAGCCCTCCGCAACCACCGTGATTAGCCGGGGGAATGCGGAAGGCGTACTGAGCTCTGCTCACAAATCGCGGTGTTACTGTGGGCATCGCGCCCGACTCCTGATTCGGAATCAGCAATGGCTGTCCTGAAAACCAACGATCTGCAGGCGTTTCTGGCCGTCGCCAGGGAGCAGAGCTTCACCAAGGCCGCGGCACGGCTCGGGGTCTCTGCATCGGCGCTGAGCCACACCCTGAAACAGCTCGAAGCGCGCCTGGGCGTCCGGCTGCTGGCCCGGACCACGCGCAATGTCGCGCCCACCGAAGCGGGCGAGCGGCTGATGCGCTCGATCGGCCCGCATTTCGACGCCATCGGCGAGAGCGTGGATGCGCTCGGCGATCTCCGTGACCGCCCTGCCGGCACCCTTCGCATCACCTGCAGCGACGATGCCATCGAGATGGTGATCCGGCCCAGGCTGGCGACGTTCCTGGCCGCGTACCCGGACATCACGCTGGAGTTCTACGTGGACTACGGATTCACCAACGTGGTCGAGGAACGCTTCGACGCGGGCATCCGCCTGGGCGAGGCACTGAGCAACGACATGATCGCCGTCCGCATTGGTCCGGACTGGCGGCTGGTGGTGGTGGGCTCGCCTGCGTACTTCCAGCGCCATCCCAAACCCCGTACGCCGTACGAGATCACGGGGTTGCCCTGCGTCAACATCCGTCACCGGCCCGCAGGCAGCATCTATGCATGGGAGTTCGAAAAGGACGGCAAGGAATTCAGCGTCAAGGGAGAGGGGCAGCTGGTGTTCAACAGCATGTTCCATGTCATCAATGCCGCCGTGGATGGCATTGGACTGGCGTATGTGACCGAGGATCTTGCCGCGCCCTACCTCGCCAGCGGCCAGCTGGTGCAGGTGCTGGACGAGTGGTGTCCGCTGTTTTCCGGCTACCACCTCTACTACCCCAACCGCCGGCAGGGATCGCCTGCGTTTGCCGCCCTCATCAACGCGCTGCGTCATCCAGCACTATGACGTGCGGGTGCGCGCGGCAAGTACAGCCAGCAGCGAACCGACAAGCAGCACCGCCGCGCTGACGATGAAGGTCGCGCGGTAGCCACTGCCGTCGAAAAGCAGCCCACCCACCGTGGAACCCAGCGCGATGGAGAGCTGCACGACTGCCACCATCAGCCCGCCACCGGCCTCGGCATCATCGGGCATGGACCGGGCCAGCCATGCCCACCAGGCGACCGGTGCAGCCGTCGCCACCAGGCCCCAGACAGCGAGGAGCACGAAGGCCATGCTGATGGAGTGACCGAAGACGGTGAGCCCCACCGCGATGGCCGCCATGACCAATGGGATGATCATCAGCGGCAGGTACACGCTCTTCCTGATGCAGCTCCCGATAAGCACGGTGCCGACGAAGCCGGCCACCCCCAGCGCGAGCAGCAGCATCGACAGCGTGCCCACGCTGACCTGGGTCACCGTTTCAAGGAACGGGCGCAGGTAGGTGAACAGCATGAACTGACCGCTGAAGAACACCCCGACGGCGGCCATCCCGCGCAGCACGAGCGGGCGCCGCAGAACAGCGAAGATGCTGCCGGTCGCCTGGCGAGGCGCCGGCTTCAGTGCAGGAAGACTGATCCATTGCCACACCAGTGCGATCACGGCGATCGGCAACAGGCATAGAAAGGCGCCGCGCCAGCCGATGATGCCGCCGAGGTAGCTGCCCAACGGGGCTGCCACGACCGTCGCCAGCGCATTGCCGCCGTTGAAGACGGCGAGCGCCTTGGGCACGCTCGCGGCCGGCACCACCCGTATCGCGATCGCAGCCGACATCGACCAGAAGCCGCCGATGACCACACCGATCAGCGCGCGCCCGATCATGTAGACCGGATAGCTGGGGGCGAGGCTGACGATGACGCCGGAGATGCCCATCAGCACGGTGAGCAGCAGAAGCAGTGTCTTGCGGTCGAGGTCACCTGCGATGCGGGCGATGCACAGGCTGGTGATGACGGCGAAGGCACCGGAGATGGCAATCCCATAGCCGGCCCATCCTTCGGTAACACCGAGCGAGGTGGCGATGGGCGTCAACAGACTGACCGGCATGAATTCCGAGGCGACCAGACAGAACACGCACAGGGTCATGGCGAAGATGCCGGCCCAGTGCGCCGGCGCGGCGGCAGCGCGATGCGCGTCGCTCTGCGCGGGGAGGGAGGTGGCGACAGGGGGCATGGGGAGCACTCTCTGGAACAGGAATGGCGTTGCCGCCCTGCACAGTGCGCAGGGACGAGACAGGGACGTGGCGTTGGGCAGCGCGGACGACGCGCGACAGAGCCCGGACGTGCTTTCAGTGGGCGCCATGGTGGCCCACGCAGCGGGGACTGATAAGCAGCCCCGGGGTTCATGGACTACTGAGGTTTTCTCAGCAGTGCGTCATCACCACACCATCGAAGCGCTTCGACCAGCAGCGCGAACGCCGGCGAGTTCTGGCGCCGGCTTGGGTAGTAGAGATGGAAACCGGGAAAGGGCGGGCACCAATCCTGCATCGCTCGCATCAGCCGCTTGTCCGCCAATGCATCGGCCACGATCAGGTCCGGCACGCAGGCCAGGCCGCGGCCCTCCAGTGCCGCCTGGACGATCAGGCGCACACTGCTCAACGTCAGCCGCCCCTCCACCTGCACGTTCACGCTGCGGCCGTCCTTTTCGAACTCCCACGCATACAGTCCACCCTGGGTCAGCAGTCGCATGTTGATGCAGTCATGCACGGTCAGGTCCTGGGGCGTACGCGGCACTCCGCACCGCTTGAAGTAGTCCGGGGCACCGACAACGGCCATCCTGAGCGGCGGCGTGACCGGGACCGCGATCATGCCCTTGGCCACCTGCTCGCCCAGGCGTATGCCCGCATCGAACCCCTCCGCGACGATGTCGGCCAGATTGGACTGGTCGGTGATCTCCACCCGGATGTCCGCGTAGGTATCCAGCAGAGGCTGCAGCTTGGGCCAGACCACCTGTTCGCTGGCCGGATCGCTGCTGTTGATGCGCAAGGTGCCGCTGGGCCGATCGCGCAGTTCACTCAGGTCGTCGATAGCGCTGTCGATGCTGGCGAAGTGCGGCCCGATCTGCGCCAGCAGCCGTTCACCGGCTTCGGTCGGTGTCACGCTGCGCGTAGTGCGGGTCAGCAAGCGGATCCCCAGCCGCTGCTCCAGCACCCGCACGGTATAGCTCAGCGCAGCCTGCGACACCCCCATCCGCGCGGCCGCGCGGGTGAAGCTGCGCTCCTGGGCCACCGCCATCAGGGCGCGCAGGTCGTTGTAGTGTTCGCGCCGCATCGTCGCCCATTGATAAGCCGTTTTTATAACTCTATTCGCGACCTGCAGGTTTATCCACATAAAACGGTGCGGCACCATGGGTGCGCATGTTGGGCCATCCCAGCAGGAGCGCACGATGACCACCCCGCCTTTCCCCACCTTTGCTGTCGCTGCCCGATCG
Source organism: Stenotrophomonas sp. TWI587 (assembly GCF_039674145.1). Taxonomy (NCBI): domain Bacteria; kingdom Pseudomonadati; phylum Pseudomonadota; class Gammaproteobacteria; order Lysobacterales; family Lysobacteraceae; genus Stenotrophomonas; species Stenotrophomonas sp. TWI587. Next base: position 91,376 of record NZ_JBDJMW010000003.1, on the reverse strand, counting down.
CATCATCGGATGCACGGCCGACTCATCCACCGCGCCACCCTGCGGGCTGCCGCTGCGGCACTTCTGTTTGGCATGGCCCTGCCCCTGCTGGCGCAGCACCCGGCCCCCGCCCACACCACGGATATCCACATGAACACGCAGTCGGCTCTCTCCGCACGCCAACAGGCCATCCTGCCAATCGCCGCTTTCACGGCGGCCGGCGATCTTCACCGCCTCGAACCGGCCCTGCGCGCCGCGCTGGACGCCGGGCTGACGATCAATGAGATCAAGGAAATCCTGGGTCAGCTCTACGCCTATGCAGGCTTTCCGCGCGCATTGAATGCGCTGGGCACCTTCATGACGGTGGTGGAGGACCGCAAGGCACAGGGCGTCCACGATGCGCAGGGGAAGGCACCGACCGCGCTGCCCGCGCCGGACCAGATGCTGGCCGTCGGCACCGCCAACCAGACCCGGTTGTCGGGTCAGCCGGTCGCAGGCCCGTTGTTCGCGTTCTCCCCTCAAATCGACCGCTACCTCAAGGAACATCTGTTCGGCGCGATCTTTGCGCGCGACAACCTCGACTGGGGTGATCGCGAGCTCGCCACCGTGGCCGCGCTGTCTGCCATTACAGGGACCGAGTCGCAGGTGCAGGCGCACATGCGCATCAGCCGGAACGTGGCGCTCAGCGAGGCGCAGCTGGAGCACGTCGTGGCGGTGCTGCGCGACGTGGTCAGTGCCGAGGCCGCCGATCGCGCGGACCAGGCGCGGCGCGGCACGCTCGCAAATTGAACCTTGCACAGGAGATGGCCATGACCGGCTGGAAGGCACTGATGCTGACGTCACTAATACTGGGGAGCACCGAGGTCGGCGCGCAGCCCATCGTGCGTTTGTTCGAGCTGCATGCCGACCCTGGCCGACAGGAGGCGTTCGATGCTGCCGGCCGGCGCAACCTGGATGCCTCCCTGCAGACGGAGCCGGGTGTTCTGGCGATGCACGCCGTCACTGATCGCCAGCGGCCAGGCGTGGCGTACGTCTTCGAAATCTACGCGGATGCGGACGCGTTGAAGACGCATCTTGCGACCGCGCATTACGCCGATTTTCTGCGCGCCACGCAGCCGCTCATCACCGACAAGACGTTGACGGAAACAACACCCGTGTTTCTTGCCGAAAAGCCGGACCGTCTCTCGGTCATGCAGCGCGGCAACACGCCGGAAGTCCGGATGGTCGATGTGACGGTCAAACCCGCGGATATACCGGCATTCACCCGGATCGTCACGGCGGAGATGCGCGAGTCCATGCGGATCGAACCGGGCGTACTGGCGATGTATGCCGTTACACGACAGGATCATCCGGAGCAGTGGATCTTCTTTGAGATCTACGCCGATGCGGCTGCGTATGACATGCACCGGCAAACGCCTCACTTCAAGGACTATCTGCAGCGGACTGCGGAGATGCTGGTGGACAAGGGGCACAGCGAGGTGAGCACCATCGCACTGAAAAGCCGTGGTGACATGTTGTTCGATGCGACCGACATGCCCTGAAGCGGGCACGCTGTCATACGTGCCCGGAAACTCAATGGCCCGCCGGAAGGATCAACGCTCTCCGCGCACCCCAGCCGGGGGATCGCCACAACGCGAGGTGGCGTCGCGATGACGCTGCTGCGCGCACTCACGCGCCCCCCTGCCATCGGCATCCACCTGCGACACTCCGCCGCCTTGCCCGCCAAACCGCACCTGCACGCCGATGCTGTTGCTGCGCAGGCTGTTGCGACCCTGCTCGTGACCGAGCAGCAGCGAGAACATCCAGCCGCTGTCCAGCTGCAGATCCACGCCAGCGCCGATCGACAAGGCATCGTCGTTGTAGCTGCGCATCGCGAGGACGTAATCGCTCGCGTTCGGGCGCTGCACATAGTTCATCGTGGCTTCGCTGCGGTTCTCCAGCGCCTTGCGATACTCCACGTTCCAATGCGGACGCCAGCTGACGCGCTTGCCCTGGAAGGCATGGTTGCCCTCGATGCCCAGCGCGACACTGCTGTTGTCGATGTCCTGACGACCGTAGGTCAGATCGAACGCATCCAGACCATGCTCGCGATAGCCATCCAGTCTCGCGCGGTGCCCATCGTAGCGGCCATAGCTGGTCAGCGTGGTGCCGCCGGCACTGCGATGTTCGTAACCAAACGTAAGTGAGCCGAACCACTGATCGCCCTGGCGTGAGCCATGCGCCGACGCGCCGACCAACTCATTCCAGCGATTGACATCGAAATCCAGCCGACCGCTGGCCAGCATGCCGTCGAAGAACACGTGCTTGCCCGCGCGCCACAGGCCGTAGACGGCCAGCGAGCGCTGGTCCGCATCGGTGCTGGACGGGCTGTTGTTGAAGTCGGTGTCCTGTCGCCCCCAGCTGCCGGCAAGTCCCAGCAGCACGTTCTCGCCGATGGCACGATCCGCGCCGACTGTGATTCCGCCGGTGTTGAAGTCGAACCCGCCGCTGCCGCGCCCGGCCTTGCCGAAGTTCGCCGTACCGGCTGCCCACGCACCCCAGCCATCGGGCAGGCGCGGAATCGCGTTTACCATGCTGTCGGCCGCTCTGTTCAGCGGTACCGAGATACCCGGCACACCAAGGCCGCCGGCGTAGGCCAGGGCGACGTTGAAGCTGGAGGCATTGTTGCCGACCCGCACCTGACGCAGGCGGTCGCGGATGTTGCCCTGCTGCACCTGGGCAAAGCGGATGCTGGCATCGGCCTGGGCCTGCAGGCTGCCGACAACCTGCGCATCGGCGGTCGGATCAGGACGCGCCGCCACGACCAGCCGGAGCTCGATCGACGCCGCTGCGTAACTGCCGCTTGCGGCCTGTGTCGCGGTCAGCACCGTACTGCCCTCGCCCACCACGCTCACCCTGCGGCCATTGACCGTGGCCACGGCGGTGTTGGTACTGCTGAAGGTGAACGCGCCGGGACTGGTGCTCTGCGGCGCGGCCAGCTCGAAGTCCGATTCGCCATACACCTTTCTCAGATCGTCCTGCCAGGTGATCACCGGGGTGGCCATGCTGATGTTCACCTCCAGCTGCAGCTGGGTTGCGGCGGCACGCAATGTGTCGCCGGCCTGATTGGCGGTCAGCACGCAGCGACCGGCCGATACCATCGTCACCGTGTCGCCCTGCACGGCGCACACCGAGGGAGTCGTGCTGGCAAACACGATGGGATTGCCGGAGTCACCGCCGGTGGCGGCGACTCGGAAGCTGCCGCCCACGCTGTAGACGGGGTCGACCGGTGTAGCGGTAAAGCCTGTGATCGTCTGTACGCCCGCCTCCACCACGAACCGGTAGCTGCGCCGGCCGCTGAAGCCATTGGCGTCGGTCACTTCCACATCGAAATCGAAGCTGCCGGCGGACGTCGCCTCACCGGAGATGTCCCCGGATTCGGCAAGCAGCAGCCCTGGCGGCAAGCTGCCGGACCGCAGCGCAAAGCGGTAGGGCGCTGTCCCGCCGCTGGCGGTCAGGCGCTGGCGATAGTTCTGCCCACCATCGGCGGGCGGCAGTTGCGGCTGGTCCAGCACCAGGGTCGGCGCATCCACCACGAGGGTGTAGCTGCGGCTCGCGGTGAACGGCCCCAGGCCCGTGCTGCTGTCCGTCACCACCACCGTGAAGCTGAAGGAGCCTGATTCGTTGGGGGTTCCGGACAGTTCCCCGCCCTGCGACAACTGCACGCCGGCCGGCAATGCGCCACCGGAAAGAGCATAGACATAGGGACCGGTACCGCCGCTGGCCGCCAGAACGTGACGGTAGGCATTGCTGGCCGTGGTGGACGCCAGCGAAGCAGGGTCCAGCGACAGCGTCGGTGCGGACACGGTGATGTCTACCGCCGCCGCTGCGGAGGTGGTGTAGGCATCGCTGGCGCGGTAGGTGAAGCTATCCGGACCCGCATAGCCGGGCGCCGGCACGTACGCGATGTCCAAGCCGTTAACCGTTGCCGTGCCATGGCTGGGGGGGGTCACCACCGACACGGCGGTCGGCGTGCCTGTGATCGGCAGCGTGATCGTGGTTGCCGCCGCACCGTAGGCGACGGTGGCCGTGGCAGGACCGACAACCAGGGCCGGGGCCGGCGTGACGGCATTGGACGCTGCCGACGCCGGGCTGGTGCCCGCACTGTTGCTGGCAGTGGCGGTGAAGGTGTAGCTGGTTCCGGGTGTCAGGCCAGTGACCTGCAGTGGCGAGCCGCTGCCGGTCGCGGTCGCGCCGCCGGGGTGTGCGGTCACCGTGTAGCCGGTGACCACCGCGCCACCGTTCTGGGCGGGGGCGGTGAAGGCCACGCTGACCTGCCCGGCGCCGGTCACCACCGCGGTACCGATGCCCGGTGCGGACGGAACGACAGCAGCGACCGTAAACGTCTGGGAAACCTGGGTCGCCGGCAGATAGCTGGCGTTACCCACCTGGTCGGCATGCAGGGTGCAGGTACCTGCTGCCACGAAGGTCAGCACGCCGCCGGTCGTGATGGTGCATACCGCGGTGGTGGAAGAAGTGAATGTCGGGGTCAGCCCCGAATCTGCCGTGGCGGTCAACGTCGGTGTGGTACCGAAGTTCTGCGTCCCCGGGTTGTTGAACGTGATGAGCTGCGCGGCCTTGGGAGTCACCGCGCTGGACGCCGCCGAGGCCGGACCCGCGCCGGCGGCATTGTCTGCCGTGACCGTAAAGGTGTACGCGACCCCGTTGGTCAACCCGGTAACCACCATTGGCGAGTTCGCTCCATTCACCGGGGCGACATCGGCCGGACTGACGGTGACCGTGTAGCCGGTGATGCTGGCGCCGCCGGTGAACACAGGCGGCACGAACGCGATACTGGCCTGGGTATCGCCGGCAGTGGCCGACGGAGCGGGCGGGGCGCCCGGCGCCACCGGAGCGACAGTGAATGACTGGCTTGCCTGGGGCGCAGCCAGATAGCTGCCATCGCCGCCCTGGTCGGCGTTGACGGTGCAGGTGCCTGCGGAAAGGAACGTCAGCACGCCGCCGGACGTGATCGTACAGACTCCGGTGGTGGCGGATACGAAGCTGACCGGATAGCCGGCGCCAGCGCTGGAGGTGGCGGTCAGCGTCGGCGTGGTACCGAAGTTCTGCGTGCCGGGGTTGTTGAAGGTGATGGTCTGCGGCGATGCGGGCACGACACTGTTGGATGCCGCCGATGCGGCACCGGCCCCCGCTGCGTTGCTTGCGGTGGCGGTGAAGGTGTACGCCACGCCGTTGGTCAGGCCGGTCACGGTGAGCGGAGAAACGGCGCCGGTCGCAGTGGCGCCGCCCGGGTTGGCGGTCACCGTGTACACGGTGATGGCGCTGCCACCCGTAAAGGACGGTGCTGTGAACGTGACCGTGGCCTGGGTGTTGCCGGCGGTGGCCGTGCCGATGGTCGGCGAACCTGGCACCACTGCATTGACGGTGAAGGTCTGCGTCACCGTGATCGCCGCGTTCCATGCGGGACCGCCTGCCTGATCGGCATCGATCGTGCACGCGCCGGCACTGACGAAGGTCAGCGTGCCATCCGAGCTGACGGTGCACACCCCGCCAGTGGACGAACTGAACACCGGGATGAGTCCCGAGTTGGCCGTCGCCGAGAGCGATGGCGAGGTACCCATGGTCTGAGTGCCCGGATTGCCGAACGTGATGGACTGGTTGCCCTTCGGTGTCACCGCGCCGGTCGCGCCGGAGGCTGCGCCAGTGCCGGTTGCGTTGATCGCCTTCACGTCGAACGTGTAGGCGGTGCCGTTGGTGAGGCCTGTGACCACGATCGGTGACGTGGTGGATCCATTGCCACCGGCGGTGGCACCGCCCGGGCTCGCGGTCACCAGATAGCCGGTGATCGCCGAGCCGCCATCATCGGCCGGCGCGGTGAACGCCACCGATACCTGCGCATCGCCGGGGGTTGCTGCGCCGATGACCGGCGCGCCTGGTACGGCAGGCATTGCCACGGTGTGGGTCGCGCCCGCCGAGTAAGCTGCAACCCCGGTGTTGCCCGCGGCATCGGCGATGTCCGTTGCGCCGTTGAGATTCACCTTGAGCGTGCCCGAGCCGGTGATGCTGCCAACGTTGACGTTGACCGATGCCCCGGAACTCGCCGACACACTCACGATGCTGCCGCTGGCACTGCCCGTACCGACGAGCGTGAAGTCGTCCGCGGACACATTCGACACCGTCTCATCGAAGGCCACCGTGAATGCCACCGCCGCATCGCTGGCGGCAGGGGAGCCCATCCGCACGATGCTGCTGACCGACGGGGAGCGGTTGTCGACCGTCGCGTTGCTGGTATCGGCCGTGGTAGTGGTGTTGCCGGCATTGTCCGTCGCGGTTACGGTGACATTCCGGTTGATCACACCATTGATGGCGCCACCGACGATCGTATAGGTTGCCATCCAGACGCCGCTGCTGTTGAAGGCAGTGACAGCGGCACCGCCACCGAATTGACTGAAGTTCACGCTGGCCGTGCTGATCGTGTCGGTGTTGTTGTCACCGCCCGCCGTGTTGTTCCAGAGCGCCGTGACGGTGTCGCCGATCTTGTAGGCGCCACCACTTCCCGACGCACCGCTGATGCTGATGTTTGCAGGGGTTATCGTCGGGGCCATGGTGTCCACCGTGGCATTGGTGGTGTCTGCACGGGTGGTGCTGCCACCGCCATTGGTTGCGGTCACGCTGACATTGCGGTTGACGGCGTCGATGAAACCGGCCGTGAGGGTGTACGTCGCCGTCCAGATGCCGGCGCTGTTGATGGCCACGATGGCCGAACCACCCCCGAACTGGCTGAAGTCGACGGTCACCGCGCTCACGCCGGCATTGTTGTCGCCGCTCGCGCTGTTGTTCCACGTCGCGGTGAGGGTATCGCCGATCTTGTATGCGCCGCCGGTACCTGTCCCGCCACTGATGCTGATGCGTGCGTCGCTGATCGTCGGAGGTGCCGGCGCCTGGCAGGTCACTTTTGCAGTGAACGTTCCACCGCCCGTGCCCGACCACAGGTACACCTGGTAGTCAGGAAAATTGGCTGGCACGGTATGCGTGTCATTGAGATTCAGCTCATTGTTCTGCGCCGCGTACTTCTCACCCACGTCGGTAACATTGTTGGCCTGCCATATGGTGAAGCCACCGCCGCCCGGTCCAGCGGTCGCATTCGTACTGCCCGACGACGTCACCGTGTAATGGATTCGCTCGCCTTCGGCGACCTGATAGTCCGCTTGATAATCTTCACTACCGCCGCTCACCGTGATGCCGTTGCCCCAGTAGTTCTGGATGGCCTGGCAGCCACTGGACAGCGCCGCCATCGCAGGCGCGGTTGCAGCAAGGCCACAGAACGCTGCGGCGAACAGGGTGAGGCGACGCAGAGTGCGACGCTTTGGGGATTTGGGACACACACCAGCGGCCCGGCAGGCAGACACGATCAACGACACACGACACCCCTTGTTGCCTTGTAGTGCCTCTCCGCGGAAAGGCCGAAAACAGCGCAACCGCCCCTGGAGTACCCCAGGACCGACCGTCCGCCTGAATGATTGTGATCCTTCCCCTGCCGCTGCCTGGTTCCTTCCCGGCACGTCCCACCCAGATCTCTGCTGTCGAGCCGGCCATCCCACCGGCCGATCGGGCACGCGCGTGGCGGCCATACGGTCATATCGGCCCGGTGTCCCGAAACTGGAGCATTGCCATGCGATCGACCAGCCACCGTGTGCGGCTCCGCATAGTTGGTGGGAGACCGGCCGCCATAGATGGTGGCCAGTCTTTACCTAGGACCAACTCGAAGGACCTCGAAGGCGCTGGGCGCCTAAGTCAGAGCACCTGTGAACATCCCAACCGAATCGATTAAACCGGATCGCGGATTAGAACCAACCACCCGCAATCCTTCCAATTTGCCAAGACAATTTATTCTTTTTTTTCTTTAATATCAGCCGCTTGCGAACACAAAGCGCGCGCCTTACTGTAGGCCTACCTGACCCAAGCCCTACGCCTCCCATGGCCGCTATTTCGGCGCTACGACAAGACCTTCTCACACGCTACGGCGCTCTTCTTACCTCAGAAGAAGTCGCGCGCGTGCTCAGGTTTAAGAGCAAAGATGCGCTGATGAAGGCGCGCAGAAGGGATGCGCTACCAATAGCGCTATTCAGCATTCCGGGTCGAAAGGGTCTCTTCGCCACCTCGGCTGACGTTGCGTCATGGGTGGAGAGTCTTGGCGCCAGTCATCCCGCAGCAGAGGAGACAGCGACCGAGGAGACCAAGCAATGACATAGCCACTGAAAAAACATTGGCTAAAAAAGGAAATGCCCCGGCGGCAACCGAGGCATCTCTGGGAACAGCACTTCTATCGAAGCTGGTCCAACTTTAGCCCCCAACGCATCAGGCCGCAAGTCTCGTCTCCCACGGGCCTGCTTCACCGTGCCTGATCCCAAGAACCCTTACAGCTAGTTGCTGTGGGCCGGGGTGCTATGAAGTTCACTGAAGAAGACCGGAAGGCTTATGCAGCTACTCATCAGCTGACATTCGCCGCAGCCGACTATGTCGAGAGGGCGAGCATCGGAGTGAGCCGAAACATCGGTACCGCCCCGAATCGGCCATCTATGCTCGTGGAGTTCCCGTCGTTCAAGATGGGCTGCACGATAAATCTCGAGAGTCGGCATGAACACTGTTACGCCGTAGAGCTAGAGCGCGACCGAGACGTCCTAGCCTATTACGAGCAGCCTCCAACGGTGGAGTGCGTGCGTGATACCCGGAAGGGGAAACGCCCGTATCCCTACACGCCTGACTTCATTGTGCTGGGGAAGACAGGGCTATTCGTCGCACAGGTCAAAGACACCTCCGAGCTCGAAGATTTGGTGGAGACGCGCCTTTCCTGGACGAAATGTGACAACAACTATGTTGACCTGGCGGCTCGAGACCTCTTCGCGTCGATCGGCATCCGCCATGTAGTCATCCCGTCCAGCCGCCTTTGCAAGCAAGTTACCCAGAACCTTCTCACGCTCCGTCGGGTCGAGTTGGCCGCCGCAGATCCGGCGGTAGAGCGGGCTGCCCTGTCGCATGTCTTTCAGAGAAGAGTCGTGACGATGTCCGAGGTGATGCAGAAGATCCACACTCAAGACTGCACATCACTGTTACATCTTGTTGCGTCTGGACGAATATTTGCTGATCTTTCCAATCACTCGCTAAGCAGTCCCTCCACTTGTCTGCTCGCAGCGTCACCAGAGCTTCTGACTACTGAGCTAGTCGAGGAAATCGAGCGCTCAAGGCACATAGTTCCTTCGAGCGAAGGCACGTTGAGCAGAGACCTCATACCCAGCAGCTCGCACCTGTTAAGGGGACTCGCAAACCTGAACTTCCTTCAAGGCGCGATCCGCACAAGAAGTGAGAAGGAGCACGCAAGACGGCTCCGACTCCGCCGTGCAGATGGCGAATCACAGGGAAAATCTGCAATCGCGGCGTTGACACCCCGTTACGCATCAAGCGGAAACAGGACGCTCAAGCGGCCAGCGTCGGTCCTGCAATATGCTCGCGAGGAACTCAAGCGTTGCCTTGAAGGCAATAGTAACCCTGGTCCACTTTCGGTGTACCGCCGCTACCAGGTTCACGCGGAACTGCACCATCCGGGTCACCGTCCCGTCGGAAAGACAACGGCTCGGAAGATCATTGCCGAGCTTGAACAGGAAACGGCTGCATCCAGAGGCGGCAAGCGCCTACTGAATTCAAAGTCATCGCCGTCCTCGGTAGAAGTGCGAGCGCTAAAGGCGATGCGTCCCTTCGAACTCGCTCAATGTGACCACTATCTAGCAGACATCGAAGTAGTGGTGGGGAGAGCCAACGGCAAGACCTACACCGCGCGTCCGTGGATCACGGTCCTCATCGACTGCTACACCCAATGTGTCCTTGCATTCGGGATGTCACTACGCGCTCCCAATAAAGGCACCAGCTCACAAGTGCTGCGCGACTGTGCACGCAGGCACGAGCGGCTTCCCGAAACAATCATCAGCGACAACGGATCAGACTTCACATCTGTTCATTACTCGACAATGGCGGCGCAACTGAACATGTCCATCATGTTTCGCCCACCGGGAAACGGAAGGTTCGGGTGTGAGGTTGAGCGGCTGTTCGGTAAAGCAAAAACGTTCTGGCTCGACTGCCTTCCAGGAAGCATCAAGACGATTCGCTTCTCTCGCTCCATATCCTCAGACCGACAACCATCGGCAAGGGCAGAGCTTAGTTTGGTAGACCTTTGGTACGAGATGGAAGCATTCAGTGAGTGGATCGGGAGGCGCCCATCAGGCGGAAGCAGCGAATGCCCTGATGCAAAGATGCTAAGCGGGCTACGACAGTTTCCGTTTAGCGGGATACGAGCTCAGGCCGATCTCAGTTTCCTGGTCACAACTGCAATGAATCAGAAGCCCTTGAAGGTCTCGGGGAACACGGGAATCCATGCTGGCGACTTTCACATGTGGCACGACGCCCTCGCAGCTTTCGCGGGGAGACGCGTCCCGACGCGGATCGACGGCCAGGATCCGCGAATCCTCTATGCACTGCTCGATGATCAGTGGGTTGTTTGCAAAGCATACGCTGCGCTCCAAGCAGGGCAGCAGTCACACGCCGAAGCGATGGCGTATGCGGTGTGGGCGAGAGATGGTTCATCACTGAAAGAGTTGATGAAGGCCGACTCCGATAGGCAGCTCATTGCCGAGATTGAAAGGCGCGAGAGGTCTCGTAACTCACCCCATGCGCCAGAGCCCAACGAAACTCAACTGATAACGGAACATCCGACGAGCTGTCCCCTGCCCCTTGGAAGCTTCAAGGCAATTAGCACTGAGCCAATGTCCGTCGAGGATTGGTAGTGGCTGAGCAAGAGAAATCTCTGGCGGAGCAGATTGACCTCGTCGTCGCCAAGCGTCTTGGACACAGAATCTACGATGAGACACGACGCTATCTGGAAGCAGCTCGGACCGCAGTGTTGACCGAGGAGGTAGTGATTCTTGTCGGACCGCCCAGGGTTGGCAAGTCTAGTGTTAGCCGACAAGTCTTTGGAGCACACTCCAAGCAGGCCCCTGATGAGCAGGATCATATGCACTCTGTTTACGTCCCGGCTGGAAACGACTCAACAGCAGGGGCCTTCTCAACGAAGGCTTTCCTAAGCGCTTGCCTGAACTCGATCCGCCATCCGCTGTTGAGCACCGACGTCGCTGCACGTGAGGGTCGACTCGGCGACTCTTTTCTTAGCCGAACCACAGAGGGTGCGATGCGTTCGGCGTTCGAGAGATGCCTCGTGGCGAGGCGTACGCAGTTCCTGGTCATAGACGAAGCCCACCATGTAATGAACGCGAAAGGTGGGGAGAGGTCCGCCGGTGCAATCTTGGATTCGTTCAAGGTGCTGGCCGCCAGGACAGGAGTTCGCCTTGTTCTCGTCGGTTCCTACGATCTTCTCACCGCGGTCAACTTGGCTCCTCATCTGATCGGCCGATCTCAAACCATCGAATTCCCCCGCTACCGGGAGTCAGAGAGGGACATGGTCGAATGGTCAAGGATAGTGCGCCACTACTCGAGCCTCATCCATGAGGACGCGCATGCAATGGACGAGTACATCGAGGCACTTCATGACGGCTCATGGGGCTGCATAGGTGCGCTTTCACGATGGATCCGGAATGCTTTAGCTTCCTGCCGATCTGAAGGCCGCTCGATACCCGGACAGGGTGATTGGGCTCGGACCAGGCAGCTTAGCTCAGCGCTTGCCGCGGTTAACGCTGAGATTCGGCGTGGAGAACTCCACTTTTCAGCAAAAAAGGACGTTGCCATGCCCGAAGCAGCGACGACGTTGGTCGTGCGAGCGAGCAAGAAGCCAGCTCCATTCAAGAGGAAAACACGCCGCAATGAAATCTGATGACGAGACCACTCCACGCCTACTTCCGTTGGAAATAATCGGGAAGAACACTGGCGATGTCGAGGCACTGCACTCATACGTGCTCCGGCTTGCACGTCTACACAGTGTCACTCCTTCCTACCTCTTCGAGGTAATTGCAAGAAGGTCGGGCCGACACTCGGAGCTTCGTCCTGGAGACAGGATAACGGCAGTAGTGGGCCCCCAGTTGGATAGACCGCGCCCAGTCGAACACTCGGTCATTCCGCTTCTCACAACAATGGCGTCGGAGTGCGAGATTGCTCTGAAGAACTCAACCTTCATGTTCCTATCCAAAGCGCTAAGTCGGACCGTGAATTGCTACTCCCGGTTCAGCAAATGGTGTCCTGGCTGCGTCGCGGATCAGTCTTTAGAGGGCGTCCCGATTCACCACAAGCTTGTGTGGTCCTTCTCAGCCGTCAAGGCCTGCCACGCCCACCGGATGGGACTCACCAATCGTTGCTTAGAGTGCGGCGCAAGGCCGCTTGGGGGCCCAGCGTATGCCGACTCCTGTCGTGCCTGCGGGACGCGCTTTGACCAAGTTCACCCTTCTGCGCGCGTAGCAGTTGCCCATGAGGAGTACGCGCTAGATCTAGTCGAGCTAGTCGATAGCTCCATGTTCCGGACTGATGACTATCAAGTGGGAGCGATCAAGAGCTTCATCCATCGACTCGTCTGCTACGTCTGGCTTGAGAAAAGAGAGCGCTACCGATTCGAAGGGCTGCCACGTCATGAGTTCATGACTTACCTACGCCGAGAGCAGCCGCCAACCCTCTCCATGGTCAGACGAACGTCAGCTCGCCTCGGACTCCCGATAGATAGCCTCCTACATCCATGGGGTCCTTACACGAGAGACTTCTTTCTCCCCGAGCATGCTCTTCCTGCCCTCTGATCTAACCTCATGCTCATCCTGGGTGAGTGGCCCAAGGTTTTGTAGGCAGTCATCTTCGCGTGCTCGCAGCAGTTTCCCGGAGCTCACGCGGCAGATAGCGCCCGGGCAATGCAGCCATGCGGCCCGCAACTTGTAGCCACACCAGCCGCAACGTTGCGTCTTTGAGACGTCCAACGGTAGACTTTCAACTAAGGAGATACGTGATTTTCGCGCCAACAACGTCCCTCAGAGCAGTGTCAATGGCTGCCTGATTCCGATATCGCGCCATATTTCCCACTACCCATTCAGGCGACCAGATGATGAACAACCTGACGCTCTTTCAACAGATGAGCATCGTTGCCGGAGTGATCGTGATCTTAATTGTCTCGCTTACGGCGGCAGCGGTTTGGCTCGCTCATCGCCAGAACAACAGGGACTGATGCCTCTCTCCAAGCATCATAGGTGTAGCACCCGTCGCATAATAGCCGCTCCCCCGCCACTCAGCCACTCGCTGACTGCTTCGCGCCAAGGACATCTTTCGGCCAAAAGCAGACGTCTTTGCTTCTACCCGCAATTTGCGGGCCATGGTTGCGTATTGAACCCAGTCCCGTGGGTGTTGCCCCAGAAGTCGGTGCCGCTAATTGCGCACTCCAGCAACATCAGAGGCAGGCCGAGCAGTGAGAATGGTGGATCTTCCTTGCTTTCCAGGTGCATGGGCGACGCCCGCCCGCCCCCCCCCCTTGGAAAGTTTGTGGAGGGCATCCATCTCCGATGACAAAAGGGGGTTCTACATATGGAAGATGGACTTTGCGAGGGCTGCGTCGAAGATGACTTCCTTAGGGATCAGAGCATCGAGGAGGGCAAGGTGGTCGCATGCACAGAGTGCGATCAGCAGGCGGTGGGTATCACGCTCAAGGATCTCGGCCGGCTCTTGGAGCCATTGCTTCGTCAATACTACGTCGTTGGCGACGAGTACAGGACGTCCACCGGGGGGGGCGATGACGAAGGCTATATGTCTCAATCCGGCGAGAGCCTGTCTGCGATTATCGAAGAGCGCCTCGGTTGCCACTACAAGGCCCATGACCGGATAATCGATGCCGTCCGAGATGCGGAAGATTGGAATCCATGGGACGGAGATACCGCATACTGGAACGAGGAGACTTGTTACCAATTCCGGTTCATCACCTATGAACCAAGCGACTTGCCTAGCTGGCATCAGACCAGAGACGAGATTAAGCACGGTCGCAGGTTCTTTAGTCCTACAGCAAAGGCCATGTTTGACGAACTGTTCAAGGACATCCGTCAGATTCAGGCGTGGAGTGAGGGACAGCCAAAGCCCGTTTGCTACGAGTTACCAGCGAATGCGAAGCTCTTCAGAGCGCGCGTCGTTGACACTGAATTCGGACAATCCTCCGTGATCGCCAACCCCGGTGCCGAGGTCGGGCCACCGCCGTCTGCGGTGGCCCGTAGCGGCCGTATGAATGCCGAGGGCGTTTCCGTACTCTATGCCTCCACCGATGGAGACACGTGCGTTGCAGAGATGCGTCCGGCGAACGGAAGCACCTTGGCGGTCATCCAGCTTACGGCCCAACGCACCTTGCGTGTGCTCGATTTCTGCCTTCTTGAGAGCGCCTTAGGTGGAACCAGTCTCTTCGACCCCGATTACGCACCAAATCACATTCGACTAGGTGCGCTTCGACAGCTGCACAAGTGGGTCACGGCGCCAGTTGTTCCCGGCAGGGAAGCTGACTACCTGATTACACAGACCATGGCCGAGTACTTGGCACATGTCTGCGAGCCTGCGTTTGACGGTGTTGTGTTCCGCTCCGCCCAGAACGTTGCAGGCATCAATGTTGTGCTGTTCTCGAGAGATATGCCTTTTGACGGGGATCTAACGCAGAGATTTGGTGTGGCGTATGCGGAAAATAGTCTCGCCTTCGTCCGGATTCGCTCGGTTGCGGTTACCTCTGAAGTCCTGACGGTCGTCACGCATGGAGGAAAGACGTACCTGATTGACGCCGACAGTAAGCGTGAGTACGACGATTGGTGGTAGCGCAAGGGTCCGGCCCGAGGTGCCTGAAGACGCCTGTGGTCCTTGGACCACCAGGGAACTACAGGCCTAGGCACTCCAGATGAGTATTGGCTTCTAGCATTTCGGCAACACCTCTTCAGTGCTTCGGTAGCCAGACCCTTTACTTTCAAGCCTCTTCAAACGATCGTGTCGCGCGCCGGCTACGCTCCATTCGCCCCCCTTCGTAACATCGAAAGGCAGACCATGAAGCTATTTCACTACACCGATGTAAGCGCCGTCCAGTCCATACTCCGCAATCGGAAGCTCTGGTTAACCGACCTGCGTTTCATGAACGATTCCACGGAGTTGCTGCACGGAATCGAGTTCCTCCAGGCGGCGTTGAAGCAACAGCCTTATGGACTGTTTTACGACAGGCGCTATGCCGAGGAGGCAGTTGAGTACTTAGCCAGTTCACTCAGCGAGTATGAGGACGCGGCCCGACTTGAAGACCCAGTTTTTGCTATGTCTTTCAGCGAGAAGGATGATCTTCTGAGCCAGTGGCGTGGGTACGGGGGCTACTCAGTCTGCTTCAATAGAGAGTACTTGCAAGACTGTGATCTGAAGCTTAGCTCCTGCGTGTACACCAAGGCTTCCAAGCTGGAACGAGCATTGCGGGCTACTTCGGAAGCGGGCGCCAAGGTATCAGAGTGCATGGGCCGGAATGGTGGATGCCTCGATCTTGAATCGATCGACCAGCTGGTCGCATTGGTTGAGCTAGCCGCAACTTTCAAGGATGCCGGATTTGAAGAAGAACGCGAGGTTCGGATGATCGTTCGACCGGATACAAGCGAGATCAAGTATCGGCCCAGAAATGGAATGCTGGTGCCCTACGTTGAAATTGAAATTCCCGCGGAGGCGATAGAAGGCGTACATGTCGGCCCGGTTAGAGAGCAGGCCCTTTCGACCGTGTCGATGAAGATGTTCATGAACTCCATTGAAAGCATCAATCGGTCGAACGGAGGCGACGTCGAATGGTGTGTTCCAGTGGAAAGGTCGACAACCCCCTACCGGAGTTGAGGGCAATGCCCCTCCTTCTCGAGTGTCCAAGCCAGCCTCTAGCCTGGGTTCTGGTCCACTAAGTCAATGGGAAGAAAGGTTACGCTACTAGCCGTGGAGCTAGGCAAGCTTTACGCATGGAAAAGGCGCTCCTAGAACGGGTTCCTGTGTACCGCAAGAAGCTGAGACCGCGCAAAAACCGTTCGGCAAGTGCAGCGCGGCTGACGTCGGCAACACCGGATTCAATCGGCTCGCGCATGACCTCCAGTGCGTGCCGGCTCCACTCGGGCACTTAGCACTTGTCAACTCCTGGTTGTCACGCTGGGGACAGTGGGTGCGCATATTGGCGCGGACCCTATCGCCGCCTAGAAGGCGAAGGCTGAAGGCGACAAGCGGTAATGATTCAGCAACTTACGGGGGTTCGGCCCTTAGCTGACTGACATATGCTCCGCAAACGCGCGATAGGTACGCATCGGCCGTCCGAGAAGCGGGATCACCCGCTCCACGTCACCAGCGCCCGGCAGCATGCCATCACTGATGAGGCGCTCGGCCGTCTGCCGCATGTCGCCGGCCATCCAAGCCGGCGTGAACTGGCGCAGGTTCTGCTCGGGGCAGCCGTAGCATCGCCGGGCGGTTCAGCACACAGATTTACACAGCTGCAACGATGCCGCACAGGTAGACATCGGTGCTGCGATGCTGCCCTTCTCGCTGGTTGCCGACGGCATCAGGGATGGCGAATTGATGCTGTGGGGATATGGGGAAGGGCCCGCCCATGAGCGTCGGGCTGCGCGGGTAAGCTCCTGCTAGATGCGGCGACCTCAAATTGACGAGTATCAATCGAGCACTTCGTGCTCTCCGAAAATCTTTGCCGGATAGGTCAAGCCACGCTCTAGAGTGCTTTTATGATCAGACACAGGAGAGACAGCCCTTAGATTCGTCATCAAAGACCTAAGATTCCTGGCGCGAGCGCCCAGCACACGTATCCGACCGAGGGCCGAACATGCTCGCTCCAAAGTTATGTGCGGTGCGCCCGTTCCTCGGTACGACCCAGCCAGGATTGCCCAGTTTCCAAGAATATCTTGGCGGAACTCAAGCAATTCTCTAAGAGGGAGCTGCTCTATCGAAATAATACAATCGGAGACCGCCACGGTCTCGCCTGCCTCCAGCACACAAATCTTATCCGGCGTTACACGGCCTACCCGGGGCAGCAGGATGGCCGGTCCACACACCTGCCTCTTGGCAAGAACCTTCACGCCAGACTTCACCACTCGGCCATCTATCAGATGGCAAGTGTGCACCAGCGGCACTGCGCTGCGCGCCTCTGAAGGCATTATGGAGTGCATCTGCAACCGCCCCCGCCTCACCTCATACGATGTATCCAATTCAAAGCTGCGGTCTCCAAGTGAAGGAGTCTGACGAGCCGATTGCTGAATCCGGGAAAACCTCACAATAGAAGTTCGTGCCCGAACTCCGCCGAATATTGAATTCGAGTTATCCCTTAGTACTTCAATATAAAAATCCTGCCTAAGACGAGCCCATATTTGCTCGTCGCGCTTACTTACAAGGCACCCATCCGGCAGGACGGCGAGGACGTAGGTGCCTCGATGTGCGAAGGCGAGGCTACGTACCACGAACGCCATGGCCAAACTAACGCCGAACATTTCGCCTCGATACTCGACCGTCAACGGAGCGCGCTTTCGCTGGGAAAACGGAGGATTCAGCAGCACCAAATCTACACGCCCTATCCACCCCTTGAGCGATGAGGAGCGAACAGACCGGTCGTGCAGAAAATCGGCATTGGCGACTACCCATTCTGGGTACGCAACCTTTAGCCATCGGGCGGTGGCAGGCGAGAGGTCGTTGGCCAGCGCTTGGGCGCCAGGCCACAGGATCGAGCCGGCACACAACAGGCTCCCCTCTCCCGCGGCGAAATCGGCAATTACCTTCGGACGAAATGAAACCGGCAGACATCCCACCAATGACTTAGCGAGTTCAGGAGGCGTATAAAATTGATCAATCATGCCGAAATCTGAGTTGGCTGAGGCGGACTAACGCCGGCTGCGATCGCGCTGATATGATGAACGTACAACCGATCGGCGCCTCCTGTGCGGCCCGGCTTACGAATCGGATGATCGTAGATAAGTTCGATCTTCTGAGGGTTGGTGATGGCAAACAGAACAGCACCAAGCGCATGGGGTTTGGTACCAATCATGGCAACTTTCAGAACTACCAAAGGATTCCGCTGCGCAATCTGCTGCAGCATGTAGTAGCAACTAAACGGGCAGTTTGCCGGAACGTACTCGGCAGCTTCCCAGGCATCTTCCTCCTCGAGCGCTGCCCGGTTTCCCGCATAAGTTTCAAAGACATACCATGGCTTAAACCCTGGCACCCCGATGACTGGCACGACCCTACCTGCACTTGGCTGCACCTGCTCAATGACGTGCCGAAGTCGAGTACCCTCGAAGCCAAGCAAAGGCACAAATACGAAATCACTCGGACTCGTAGAAATCCAAGTAAACCCCGGTATCGGCGCAATGCCTGCTATGCGCATACTTAGATCGTAGATCTGCCCATCAACGGGCGCCAAGCTACGCGCATACTGGCTAGGCTCCACATACACCGCCAGCACGTCGAATCTAGCCATAAGCGCTGCACGCAGGATGGCTGCCCACACTGGATGGGTGAGCCCGGTGATGTCGACATATATTCGTTCGCCCTGAGCGCACCCCTCAAAGAGCCTCGACAGCCCTCGAGTGCTTCGCAGGAAGAGCTCCACCTCAATCCCTGACGCACGGAATGACGCCTGACTCTCTTGCGATATCTCAATGCAATTCACGTCAGTAGTCAGATCACGCCAGGCGGAGATGTGTCCACTACGGTCCTCGTGACTGAGACCATAGATGTAAGTGCTGCCCGAAGCAGGCCGAAAGAGCTCCGCCGAATCGTGCGTCTCCGTCAGAACCGGCTCAAGTCTGATGTCAGGCATAGTAGTCACCGAACAACCGAAGTTGGTCAGGCAGCGCTTCCAACTCCGTTCGATTGTTCTTTTCAAGCGTTTCTTTGATTGCGTCTCGCGGCCTGTCGATCAGACTCAGAAGTTGCGTACTAGTAAGTTGAATCTTTCTCTTTTTGCGGTGACTGAAGACAAAGAATGGCGCGAATATAGGATGAATCATGTAGTCGTAAGCACGAGTATCGCGCTCGTCAAGTGGCTTGCTGCCGGAGAAGCGAACGAGCGCCAAGTGCATGACCGCCTGCTTCAAAAGCTCGCTGGCCTTGTCGTCTACGCCATCTGCCGCAGCCTCCTCCCGAAGGTGGAACTGGTTGGCTTCAGGCGTATGACCCGCCGGGGACTCCGCCAGCACTTGGAACACACGCCCCAGGCTCAGCAGAAGCTTTGTCAATCGGGCGCCATCCACACTCAACCCCTCGAGTTCTGAAAGGTTCTTACGGCCCACCGCCTGGGCAGCCTCCGTTTGCAGCTTCTGAGAAATCGGCTGTTCAGGCAGGCCGCCGGACTCGATATGCCCTCTGAAAGCAGCATGCACCAACTCCAGCAGGTAGCGAATGTTGCCTTCGCAGAGCGCCAGGAACTCGTCCCAGCCGCAATAGTACTTCCTTATTCCTCGCTTGCCTGTGCGAATGGCATAGAGCGAGGCATGGAAGTGGTTGTTGAAGTTGTTCTTGAGTGTAGCGTCATTAGCAAGCCAGAGCCGAACCAGCTCTTCTATAGGCTCCTGTCGTGCCTTGGCAGTATATTCGAGAAAGTAATGAATACCTGGTGGCAAAGCGAGGGCCGCCTCGAGCGTCTCAGAAGACAGCCTTGCTTTTAGCAGGAGTTGCAGTCTGCTCTTCTCAGCTCCGTCCAAAAGTTGGTCGGCCTCGTCAAGGCTGGAGTAGCCAGGGAACATCTCAGCCGGCGGAAGCAACTCGACGCCACCTGAAACGTTCCCTCCAAGGCGCGCCAGCAGGACTTTCTCAGCGAAAGTTTTGAAGCGCGAGCTATCGAGCACTTCTGAGATTGAAATGCGTGCATAGTCAGCTGGCGACGTTAGTTGCTCGTTAGAGTTCAACGTAGAGCGTTCCCGCCAGCCTAGCTCACGGACACCAACCTTGAACGTATAGTCGGAAGTGGCGTGCTTGATGATTGTGTTGAGAACTCGTTGCTGGTAGTCCTCGAAGTTTTCGAACTCGTCGATGAGGAAGAAAAATTGTTTGCCTGCAAGCTGCGGGCTGGAGAGAAGCGCTTTTGCCAACGCATCTAGGGGGGCCCCCTGCATTGACAATGACGGCGCGGACATATCCGCCACTGTATTGATGGATGCCTCGAAGTCAACGAACGCAATCTGGATCTGATTCGACAGCTTTGCCAGCCCGCCCAAATCTGGAAGGTTCAAAGTTGCCCTAAACAGCTTCAGTGCGTGCTCGGAGACGACAACGCCTTCCCCGGTGTGCAACTCGTACCAACTTACGAATTCAAGCATCTGAGAGCAGAAGAGAAGGTTCATGTAGTGGGCAAAATAAGCTTGCCAGCGCTCCATGCTTAACTCTGGACCACGAAATGCGGTGACTCGATTGGTGTTGACGCGAATGTAAAGCCCGAAGAACGGCCAGCTTTTGATGGCTTCCTTCTTGCTCTCACCAAAGGCGAACTGCCCCTGGTAGGACAGCCCACGTAGTACAGTTGTCTTGCCGGTGCCTCGACCACCGATGAGCACGCAGGGCCTGGGCGTCTTTAGCTCAGAAAAATAGCCGGGCTCGGTGAAGAGCTTGAAGAGATCTGCGTTTAGCCACTCAGCCTTGTACAGGCCAAGAACGCTGCTGATTTTTGTAACAGTCTCGTCTCGTTCGTTCATAATGACGCTGATCTAATGAGCGGCTTCCAATGGTCGTTGGCCACAGTAAAAATAGGGAGAGTCGCGTCAGGGACGCCATGTTCGAACGCTAGAGTCAAGCCAAGCTTCCGGTAACCGCGCCAACATCCGGAATCGCCGTCTAGATCTCGTAAACCCGCGCGTGCGCTCACATCCTCAATGAACCGTGGGCCAGTGATCGCCATATCATCCCGCCAAATGACGGAATCGGTCGCTAAGGCGCTGTAGGACGGCATCAGCACGTGAGCCGGAAGAAGCTTTACCTGCGGGCAGTTCTCGGCAATATAGATACGGCCTCTTTCCGCACAGACCAGGGGGATGTAGTAGAAGCCGACGCGTCCAGCACCAGAAGTGAGAGCGAGTGATTCGAACGATACAAAAGCATCGGAAAGCTCATGAATTTGCTTCCACATATCGACAAACTGCTCACCTGTTCCGACGAAATCGTCTACGAAAACGATATTTTGTTGAGGCTCGCGATGAATGCACTCAAGTGCAGCGTGCGGCGACATCAGCCGCTCTTCAGGAATTCCAATCACATCCCGTGCAAGTCGCGTGAAGATATAGCCGCTATCCGCCTCGCTTGACGCCTGACTCGCGACTCGAACGATAATGACGGAGTCTACGAATGATGCCCACTCGTTCACAGCAGCCAAGTAGTTTGATCGACTTCGAAGAACTGATTGCGACAGGTTCTTGAAGACCGCTCGAAACATCGCAATCACTAGTTCATTCGAGAAGAAC
Source organism: Stenotrophomonas sp. TWI587 (assembly GCF_039674145.1). Classification (NCBI taxonomy): domain Bacteria; kingdom Pseudomonadati; phylum Pseudomonadota; class Gammaproteobacteria; order Lysobacterales; family Lysobacteraceae; genus Stenotrophomonas; species Stenotrophomonas sp. TWI587. The sequence goes on along the minus strand of NZ_JBDJMW010000003.1, from coordinate 69,951 downwards.
GTGACTCCAGCCAGTAAGCGAGAGGCGAACGGCCTTTCCGACTCCCGGAAGTTGGACATCCAACCCCTCGGGTCAAACCTCGTCTGCCTCGGCCAGAGACGAACCCTGACGAAGTATTTCCAGAGCTCTTCGTTCACCTGGCTTGTACGCCACTGTGTGCCCGATACGCTTGCTCCAGGGCGCCATACAGCTCCTGAGGAAAGGTTTCCGAGGTAGAATCTATCGTTAACTCGATCTCCGCGAGCCACTCATTATCCTCTCTCCCACCCCACAGCTTCAGGTAGCCTCCGTCCTTGTATCCGTGATCTTGCCGAAAAGCATTCAGGACATTTTTGCCAATGTATGTTCTGTACAGCTGGTCACCAACTAGGCCGACGGCTGCACACAGCTCCGCGAAAGAGTCCAATGCGAAAGATTTCGTAGTCAATGTTGAAGAGGCAAAATCCTCAACGAGTTTAAGCACCTGCCCCGGCTCGGCCTTACTACCTTGCGGCGCAGCCTCAATGCGTTGATAGGCAGCATGGCTGGCATGCCAGGCGTCATCGATAGAGCCAGCGGCGACGATTAGCTCGCTGAGCCCAAAATGGAAGATGTCGACGAGCTCCAAGTGAACCTGTCCAAGAGCTGGTTCCTTTTTCTTCCACCACTTCCAACCAACGTGATCCATCATCTCCGCGCACTCCGTCCAGATAGCACGGTACCAAGCGTTCTGCGCCGTAACCCACGCCGGATTGATCTTTGAGTTGATATCGTCCTGAAGCTTAAGCATCGTCATGAGCCGAGATGCGGCTACGGAACGATCAGTCGTGCTGGACATGTCCATGAGCATGTGCTTTGCGTATGTGGGCGGAAGCATCCATCTTAAGGCACCCGGACGCAAGGAGCACAGGCAGTGGATGCCAATCCATTACCGACCACCTCCACTGGCGCCGAATTAGCTTTCCTGCAGGTCGCCCCGGCCTTGCGCAATGCTCGCTTTGGGCAGAGCGGCGACCAGGTGGCTGGGCTTCAGCTCCCCAATGCTGACCCTCTGAGCGGGGGGCCACGCCTCTCCCTGAAGCTAGGGGCGGCCTCTCCCTTAACTGATGATGCGGGCTCTCGGACGCAGGAGGGTCACGACTGCAGAGGGGGCGCTCCAAGCCACAAGTCGCTGCTTCCGGCGGTGGCAACCCCGGTACCCATCCATCCTCGGCGCTTGATGAGCGAGATTCGGCCATAATCTTCGCCAAGTGGACTCGCACTACCCGCATCGACGCCAAACGCTGGCGCTGGACTCGGAATGCTCACCCGATTGCTTCGACGAAGGATGTAGGTTGTCGCCCCCCCCCCCCCCTGGGCAGTGCCATGCTCCGCCTGAATCGCCCGGGATGCAATAGACAGCCACCATCCGCACTACGTGTATGCTATCGGCCAGAAGCGGCCGTTCAACGCCTGAACTTAGCGCTTGTGAAGCAAGGTCGGCTTGAATCGATTGTTAGCACTCATGGAATGGCCCACGAGTAGCTATTGCCACTAGGTGGTGATGACTGGCTAGCTCCAAGTGACGTGAAGAATGCAGTGTAAGCAGGGCTGTTGTCCTGGAACTGTAGAACAGAAACTTTATTGCTGAGTTTTAGTTGGCGACCAACACTATGAATGAGTCGGGTAGCCAAGCCCATGCGCAGATAATCTTTGGCAATTCCAAAGTGTCCTATTGTGGCCGTTCCACCTTGCGCAGCGATCGTTATGTTCTGTACCCATCCGTATTTGGTGGAAAGGCCCCAATAGATGTCCTGAGCAGTCTTGTCCCCCAAAAGAGTGGGGGACAGATCTCGAGGATCCCAACGTTCTTTGCTCATCTTGAAGAAGAATCTTTCCGGATTTACGTACGCCGCATGAAATGCTAAAGCATCCTGTTCATCTTTCGTAAACACAAGGTTACGAATAGCGCCGCGGATTGTCATGGGTGCTAACCTCTGGATTAAGCCGTGCCATGAAGCGGCGTCGGCATGAATGAATTGTTAGGCGTCACCGCGTTTTGTCCTCGCGCCTTTTCCGATGACGAGCAGGGGCTTCCAATTGTCGTCTGCCGATGTGTGCTTGAACTCAGACATGATCTGCTGCTGCGTGAAGAACGCGTCGGTCATGTAAATGACTGCATAGAAGCGCGTCCAATCTTTGCTACCCGCGTATCCTCGCATGTCTTCATACAGGCCACCGACAGCCTTTTTCACCTCTGCCTGAGATTCCGCGAATTTGTATTCGATGGCCGTTGAAAGAGATTTGACGCCAATATCTGGCTTGTAGGTCTTGGTATTCTGAACAATTGAAGCTTCTCGGACGGTATCCGGAAATACATGAATCAATAGGTCAAAGACGCTCTTTCGAACTTCAGCTTCATTCTTCGGTTCAACACCCCGATCAAATATGATCTTGGGCGTATTAATGAGAATTCCTTCAAGAGTTGCCATTTGCTCTTTTTGTTGCTGCTCCTCGAGGTTTGCACCAAAAAGCGCTGACAATGAGAACAGGTACTTCCTAATATAAGAGTGTGCTTCGCTGTAAAAGTCGCCGACGTAGGGAACCATCTCCACTTCTTGTAACTTTCCTTCGAATCTTTTGAATCCAGTTTCGAACTGCTTTAGGAATTCTGTGAGCCCTAGTTGCTCTATCAGAAGAGATAGACAGATATAAGAACGCTCAAGTCTCCACTCGAGTTCGTGCCCTGTCATTTCGTGCTCTTCATCGAAATAGTCGTTATCTCGATTCAGCTTAAAGCTGAGAGTCTGCAACTTCCCAATGGTCTGATCAGTCTCATAGACCTCGTCAGCTGCTGCCTTCAGCAGCTTTTCAGGGTGTAGATTCAACTTGGACTCCACTGTGTGCCGCCTAATGACCTAATAGCCGGATCCAAGGGGCCGTTCATACGACTTACCCACAGCGCACCATATGGCGGGCTATTCTCTTGATACGACTCGATCTTAGGGCCGCTCGGTCCGGCTAACAAGCCGACCTATAACGGGATCCACAGGGACCCAGACTAGGGGCGTTCCTTCGCTTGACCCTCGTAGGTGCGTCCCATGCGCGCTCTGAACACGCCCTTCTTCGACCAACGAGCCTCTCCCCCTGGCTGTTCGCTTAGGGTCAAGAGCGGACGCCAGCACTACTGGTAACGTTCTCTGGGGCCGTGACGTGCGCCGTCGGCCACTAGCAGCCCTATCTCCACCAACTATGGTGAGCGCGCGTCATAGTTGGTGGAAATTCCCACTAACTATGCTGAGCCGCACACACCGGCCGATACCCCACTGCCGCAACGGTCCCACACAATTTTCAAACATCCGCTTGAAACACGCGTAACTTCGTCGAACTGGACACGATCCACCAGTTCCGCCAGACTCCGCCCTTTCCTGTTGTTCGGCACCCATGGCGAAACTGCTGGTCCTGCATGGCCCCAACCTCAACCTGCTCGGCACGCGCGAGCCGGGGGTCTATGGGCACACCACGCTGGCGCAGATCGACCAGGCGCTGCTTGCCCAGGCGCAGGCCACCGGCCATGCTGTGGAGAGCCTGCAGTCCAACGCCGAACATGTGCTGGTGGACCGCGTCCAGGCGGCGCGTGACGACGGCACCGCCTTCATCCTGATCAACCCGGCCGCGTTCACCCACACTTCGGTGGCCCTGCGCGATGCGCTGGCCGCGGTGGACGTGCCGTTCATCGAGATTCACCTGTCCAACCCGCATGCGCGCGAGCCGTTCCGCCAGCACAGCTATTTCAGCGACAAGGCGGTCGGGGTCATCTGTGGGTTCGGGGCGGACAGCTATCGCTATGCGATGGATGCGGCGCTGACCCGGCTGGCGGCCACCTCCGCGTGATGACGCTGCCGCGTGTCCTCGCCAGCGTCGCGCTGTGGGGCTGGCTGTGCGGCGCCGCCATCGCCGCTGATCGCAGCGCGGAAGGCATCGACTGCGCGCAGCCGAGCGGCACCATGGAATCGGACCTGTGCGCCTCGGATGTGGCCAGCGCGGCCGATACCGAATTGAACGCGGTGTATGCCCAGGCGCGCCAGCAGTTGCGCAGCCAAGCGGCCGAAGGCGCCTGCACGCACTGCGCCGATGCCGAAAAGCAGCTGATCCTGGCCCAGCGCGCGTGGATGCAGCTGCGCGACCACGATTGCGACGCGGTCTACGCCTTCAACGCCGATGGCACCTCGCGCAATGGCGCGCAGATGCACTGCCTGACCACCCTCGCGCGCGACCGTACGCGGCAGCTGCGCGATTTCTACGAATTGCTTTGACCCGAGCGCGCCGCGCTTCCCACCACTGACACCACGAGCCAAAGAGGCCCCTATGGATCTCCGCAAAATCAAGAAACTGATCGACCTGCTGGAAGAGTCGAACCTCGCCGAAATCGAAATCAAGGAAGGCGAAGAGTCCGTGCGTCTGTCGCGCGCGCCCGTCTCCGGCTACGGCATGGTCCAGGCCCAGCCGCAGATGATGATGGCCCCCGCACCGGCCCAGGCCGCTGCCCCGGCGATGCCGATGCAGTCGCCGACCGAAGCCTCCACCGGTGGCACCGCCAAGGCCGGCAACGCCCTGCCGGATGGCCACGTGCTGCGCGCGCCGATGGTCGGCACCTTCTATTCGTCGTCCTCGCCGGACAAGCCGGCCTTCGTGTCGGTCGGCCAGGCCGTCAAGGCCGGTGAAACGCTGGCGATCATCGAAGCGATGAAGATGTTCAACCCGATCGAAGCCGATGTTTCCGGCACCATCGTCGCCATCCTGGGCGAAAACGGCCAGCCGGTCGAATTCGACCAGCCGCTGTTCGTGATCGGCTAAGGATTAGTCCATGCTCGACAAAGTCGTTATTGCCAACCGAGGGGAGATCGCGCTGCGCATCCTGCGCGCGTGCCATACCCTTGGCATCCGCACGGTGGCTGTGCATTCCACGGTCGACCGCAACCTCAAGCACGTGGCCATGGCCGACGAGTCGGTCTGCATCGGTCCGGCACCGTCCTCGGAGAGCTACCTCAACATCCCGGCCCTGATCGCCGCGGCGGAAGTCACCGACGCCCAGGCCATCCATCCGGGCTACGGTTTCCTGTCGGAGAACGCCGACTTTGCCGAGCGCGTGGAAGAATCCGGCTTCATCTTCATCGGTCCCAAGGCCGACACCATCCGCCTGATGGGCGACAAGGTGGAAGCGATCCGCGCGATGAAGGCCGCCGGCGTGCCGTGCGTGCCCGGCTCGGGCGGCCCGCTGACCGACGACATCGTGGCCAACACCAAGATCGCCCGTGAGATCGGCTACCCGGTCATCATCAAGGCCTCCGGTGGCGGTGGCGGCCGCGGCATGCGCGTGGTGCATGCCGAAGCCTCGTTGAAGGCGGCGATCGAGACCACCAAGTCCGAAGCCAAGGCCGCTTTCAGCAACGATCAGGTCTACATGGAGAAGTTCCTGGAAAATCCGCGCCACGTGGAAATCCAGGTCCTCGCCGACGGCCAGGGCAATGCCATCCACCTCGGTGAACGTGACTGCTCCATGCAGCGCCGCCACCAGAAAGTGGTGGAAGAAGCGCCGGCGCCGGGCATCACCGCCGAGCTGCGCGACGAGATCGGCAAGGTCTGCGTGGAAGCCTGCATCCGCATCGGCTACCGCGGCGCGGGTACCTTCGAGTTCCTGTTCGAAGGCGGCCGTTTCTACTTCATCGAAATGAACACCCGCGTGCAGGTGGAGCATCCGGTGACGGAGATGGTGACCGGCATCGACCTGGTCTGCGAGCAGCTGCGTATCGCCGCCGGCCAGAAGCTGTCGATCAAGCAGAGCGACGTGGTGCTGACCGGTCATGCGATCGAGTGCCGCATCAACGCCGAAGACGCGGAAACCTTCGTACCGAGCCCGGGCCAGATCACCGCGTTCCATCCGCCGGGTGGCCCCGGTGTGCGTGTGGATACCCACATCTACAGTGGTTACCGCGTGCCGCCGAACTATGACTCGATGATCGGCAAGCTGATCGTGCACGGCCCGGACCGCGAAACCGCCATTGCGCGTATGCGCGTTGCACTGAGCGAACTGGTCGTGGACGGCATCAAGACCAACGTCGCGCTGCAGCAGCGCATCATGCGCGACAAGGGCTTCCAGGCCGGTGGGCAGAACATCCACTACCTGGAAAAGCGCTTGGCCGAACGCAAGAACAAGTCGATCGCGTTGACCTGATCGCTTGCTCTAAGCGGTATGCCGGACAGCAGAAAGGCGGGGATCTCCCCGCCTTTTTGTTTGCCTGCGGCGTGCTGCCGCGCTAGCCCAGCCTGCCGACGAACCGCTGGATGACGTCGGCTGCAGCCTGCGGGTTGGCCTGCAACAGCAGGTGCGGGCCGGCCACGGTGTGCTGCTGCGCGCGCGGCAGCAGTGCTGACCACTCGCGCTGCGCGCGCGCAGGCAGCAAGCGGTCATCCGAGGCGTGCAGACACAGCACCGGTACCGCGACATCGGGCGCGGACGCACGCATGTCCACCTCCAGCACGGCACGCAGGCGCGCCCGCAAGACCGTCACGTCCACCTGGGCCAGCGCCTTCTGCAACGCATCGCGCATCGCCGGCGTCGCCCAACGGCCGAGCAACCACCAGGACAACGCCGGCGACGGCATGCCCCGCATCGGGAGCCAGCGCAGCAGCGGACGCAGCACGCGCCCTACCGGCCAGTGCGCGCGGGCAAACGTGGTGGTGAGGATCAGCCCTTGCAGGCCGCCGGGTGCGCGGGCCGCCACCGCCAACGCCAGCGGGCCGGAGAACGACTCCCCCAACAGGACGAACGGCACATCGCGCGGCAGCGCGGCCTGCACGAAGGGAAGCAGTTGGCGGTAATCCAACGGACGGTCGTGCGGATAGGCAATGACGGACGTCGCCATACCCCTCGCCGCCATCGCGTCGATGAAACCGTCATGCAGCGTGCCGGTGGCATCCATGCCCGGCAGCACGATCAGCACAGGCAGGTCGGACATGGCCGCCCCTGCCGGAAGGTCACTTGGCGGTATCAGCCGCAGTGACCTGCGAGTTCTTCACCGGCTCCACGCCCAGCGACGAGGTCGGATCCATGATCACCATCGTTTCGGTGGAGCCATCCGGCCACACCACCTGGAAGGTGCTGCCGCTGGGCAAGGACGCGAACGGCATGCCACTCTGCGCGCGGTACACCGCAGCGACCTGGCTGGCACCGGCACGACGCACTTCGGCATCGGCCTTGACCGAGGTCAGCTGCACTTTGGACAGGCTTCGGTAACGATCGTCATAGGTGTCGATCATCACCAGACCCACCGCTCCGGCCGAGTACGCCACGAACAACGCCACCCAGAACCAGAATTTGGCACCGTGCAGAATTCGACGGTAATTCATCGCCCATTCCTCTGCTTGACCAGCTCTTCGACCAACACGTTCATTTTCCCCGCACCTTGCCGCGATACCGCAGCGTCATACACAAAAGTGGCAAAGTCCTGCCCACCGTCCTGCGAACAGATCCCTCCGTTCGCGCAGAAATTGTTCATCAGCACGCTGTCCGGCCCGCAGGCCATGCCCAGCTCGCACGCTGCCAGCCGCCACGCCAGTTCACTGAACTGATCGCCAGCCACCAGGCCACTCATCGCGTTGTCACCACTGGCGCGCTGGCCCATGCCCGGTGCCAGCGCCATGAAGGCTTCCGGATCCCGCGAGTCCATCACCCGCTCGACCAGCCCGCGACGATAGGCAGGCGCGGTTTCCAGCGGATGACCTTCCGCAAACAGCGAAGCCTCGGCGGCGAGGTTGCCGGCCTTGGCCGATTCCAGCCGCTGCGCCAGGATCAACGGCCGGCCCAGGTTGTCGCTGCTGACAAAGCCCGCGCAACGGCGCGAGACGCGTTCGCGCGCAGCGACCATCGGTGCCGACGCATTCATGCCCAGCCCGGTCAGCAGCGTGTTGTCGAGCTGGTAGCCGCCCGGGTCCATCGCGTACATGGCGCAATAGTCGTAGACGCGGCTGACCATCCACCCGGCCTCGGCGTTGCCGTTGGCGGCCTGCAGCTGCAGGCGCTGTGCATAGGCGAACAGATCGGTATCGCCTTCGATATCGGCGCGCAGGTCCAGCGGCAGGCCCGACGCCACAGCGGCGCCGCGCTCGCTGCCGAGCAGCCGGCGGGCCAGTTGCCGCGCTTCGGCCGGGACCGCCGTCGGCGCATTGCCGGCCGGCAGCTCATCCATGTGCGCAGCAGCCTGATCGGCATGCAATACCCGATCGCCCGCGCGGTAGCCCACCACCCCCAGCAACGCCAGGGCCGGTACGACCAGCAACCAGGTTTTCAGGGTCGGCACGAGCGCCATGGGCGAAGGTTCACAGGCTGTCGGTGATGGACAGCAGAAATCCAAGTTTAGCAAGCGGCCGCAGCGGTGTCTGAACCGGCTGTCCGGCCGATCTTACCGGCCAGCGAGACGCCACCGGTGCCGCGCTGCCGGGACCATCGGCCCGCACTGGTCTAACATGCACGGTTTTCCGCCGGTCCCTGCCCCCATGCCCTTCCTGGAACTCACCCTGCACTGCACCGAAGCCACCCAGCCGCGCTATGAGAATGCGCTGGACGACGTGGGCGCGCTGGCGGTGACCCTGCTCGATGCCGATGCCGACACCAGCAACGAGCGCGCGATCCTGGAGCCGGGCGTGGGCGAGACCCCGCTGTGGAACGATCTGGTGCTGACCGCGCTGTTCCCGGGCGACACCAACGCGCTGGCCCTGCTGGCCGCGTTGGACGCTTTCGACCCGGGCCTGGACTGGGCCAATGCCAGCTTCCGCGCCGTGGCCGATGAAGACTGGGAACGTGCCTGGATCGACCAGTTCCAGCCGATGGCCTTCGGTGACCGCACCTGGATCGTGCCGTGGAACCATGAGCTGCCAGAGGCTGCACAGGCACAGGATGCCGCCGTGGTCCGCCTGGACCCGGGCCTGGCGTTCGGCTCCGGCACCCACCCGACCACCGCGCTGTGCCTGCGCTGGCTGGACGGCCTGGCCACCGAAGGCGCACTGGCCGGCAACACCGTGCTCGATTTCGGCTGCGGCTCGGGCATCCTGGCCCTGGCGGCGCTGAAGCTGGGCGCTGCCCGTGCGGTCGGCGTGGACAACGACCCGCAGGCGGTGATCGCCACCGGCGACAACGCCGAGCGCAATGGCCTGCAGGACCGCGTGCAGGTCTACCTGCCGGACGATGAGCCGCAGGCAACCTATCCGGTCGTGGTGGCGAACATTCTGGCCTCCGCGCTGGATGCACTGGCCGATGTGCTGGCCGCACGCGTGGCACCGGGCGGCCGCATCGCGCTATCGGGCATCCTGCATGGCCAGGAAGGCGAGCTGCTGGAGCGTTATGCCCCCGCGTTCGAGCAGTTGGCCGTGGCGCAGGATGGTGACTGGATGCGCATCACCGGCGTCCGCCGTGCTTGAATAGTCTGTCTCCTGCCCGGTCCCGTGCCCATGTCCGAGCCTCCGATGTCGCCGCGACGCCCGATCGCCACGTTCCTGCGTCCGTCGCCGGAGGCGCCGGCCGATCCGGCTGAGTCGTCTTCGCTGTCCCACGACGAGGCGTCGGCGTTGCCGACCTCGCCCGTGGACGATGGCATCGCGCCGTTGGCGGTGGAACAGGTGATCGATGCACAGCCGGTGCACACGCCGCAGCGCCCGGCACCGGCGTTCGAACTCGACCTGCCACCTCCATCCGAACGCACGCCGGTTGCCGACGCCGGGTCAGCGGCCACGTCGCCTGCTGACACGACAGCGCCCACGGAAGATGCGGCCGCCCTCACTGAGGACGCGCGCGGCAGCGCTACCGCGGCCCTGCCGCCAGCGGAAGCCATCACCACACCAAGTTTCCTGCGCCTGCCCGGTGCGCGCCTGCGCACACCGCGCTGGCAATGGGGGATGGTCGCCGGACTGGCCGCCGTGCTGCTGGTCCAGATCGCCGTGGCCGACCGCGCCCGGCTCGCCGGCGATGCCGGTACGCGCCCGTGGATCGCCGGACTGTGCAGCGTGCTGCGCTGTTCAGTGCCGGCCTGGCGTGAGCCGGCGGCCTTCAGCATGCTCAGCCGCGATGTGCGCCCCGTTCCGGGCCAGGCCGGCGCGCTGCAGGTGCAGGCGAGCATCCGCAACGATGCCCGCTGGGCCCAGGCGTGGCCGTCACTGCGGCTGTCGCTGTCCGATGCCGATGGCCGCGTGATCGGCACCAATGTGTTCGCGCCGGCCGACTATCTGGACCGCACAACAGACCCGGCAGCCACGCTGGAACCCGGCCAGAGCGCACAGATTGCGTTCCGCGTGCGCGAGCCTGCGGCGTCTACCGTCGCATTCACCTTTGAGTTCCTCTGAGGCGTCTTCGGCGCGGCCGGAGCGTGGCAGGCGGCCGACGCACGCGCTAGACTGGCCCCATCACCATTCCGCCGTGGGCTGTTGTCCGCCCCGGCTCTTGCACCGGGAAACTCCTTGAACGCTGTCCTCTCTCGTCCTGACAACAGTCGTGGCGCGCCCAAGCCACCCCTGCGTGAACACGTGGCCCAGTCGGTCCGGCGCTACCTGCGGGACCTGGACGGCTGCGATGCGGACGATGTCTACGAGATCGTGCTGCGCGAGATGGAGATTCCGCTGTTCGTGGAAGTGCTCAACCACTGCGAAGGCAACCAGAGCCGCGCCGCGGCGATGCTGGGCATCCACCGCGCGACCCTGCGCAAGAAGCTGAAGGAATACGGCATCGCGACCTGATGCCGGCGGGCGCCTGCGTCGCGCCCTGCGGAACAAGGCCGGATCGAGCAGCCCTCGATACCGGCCTTCGTCGTTTCTGGGATCTGCGCATCGTCGCGATCGACGCCGAAGGGGCCATGCCCGCGTCACTGGCCTACAATATGGCCCCGCTCCGCTTCGATCTCCTGCCCCCATGAGTTCCGATCTGCTGCCCGTGCGCCGGGCCCTGCTGTCCGTTTCCGACAAAACCGGTCTGATCGACCTGGCCCGCGCCCTCGCCGCGCGCAACGTGGAGCTGCTCTCCACCGGTGGTACCGCCAAGGCGATCCGCGAGGCCGGCCTGGCAGTGAAGGACGTCGCCGATGTCACCGGCTTCCCGGAAATGATGGATGGCCGCGTCAAAACCCTGCACCCGATGGTGCACGGCGGCCTGCTCGGCCGCGCCGGGCTGGATGACGCGGTCATGGCCGAACACGGCATTGGCGCGATCGATCTGCTGGTGCTGAACCTGTACCCGTTCGAGTCGGTCACCGCCAAGGCGGACTGCGCGCTTGAAGACGCCGTGGAGAACATCGACATCGGTGGCCCGGCGATGCTGCGTTCGGCGGCGAAGAACTTCGCCCGCGTGGCCGTGGCGACCGACCCGTCGCAGTACGCCGAGCTGCTGGCCGAACTGGACGCCAACGACGGCAAGCTCTCGGCCGCCAAGCGCTTCGCCTTCTCGGTGGCCGCGTTCAACCGCGTGGCCCAGTACGACGCGGCGATCAGCAACTACCTTTCTGCGGTGACCACCACCGACACCGCCGTGCCGGTGCGTGCGGAGTTCCCGGCGCAGATGAATTCGAACTTCGTGAAGGTGATGGACCTGCGCTACGGCGAGAACCCGCACCAGAGCGGCGCGTTCTATCGCGACCTGTACCCGGTGCCGGGCACGCTGGCCACGTTCCAGCAGCTGCAGGGCAAGGAACTGAGCTACAACAACCTGGCCGACGCGGATGCCGCATGGGAATGCGTGCGGCAGTTCGACGTACCGGCCTGCGTGATCGTCAAGCACGCCAACCCGTGCGGCGTGGCCGTGGGCGCCGGTAACGGTGATGCCTACGAGCTGGCCTACGCGACCGACCCGACCAGCGCCTTCGGCGGCATCATCGCCTTCAACCAGCCGCTGGATGCCGCCACCGCCAAGGTGATCCTGGACCGCCAGTTCGTGGAAGTGTTGATCGCCCCGGACTACGAGCCGGCCGCGCTGGAATACGCGACCAAGAAGGCCAATGTGCGCGTGCTGCGCATTCCACACGGGCAGGGCCTCAACAACTACGACACCAAGCGGATTGGTTCTGGCCTGCTGATGCAGAGCGCCGACAACCGTGGCATGAGCCGCGACGAGCTGACCGTGGTGAGCAAGCTGGCCCCCACCGACAAGCAGTTTGCCGATCTGCTGTTCGCCTGGAAGGTCGCCAAGTTCGTCAAATCCAACGCCATCGTCTACGCCAAGGACAACCGCACCATCGGTGTGGGTGCCGGCCAGATGAGCCGCGTCTACTCGGCGCGCATCGCGGGCATCAAGGCCGCCGATGCGAACCTGGTGGTGGACGGCTCGGTGATGGCCTCCGATGCGTTCTTCCCGTTCCGCGACGGCATCGACGCCGCCGCTGCGGCCGGCATCAAGGCGGTGATCCAGCCGGGTGGCTCGATGCGCGACAACGAAGTGATCGCCGCCGCCGACGAGCATGGTCTGGCGATGGTGTTCACCGGCGTGCGTCACTTCCGCCACTGATGCCTGGATCGACACGGATGTCTCCACGGCACCGCACTGCCCTCGTCGCGGTGGTGATCGCCACCGCGGCAGGGTTGGCTGGCTGCACGCCGGCCAGTGAACCGGCACCGCCGCCGGCAGTCCCCGATGCGGCCGCAGCGAACGCGGCCCTGCTCGCCCGCGTCAGCCGCACGGAGCGCCTGCAGGCCTTCCTGACCGAGCGCTACGGCAAGGCCGCCAGGCTTTCAGGAACATGGCGTGGCAGCTGGACCCAGGACGGCGACACCCGCCTCACCGATTGGCATGTGTGTGCCGAGCAACCGGTGGTGACCGTCGACAGTTGGCAGCAGCTGTTGGCTGTCTGCGGCTCCCCCCTCGAGAATGCCCACCCGGACCCGGGCGCGATCGACTTCTTCGTGCTGCGCCCCGGGGCGGACCGCTTCGTCGTGGCCGCCGAGCTGACCGGGCAGAACTTCGGCAGCCAGGGTGAGCCCGGCACGGTGCAGATTCTCCGCGCCGGCAGTGACTTCTACGGTTTCCGCATCGAGCATGGCTGGTTCGGCCAGGGCTATTCGCTGATCACGCAGACGCTGGTGCTGCCTGGCCCGAATGGGCTGGTGGAGGCCGGTGGTTTGCGCAGCCATATCGACAACAACGCGGCCTACGACTGCGACGATGCCGATGCCGAACCGGATTGCCAGTCGCGGCTGTTCAACCTCGATTTCACGCTGCGCTTCGACAGCCGTGATCCGGCGGCACGGCAGTGGCCGCTGGTGATTGAAGAGACCGGCCTGGGCTGTGGCGGGCAGCCGGTGCGGCGCGAACATCGGTTCACGCTGGACCCGAAGACGTGGACGTATGCGTTCCCCGAGGCGCTTCAGCGCGAAGGGTGCGAGTGATGCGTTCGTGGGCACTGGCAGGTGTGGTGCTGGCACTGCTGGCCGGCTGTGATCGCCCCCCCGCGGCGTCCGGACCAGGCAAGCCGCACCGTGTGCTCAGAACCACGGTGCTGGTGGAGGACATGATCTACGTCCGGGGCGATGCCAACCAGCGTCTGCTGGCCTTTCTGCGCAAGCGCTACGGCGACGCCGCCCTGCTCGATGCGCCATGGAAGGAGGACTGGGAGGACACCGAGGTGGAGGCGCTGCGTCCGGTCACCCGCCGCGTGTGCGCGCGTGACACCGTCACTACCGAGGGGCACGAGCAGACGCTGCTGGCGGTGTGCCAGACCCTGGATGACGCCGCCACTGTCGAACCCGGGCGGGTCGACCTGTATGTGCTGCGCCTGGGCAAGGATGATGATGAGGCGAGTCACGGCGGCGCACTTGCCCAGCAGCTGGCCAATGACCCGCTAGTGGTCATCGCCCAACGCCTGCAGCGCCCCTACGGCCGCCGCGGCGCACCCGGCACGGTCCAGATCGCGCAGCTCGGCCCGCAACGCCATGCCTTCCACATCACCCATGAGGAGCACCGGCGGGGCCATCGGCGCATCTGGCGCAGTTACGTCGCCCTCCACAACGATCGCCTGCGCGATGTCGCCCAGTACCGCGACCACCTCGACAATCTCGCCCTGCACGGCTGTGACGGCAATCCGGCCGACTGCGGCGAGGGCGTGTTCGCGGTCGACTTCAGCACGGCCGTGGGCGACAGCAATGCCGTCGATGGCTACTGGCCGCTGACGGTGCGTGCCAGCGGCCACGACTGCAACGGCCCGGCGACCGAGTACTACCACCTCATCTTCGATGCCCGGCAGCGCGCGTATCCGGTACCGGACGACCTCCAGCGCGACGGCTGCGCCGACAGTTGAGGCCGTGGGTTGCCAACGCAACCGACCGCCCGAATGCGCCCGCCGCCCGCACCGCGTAAAATCACGTTCCTGCCCTCTTACGCGAGAACTGCATTGAAGATCCTGGTCATCGGCGCTGGCGGCCGTGAACACGCCCTGGCCTGGAAGCTGGCCCAGTCCGCGAAGGTCCGCGAGGTCATCGTCGCCCCCGGCAATGCAGGCACCGCCACCGAGCCCAAGTGCCGCAATGTGGACGTCAAGGTCACCGACCTGGACGGCCTGCTGGCGCTGGTCGGCAGCGAAGGCATCGGCCTGACCGTGGTCGGCCCGGAAGTGCCGCTGGTGGCCGGTGTGGTCGACCGCTTCCGCGCCGCCGGGCACCGCATCTTCGGACCCACCGCCGCCGCCGCGCAGCTGGAAGGCAGCAAGGCGTATGCGAAGGACTTCCTGGCTCGCCACAACATTCCGACCGCGTTCTACGCAGTGCACACCGAGGTCGAGCCGGCGCTGGCCTACCTGCGCGACAAGGGCGCCCCGATCGTGGTCAAGGCCGATGGCCTGGCCGCCGGCAAGGGCGTGATCGTGGCGATGACCCTCACCGAGGCCGAGGATGCGGTGCGCGACATGCTCTCCGGCAATGCCTTCGGCGACGCCGGCGCACGCGTGGTGATCGAAGAATTCCTGGACGGCGAAGAAGCCAGCTTCATCTCGATGGTGGACGGTAAGACGGCACTGCCAATGGCGACGTCGCAGGACCACAAGCGCGTCGGCGACGGTGACACCGGCCCGAACACCGGCGGCATGGGCGCGTATTCGCCGGCCCCGGTGGTGACCGACGACGTGCATGCGCGCGTGATGCGCGAGGTGGTCAACCCGACCGTGCAGGGCATGATCGCCGACGGCATTCCGTTCACCGGCTTCCTCTATGCTGGCCTGATGATCGATGCCAGCGGCGCGCCGAAGGTGATCGAGTTCAACGTGCGCTTTGGCGACCCGGAAACCCAGCCGGTGATGCTGCGCCTGCAGTCGGATCTGGTGGATCTGGTCGAAGCGGCGATCGACGAGCGCCTGGACACGGTGGACGCCCAGTGGGATCCGCGCCCGTCGCTGGGCGTGGTGATGGCGGCCTCACCGTATCCGGAGACGCCGATCACCGGCGATGTGATCCATGGCTTGGAGGCGGTCGCCGCGACGGCCAAGGTGTTCCATGCCGGCACCACGCTCGACGCGCAGGGCCAGGTGCTCAGCGCCGGTGGCCGCGTGCTGTGCGTGGCGGCGTTGGGTGGCACGGTGGGCGAAGCACAGCGCAACGCTTACGCCGGCGTCGGTGCGATCCACTGGGCCCATGAGTTCCACCGCCGCGATATCGGCTGGCGGGCGATTGCGCGCGAGCAGGGCTGACCTGGCACGGTGGGGCCACGCCCCATCAAAGCGCTGCTCTGAGCGCCAGAACGCAAAAAGGCCCGGCATCAGCCGGGCCTTTTTGCGCAATCACGCTACTCACCGCATTACGCAGTAAACAGCGCCTTCATCTTCTTCAGCGCGTTCGCCTCGACCTGGCGGATGCGCTCTGCAGAGACGCCGTACTCATCGGCCAGCTCCTGCAGCGTCACCTTGCTGTCCGCATCCAACCAGCGACGGCGGATGATGTCGCGCGAACGCGCATCCAGTTCGGCCATGCCTTCGCGCAGCAACTGCAGCTGATTGTCTTCGCTGTCCATCCGCTCATAGGCCATCGAAGGATCTTCTTCGTTGGCCCGCAGGTAGGCAGCCGGCGACGGCGGCGCATGATCGTCATCGTCATCGCTGGAGAGATCGAAACCGATATCGCGACCGGAAAGGCGCGACTCCATCTCGAGCACTTCACGCTCGGACACGTTCAGGTCCTTGGCCACCGCGCTGACTTCGGCCGCGTTCATCCAGCCCAGGCGGGTCTTGGACTTGCGCAGGTTGAAGAACAGCTTGCGCTGCGCCTTGGTCGTGGCGACCTTGACGATGCGCCAGTTCTTTAGGATGAACTCGTGCATTTCCGCACGGATCCAATGCACCGCGAACGACACCAGGCGAACGCCCATGTCCGGGTCGAAGCGCTTCACCGCCTTCATCAGGCCGATGTTGCCTTCCTGGATCAGGTCGCCCAGCGCCAGGCCGTAGCCGTTGTAGCCGCGGGCGACGTGCACCACGAAGCGCAGGTGGGAATGGACCAGCTCGCGCGCGGCGTCCAGATCCAGCTCGTCGCGGAAGCGGCGGGCCAGGTCCTGCTCGTCATCGACCGACAGCACCGGGATCTGGTGCACGGCACCGATGTAGGCGTCCAGCGAACCGAGCGCACTGGGAATCGGGAGATTGTTTGCCACAAGGGCAGTAGAGGTGTTCTGGCTCATAGCACTCATCTTAGCAGTCCCGGAATTGGACTGCTAAAGGGGAAAGAAGTTCCAGCGTTCTGTTCATGGGACGCTGGCACCGAAGACACCCCTAACGTACCGCGAAATGATGACAGTGGCGAGAGGCTGGAAACAAACCGTCAACTCCCATTAAATCAATAGGATAGATGGATGAATTGGGCGCTGGCGCGTGTTTTCTGGCTGAACAGGCTGCCCAGAAGCGCCCATTCAGCCCGGAAAGGTTGTCGGCAGTTCAGCCAGGCATGGCTTGGCTACCCCCTGCGCCCTCCACCCACCGAAGCCCAGCGCCAATACCGCAATCCCCGGTAGTGCCACGCCATGCGTGGCAGCCCGAACTCACCGGAGCCCATTCCACGCCATGCGTGCCAGGCCCGAACCACCGAAGCCTAGTAATACCCGGCCATATTCAGGAAGAACCCCTTCTGGTCGTACTTCAGCTCGGTCATGTCATCGCTGAACTCGGTGAAGTTGTAGCCCACCCCAACCTTGAAGTTCTCCCCCACCCGGCGGTCCACGCCCACCAGCCAGCCCTTGCGCACGCCCCCGTCGCGCACCTTCAACCAGCGGTGCTCGGCCAAGCCCTCCCACTCGCCGAACAGGCGATAGCGCAACTGCAAGGCAGCGAAGTCGGCACGGCTGTCCAACCAGGCCCCCTCACCGCGGCCGGTGCGGTAATCCCCCCAGCGCGAGGCCAGCTTGCCGGCCACTTCCCAGCGCGCGCCGAGCTGCCGGATTCCTTCGAGCGAAAGGATCTGCGAGCGCTGGTCGTACAGGTTGCCGCCCTCCTGCCCGAGCGAGGCCACGTCGTAGAGATAGGTGAACTTGCCGAAACCGGCCCAGCGCGTGTTGTCGTGCGGGCGCCAGGCGAAGCCCATGTTGGTCTCCACCAGCTTGGCGTCGGCCAGGCGGTCGATGCGGTCTTCGGTGTCGGCGTAGTTGGCGCGCAACGCAAACCGCCAGTCTTCGTTGAGCTTGTACAGCAGGCGGTTGGTGGTCACCCACTGCTCGCGCTGCTCGGCACCGCTGTCGCGGCGGTACTCCAGCTTGCTGTTCCACTGCGCCACCGCATCGGTGCGCCCGCCACTGACGCTGTAGGCCCGGCGGTCGACGCGGCCGAGGGTGGAATCCAGCTCGCCGTCCATGATCGTGAAGCCGAGGTTCCAGCCCTGCGCGGGATAGAAATCCATGCCGAAGGTATGCACGATGCCGGCGCTGTCCTGGCGGCGATCCTTCAGATACTGGCTCTCGTTGTACACGTTGACCTGGTTGCTCAGCCGCCAGCGCTGGCCCAGTGTCCAGCCACTCTGCAGGCCGGTATCGAACAACGGATCGGTGCCGGTGCGGTCGGTGCTGTAGCTGTAACTGCCATACAGGCTGTGATCCGGTGCCATGCGGTACTCGCCATCGACCTTGGCGCCATGGCCACGGCTGCCACCACTGACTTCCGCACCCACGCTGCTGCGGTCGCCGAACAGATACCGCGCGCCGAGGGTCAGCAGGTCGTTCTTCTCGTAGGCGCCGCCGTCATCGTCCAGCGTGACCTGGCCGGTGCCGTACAGCTCCCAGGACGATCCAAAACGCTGGCGGTACCCGATCGCGGCGAGCAGCGCATCCACGCTCTGCAGTGCCTGTTCCTCGCGCACGCGGCGCAGTTCACCGGTCAACTGGCCGTCGTTGCCAAGCCGCCACTCGGCGGTCAGCTGGCTCTGCTCCAGCGCCAGTTCGCCCTGTTCGGTACGGGTGTGTCGACCGTACAGACTGAAATCATCGTTGAGATAGCCAAGAAACTCCGCACCGTATTCCTGGATCGGCAGGCCGGTGTCCTGGCGCGCGACCGAGAAGCCGGCATCCACATCGCGCCACCATGCACCCAGGCTCCAGTCCTGCGTGGTCCAGCCCAGCTCACGCAGGTTGGCGCGCGCTTCCACGGCGCTGGCAGTGCCCGAACGCCGGCCTTCGTACGGGTTGCGGCGGATGAAGCTCAGGCCGCCGTTGTCCGAATAGAACACCGGGGCGGCGGTGGCTTCCGTGCGGGTCTGCTCCATCTTCAGATAAGTGCCACGCCCGGCCTGCAGGGTGAGGTCGGCGCCCTTGAGGTTGTAGTTCTCGCCGCTGCGGTTTTCGTCGATCCAGGTGCCGCCGATCGCCACGTGGTCGCCGATCCACTGCCGGCCGCGCGCACCGTAGGTCACGTCATCGCTGCTGAAACCCAGCGGCACGTATTCGTAGTCCACCAGCAGCAACTGGTCGTAGCCATCGAGCGGCATGTCGCGGGTGATGCTGCGGACATTCTCGCGGGTCAGCTGCGCCAGCGGACGGGTCAGGATCAGCCGGCCCTGAAGATTGTCGATCTCGTAGTCCACGCCTTCCTGCAGCGTGGCGCGCGTTTCAGTGCGGCCGGTGGTGCGATCGCGCACTTCCAGTACCACCTGCTCCGAACCGGGCAACACGTCGGTATGGCGCAGGTAGTACAGGCTGCCGCCGGTGCCGAGGAATTCGCTGTGGCCCGGGGCGGACTGCGCCTCGGAGCCGAACACCTTCACCTGCGAACGCGCCTCACCGAGCGGCGTGGCCTCCAGCGAGCGCCAGTTCAACGCGCCGCCGTACAGCGAGCGCACGTACTGGCCGTACTCGGTGCCGGTGATACCGGTGGCGTAGTTGCCCCATACCGCCTGGCTCTGATCCCAGTCCACGCGCAGATACAGCCGGCCCTGGGTATCCACGTCGCGGTAAGTGGTGGAGTCATCGCCGTACACCGGGTAGTACAGGTCCGGATCGAGACGACGGAACACGTCCTGGGCGTCGGCCTGGGTGAAATCCCGGAACAGATACTTCAGCTCACGGTCCTGGGTATCGGCCTGTGCGGTCACCAGGTACTTGCCGCGCAGCTTGCCCTTCAGATAGAACGCCAGCCGGCCTTCGCTGAGGAAGCTGTCGTCGTCACGGTCATCGGCAGCGAGCGGCTGCAGATTGCCGCTGGCGCTGTTCTTGGACACGGTGACATCGGCGATGGCGACCAGGAACAGGTAGCGGCCGGTGACATCCACATCCAGCTGACGCTGCGCGGAGGGTGCATCGCGCGATTCGACACTGACGTCGTAACGATGCTCGCCCACCGGCTCGAGGAACTCGGCGGCGAACTTCTGCTCCAGATCGACCGGGAAGTCCTGACCGTTGATGCGCACGCGGCTGTTGGGTTCCAGATTTCGGCCATACAGGCGCACGCGCGAGCCGTGGATGGGGATGTTCTGCAGGCGGAGCATGCTCTGCCCGTAGATGCTGTTGCTGAGCTGCAGGTCCTGCGCGCTGTCGCCGTCCAACGCCTGGCCCAACGTCTTCTGTACGTTCTCGCGGGTGAGCTGCAGGCCACGGTCGAAATCGGCCGGGGTGACCAGCTGGATGCGCTGGAGGCGGGTTTCATCGAACGCGCCACCGGCACCGTACGCACGTGCGACGTAGATCAGGTCATCGCCCGTGCGCAGCTTGATCTGCGGCGGCAGCTCACCATTCCATTCGGCATCGCCAACGTAGTCGGCCGGCAGCTCGATGCGGGCCAGCGGGGTGACCAGATCGGTATCGGTGCCGCGATACAGCGTGACCTCCAGTTTCTGGATGAACGAGGCGTAGTTGTTGTAGCTGTGGAAGCGCAGCGGACGGATCACCCGGCCATTCTCGAACGGCACCGTGGCGGCAGCCTGCACACTGAGGCTGGGCGGCACCATGGTCGGGTCTTCGGTGGCCCACACCACGCCGCCGTTGGGCAGCTCGGCCATGAACTGGCCACCGCCTGCAGCAACATCAGGCGTGACCGCCGGCGCATCGTCATCGCGGATGCGCAGCAGCAAGCCGTCATCGTTGCGACAACTGTCGGCCTCGCAGCGGATCGGCGCGGGGGACGGCGCCGATGTGGCCTGCTGGGCAGCGGCCGGCAGCGCCAGCAGCAACGCGCTGGCCAGGCCGAGGGTGAGGCGACGGGAGATCGGGCTCGGAATCAGGGTCATGTCCATGTCAGCGCCCCTCCCCGGTCGGGCGACCGGGACTGGCAGGCTCGGGGGGATCGTCCAGGCGCAACCGGTGCAGCACGCGGCCGTCCGCGCCCAGCACCTCGATCGTCGTTGCCGCCGCGACCGCGGCCGACAACTGTGGCCGCAGCGCCGCCTGCAGCGCCTGCGCGCGTTGCCGCGCCAGCGCATCCTGGCCGGTGGGGGCCGTGAGCTGCAGGCGCCCGCCACCCCGGCTCGACAGTGCCTGTGCGGCGGTGGCGATCACTGGCGCGCGGTCAGCACCCAACTGTGCGCTGCCTGGCGCGAACAACGCCTCGCCCAGTTCGATGCGCGCCGGGCGCGGTGCCCCGGTCGCGGTCGGGGTCGGGCCGGACGTGCTGAGCGCACCGTCGGGCATGCGCACACCGAAATCGAAGCGCGCGGGCAGCCCGGGAGTGATGCGGCGGACCAGCGGATTGGGCGTGGTGAAGCGCGCACCGGACGGCAACGTGGACGGATCCACCTTGAGGATGAAGTTGCGCCCGCGTGCCTCACCGCCGGGGATGCCAACCAGGTGGTAGCGGCCGAAGGCATCGGTTTCCATCAACAGGCCTTCCACCGCCGCGATGCGCACACCGGGGATGCCGCGCTCACCGTCATCCTGGATGCCGTTGCCGTTGCGGTCATCGAACACGCTGCCCACGATCAGGCTCTCATCGAGCAGCGGATCGGTGGTGATCTCCACCTCGGCCGAGGCGACGTTGCCGATCGTGCGGTTCTCCCCGTCGACAGCGGTGATGCGGTTGGTATGCACGCCGGTGCCGGTACCCGCGCCGACGCGCAGGTAGTACACCACCGTGGCCCGTTCACCGGCGGCCACGTCGATGCCATCGATGCGCAGCGGCTGCACCCCGCTGGTGTGTGCGTCGTTGTCGGCGTCGGTCACCGCAAAGCCACCGCGCACGAAGGTGAAGCCCGGCGGCAGCGTATCGAGCAGGGTGGCGCCGTTGGCATCCACCTCGCCGACGTTGTCGATGGTGACGGTGTAGCGCACCAGGTCACCGATCTGCGCGCTGCGCTTGCCGGCCACCTTGGTCAGGCGCAGCACGGCCTGCTGGCCGGCTACGGTCACCGCGACATTGGCCTCGGCGCACAGCGGCGTCGGGATGGACACATCGCAGACCCGGTAGCGGAAGCTGTCGGTACCGGCGAAGTTGGCCGCTGGCGTGTACGTGCACAGACCGTTGGCGCATTGCACGGTGCCGTGCGCAGGCGCTGCCGCGACCTGCAGCGAGGCAGGATCCAGTGGCGCAGTGCGGGCGCTGTCATTGGCCAGCACGTCGATCACCTGCGGTCCGGCGGTGTCGGCTGTCATGGCGTCATCGGCCAGAGTGAGTACGTTCGGGTCGACCATGACCGTGACCGTCGCACCGGCACACATCGCCGGATCAGCCACGTCGCAGACCTGATAGTCGAAGCTCTGCTCACCGGAGAAGTTGGCCAGCGCGGCAAAGCGGATGCGCGCACGCGGCATCACCGTCGCGGTGCCGTAGGGCGGCGCTGCGGTGATGGTCACGCTGACCGTGTCCGGATCGATCGGCGTGCCGTTGACGCGGTCGTTGCCCAGCACGTCGATTTCGATCACGCCGTCCTGCGGGATCTCAACGCGATCATCCGTGGCATCCACGCCCGGCTCACCCGCGATGACGGTGACCGTCACGTTGCCGGTGTCGCAGACGGTGGGCTGGTTGATCAGGCAGATCGTATAGGTCGTGCTGTAGCTGCCCGGCGCCAGCCCTGCCGCGACGTTCACCCAACCGTCGGCGCTGAAACTCAGTGCATTGGTGCTCACCGGCGCGAAACTCACCTGGGTGGGATCCAGCGATGCGGTGTTGAACGTGTCATTGGTGAACACGTTGAGCAGGCGCACGCTGCCGGTGGGGCCGACCGGACCACCACTGTCGTCCACGGCCAGCAGCGCGCCGACCGGGCCTTGGACCCGCACAGTGGCGATCGCGGTGGTGCAGTTGGTCGGCACGCCGTTCTCGCACAGCTGGTAAGCCAGCTGCACCTGGCCGGGCTGCACGCCCGCTGCAACCATGATCTGCCCCTGGTTGTTCATCGTGTAGCCGGGCGTGCTGCCGGTCAGACTGGCGATCACGCTGCCCACGGGCGGCGGGGAGACGTTGTTGAAGCTGTCGTTCTCCAACACCGAGCGGGCGATGGTGCCGCCCACCGCGGGGTCCACCGGGGTGCCGGTGAAGTCGTCGTTGACCGCCAGCACGACGTTGGCCGAGACGGACAGCGTGAGCGTCACGGTGGCATCCCCACACTGCGTGCTGTACGGCGCGGCCAGACAGACGCGGTAGGTGAAGCTCTGTGGACCGGTAACGCCTGCCGGCGCGGTGTAGGTGAACGTGCCATCGGCGTTGAACACCAGACCCGGCAGGGCACCGCTGGTCAGGGTATAGACCGCACCAGGCGCGACGTTGTCATTGAGGCTGACATTGCCCGGGAGCGGCACACCGGCCGGCACGGTGAAGCTGTCGTTCTGCGGGACCGGTGTAACGGCCACGATGATGGTAGCGGTCGTGCAGTTCGTCGGCGCGGCGGCCTCGCAGATCTGGTAGGTGAGCGTGCTGGCACCGGAGAGGGCGCCAACGCCCACCGCGATCGTGCCATCCAGATTGATGCTGAAGCCGGCCGGTGCACCGATCAGGCTGAGCTGCACCGCGCTGCCGGGCGGCGGGCTGACACCGTTGAGCTGATCGTTGTCGAGCACGCTGAGCGATGACGAGGTGCCCGGGACAACATTGGTGAGCACGTCGTCACCGGCCACCAGGGTGCCGTTGTTGATGTTGATGGTGACCGAGGCGATGCCGCAGAGCGTGGCATACGGCGCCGGCAGGCAGGTCTGGTAGCTGAAGCTGACCGGGCTGACCGTGCCCGCCGGAGGCGTATAGGTGAAGCCACCATTGGCGACCAGGGTCAGGCCCGCCGGCGCCGCGCCCTGCACCGTATAGACAGCACCCGGCGGCATGGCGTCGTTGCCGGCCACGGTGTTGCTGAGCGTCTGCCCGACCTGGACCGAGAACGCGTCGTTCTGCGGGGCGGGGCTGACCACGACGGTCACGCTGGCGGTATCGCAGTTGGCCGGGGCCGCTGCTTCGCAGATCTGATACGTGATCGTGGTGACGCCGGACGTGGTGCCACTGGCCACCGTGATGGTACCCGCCGCGGTGATGCTGAAGCCGGCCGGTGCACCGACCAGACTCAACACCACGTCCGCCGGTGCGGGCGGTGAAACACCGTTGAGACTGTCGTTGCTCAACACGCTGCCGCTGGACGTGCTGCCCGGCGCCACGCCGGTGAGCGTGTCATCGCCGGCCACCAGCAGACCGTTGTTGACGTTGAAGGTGACGATCGCAGTGCCGCACAGGCTGCTGTTCGGCGCGGGCAGGCACACCTGGTAGGTGACGCTGACCGGACCGATCACACCGCTGGCCGGGGTATAGGTGAACGTGCCATCGGGCGCGAAGACCAGGCCCGCCGGCGGCGTGCCCTGCAGGCTGAACAGCGCGCCAGGCGGTGTACCGTCATTGATCGCGACCGTATTGCTCAGCGTCTGCCCGGCCTGCACGGCGAAGGCATCGTTCTGCGGTGCGGGCGTGACCACCACCGTGACACTGGCGGTAGCGCAGTTGGCCGGCGCGGCCGCTTCGCAGATCTGATAGGTGATGCTGGTAGACCCGGACATCACGCCGCTACCGACACTGATCGTGCCATCGGGATTGAGGGTGAATCCGCCCGGCGCGCCAACCAGGCTCAACACCACATCGGCAGGCAACGGCGGCGAGACGCCGTTGAGGCTGTCGTTGGCCAGCACGCTGCCGCCCGTGGTCGCCCCCGGCACGACGCCGGTAAGCGTGTCATCGCCTGCGGTGAGTGTGCCGTTGTTGACGTTGAGGGTGACCGTGGCCGTGCTGCACAGGCTGTTGTTGGGCGCCGGCAGGCACGCGCGGTAGATGAAGGTCACCGGGCTGGGCGTGCCCATCGGTGGCGTATAGGTGAAGCTGCCATCCTGGTTGAACGCCAGCCCTGCCGGCGGCATGCCCTGGACGGCCCAGTTGGACCCCGGCGGCAAGCTGTCGTTGGTCGCCACGCTGTTGCTCAGCGACTGCCCGGCCTGCACGGAGAAAGCATCGTTCTGCGGTGCCGGGCTGACGATCACGGTCACCGTGGCGGTGGCGCAGTTGCCCGGCGCGGCAGCTTCGCAGATCTGATAGGTCAGCGTGGTCGGGCCGGCCATGGTGCCGGTCGCAACGCTGATCGTGCCGCTGGGTGTGATCGCGAAACCGGCAGGCGCGCCGACCAGGCTCAGCACCACGCTGGCCGCCGCCGGCGGGGAGACACCGTTGAGGCTGTCATTGGCCAGCACGCTGGCCGCCGAGGTCGTCCCGGGAGCGACGCCGCTGAGCGTGTCGTTACCGGCAAGCAGCGCACCGGTGGTGATGTTGAGCGTGGCCGCAGCGGTGCCGCACAGGGTCGCGTTCGGGTCCGGCAGGCAGGCCTGATAGGTGAACGTGATCGGCCCGGCCGTGCCGCTCGGCGGTGTGTAGGTGAATGCACCGTCCGGCGCGAACGCCAGCCCTGCCGGCGCCATGCCCTGCACAGCGAAGGTTGCGCCACCGGGCAGGCTGTCGTTGGTTGCGACACTGCCGTTCAACGTCTGCCCCAACTGCACGCTGAAGGCATCGTTCTGTGGCTGCGGTGTCACCACCACGGTGACGCTGGCGGTATCGCAATTGGTCGGCGCCGCGGCTTCGCAGATCTGGTAGGTGAGCGTCGTCGGACCCGAGATCACACCACTGGCCACGCTGATCGTGCCGGCCGGGGTGATGCTGAAGCCGGCCGGTGCACCCACCAGGCTGAGCACCACATCCGCCGGCAGCGGCGGGGTGGTGCCGTTGAGCGTGTCATTGGCCAGTACGCTGGCCGCCGAGGTGGCCCCGGCGGCAACGTCGCTGATTGTGTCATCCAGTGCGACCAGCGTGCCCACATTGACGTTGAGCGTGACCGTGGCGGTCGCGCACAGCGCGGCATCCGGTGCCGGCAGGCAGGTCTGGTAGAGGAAGGTGACCGGCCCCGTGGTACCGCCCACCGGGGTATAGGTGAAGGTGCCATCGGCAGTGAAGACCAGCCCGGCCGGTGCAGTCCCCTGCACGCCCCAGGTCGACCCTGCGGGCATGGCGTCATTCGCTGCCACGTTGCCGTTGCTGATCGTGCCGCCGACCTGCACCGCATACGCATCGTTCTGCGGTGCCGGGCGGATCACCAGCGCGACGGTCGCGGTATCGCAGTTGGACGGCGCGGCGGTTTCGCAGATCTGATAGGTCAGGTTGGCCGCACCGGCGACGACACCCGTCGGCACAGTGATCGTGCCATCGGCGGCGATGCTGTAGCCGGCCGGCGCACCGACCAGGCTCAGCTGTACGCTGGCCGGGGCCGGCGGGCTGACGCCGTTGAGCGCATCGTTGCCAAGCACGCTGGGGGTGGCCGTACCTGGCGCGATACCGACGAAGCGGTCGTCCGCCGCCGCCAGCGTACCGAGGTTGACGTTGAGCGTCGCGGTCGCCGTGCCACACACACCACCGTTCGGCGCCGGCAGACAGGTCTGATAGGTGAAGGTCACCGCCCCGGCGGTGCCGGCCGGCGGCGTGTAGCTGAAGCTGCCATCGGCGTTGAACACCAGCCCGGCGGGCGGGGTGCCCTGCACCGCCCAGGTCGAACCGGCCGGCATGCTGTCGTTGGCCGCAACGCTGCCGTTGGTGAGGGTCCCACCGGCCTGCACGGAGAAGGCATCGTTCTGCGGCGCAGGCGCGATCACGAAGCGGATCGCAGCGGTGGCGCAATTGGTCGGCGATGCCGCTTCGCACAGCTGATAGGTGAGCACGGTGGAGCCGGTAGTAGCCGCGGCGGGAACCTGCACGGTGCCATCGTTGTTGATCACGAAGCCGGCCGATGCACCGACCAGCAGCAACTGCACCGATGCAGCGGCCGGCGGGCTCACACCGTTGAGGGAGTCGTTGGTCAGCACGCTCGGCGTGGCCGAGCCGCCACTGACCGGCGCGACGAAGGTGTCGTCGTTGGCAACCACCGCGTTGACGGCGATGGTCAGCGTAGCGGTCGCCGTGCCGCAGATCGCCGCGTCGGGGGCCGGCAGGCAGGTCTGGTAGGCGAACGTGACCGGACCGACGGTGCCTGCCGGCGGCGTATAGGTGAAGCTGCCGTTGCCGTTGAACACCAGGCCCTGCGGCGGCGCCGCCACGCTCCAGATGGAGCCGGCCGGCATGTTGTCGTTGCCGGATACGTTGCCGGTGTTGGCTTGGCCGCCCTGCACCGCAATCGTGTCATCCACCGGGGCCGGTCGAACGACCAGGGTGATGTTCGCGGTGGCGCAGTTGTTGGCCGCCGCGGTTTCGCAGATCTGGTAGCTGAGCGTGATCGCCCCGGTGGGCGCGTCGCCCGCCACCGAAACCGTGCCGCTGGGATTGATCGAGAACCCACTGGGCGCGCCGACCAGACTCAGCGACACACGTGCGGCGGGCGCCGGGCTGACACCGTTGAGCGCATCGTTGTTCAACACGCTGGGCGTGGTGCCACCCGGAGTGATCGCACCGAAGCTGTCATCGCTGGCGACCAGCGCCCCGTTGTTGATGTTGAGCGTGACCGTGGCGCTGCCGCAGACGGCCGCGTTCGGGGCCGGCAGGCAGGCCTGGTAAACGAAGCTGGCCGGGCTGGTGGTGCCGGCCGGCGGCGCGTAGGTGAAGCTGCCGTCGGCATTGAAGGTCACCCCGGCCGGCACGGCGCCGGGCACGGTGTACAGCGACCCGATCGGCATGTTGTCGTTGCCCGACACCGTGCCGCTGAGCGTCTGCCCCGCCTGCACGGCGAACACATCATCGGCAGGTGCAGGCGCAACCACCAGTGCGATGCTGGCGGTGTCACAGTTGGACGACGCGGCGGCTTCGCACAGCTGGTAAGTAAGCGTGGTGGCGCCTGCGGCGGTGCCGGTGGCCACGCTGATCGTGCCATCGGCGGCGATACTGAACCCGGTCGGCGCGCCCACCAGCGACAGCACCACCTCGGTCGCCAGCGGCGTGTTGCCATTGAGCGTGTCGTTGATGAGGACGCTCGGCGATGGCGCGCCCGGCGCCACCGGTGTCGTGAAGCCGTCATCGACCGCCACCAGGGTGCCGCTGTTGACGTTGAGTGTCGTGGTGGCAGTGGCGCACACGGATGCATCCGGTGCGGGCAGGCACACCTGGTAGGTGAAGCTCACCGCGCCGCTGAAGTTCACCGGCGGGGTGTAGGCCACGCTGCCATCGGGGCCGAGCACGAGACCAGCCGGCGCGGTGCCGACCACCGTGAACAGCGCACCGACCGGGGCGTTGTCGTTGGCAGCGACCGAACTGGTCAACGCCTGACCTACCGGCGTGGAAAGCGCATCGTCCACCGCAGACGGCGCGATCACCAGGCGGACCGTCGCGACAGCGCAGTTGGCCGGCGCAGCCGCCTCGCACAGCTGGTAGGTCACATTCCTGACTCCAGCCGCCGTGCCGGGTGCCACGGTCACCGCGCCTTCGGCGGTGATGGCCACCCCGGCCGGGGCACCCTGCAGCGACAGCAGCACATCGGCCATCGCAGGCGGCGTGCTGCCGTTGAGCGCGTCGTTGGCCAGTACCGATGTGGTGGCGCCGCCGGTGATCGGGTTGATCGGCGTCGCACTGAAA
This sequence comes from Stenotrophomonas sp. TWI587, assembly GCF_039674145.1. Taxonomy (NCBI): domain Bacteria; kingdom Pseudomonadati; phylum Pseudomonadota; class Gammaproteobacteria; order Lysobacterales; family Lysobacteraceae; genus Stenotrophomonas; species Stenotrophomonas sp. TWI587. Next base: position 41,506 of record NZ_JBDJMW010000003.1, on the reverse strand, counting down.
TCATCGTTGATGGCGGCCAGCGTGCCGGCATTGACGGTGATGGTGGCGCTCGCGGTGGCACACAGCGCGCCGTTGGGCGCGGGCAGGCAGACCTGGTAGGTGAACGTGACCGGGCCGGTGGTACCGACGGGCGGGGTATAGGTGAAGCTGCCATTGCCGCCGAACACCAGCCCCGCCGGGGCGGTACCGGTCACCGTGAACAGTGCACCCGGTGGCACGTTGTCGTTGTCGCCGACGCTGCCGTTGAGCGCCTGTCCGGCCGGTGTGGAGAAAACATCGTTGCTCGCCGAGGGTGAGACCACCAGGCGGATGGCAGCGCTGGCGCAGTTGCTCGGCAAGACGGCCTCGCAGACCTGGTAGGTCAGCACGGTGGCGCCACCGACGGCGGTGGTTGGCACCAGCAGCAGGCCATTGGCATCGAGGGTGTAGCCCGCCGGTGCGCCAACCAGGCTGAGCAGCACACTGCCCGCCGCCGGCGGCGTGGTGCCATTGAGCGCATCGTTGACCAGCACACTGGTGACGGTTGTGCCGCCCGGCGCCAGCGGCGTGGCGCTGAAGTCATCGTCGCGCGCCAGCAGGGTGCCGGCATTGACGTTGATGGTGGCCGTGGCGGGGCTGCACTGGGCACCGTCCGGCGCCGGCAGACACACTTGGTAGGTGAACGTCACCGGCCCGGTGAAGCCGCTCGGCGGGGTGTACTGGAAGCTGCCATCCGGGCCGAACTGCAGCCCGGCGGGCGCCGTGGTGGTCAGACTGAACACCGCACCCGCCGGTGCGTTGTCGTTGGTGCCGACATTGCCAGCCAACAGCTGGCCGGCCGGCGTGGAGAACACATCGTCGAGCGCGGACGGGGCCACCAGCAGCCGGATCTGCGCTGAATCGCAATTGCTTGGCAGCGCTGCTTCGCACAGCTGGTAGGCCAGCGTGACCGAGCCGGCCAGCACACCGCTGCTGATCGTCAAGGTGCCATCCGTGGCCAGCGTATAGCCGGCCGGTGCGCCGACCAGGGTCAGCAGCACGTCCGCCGAAGCAGGCGGCACCGTGCCGTTGAGGCTGTCGTTGGTCAGGACGGAAGCGGTGCTGCCGCCGAGATCGGGAACGATCGGCGTCGTGCGGAAATCATCATCGTTGGCGACCAGCGTGCCCGCGTTGACGTTGATCGTGACGGTCGCACCCGCGCACACCGCAGCATCCGGTGCGGGCAGACAGGCCTGGTAAGCGAAGGTGACCGCACCCTGGGTACCCGCCGGCGGGGTATAGGTGAAGCTGCCGGTCGGGTTGAACACCAACCCGGTCGGCGCCGTGCCGCTGAGGTTGAAGCTGGCGTTCGCCGGCACGTTGTCATTGCCGGCCACGCTGCCGGTCAGCGCAACGCCCACCGGCGTGCTGAAGGTGTCATTGACCACCACGGGTGCCAGCAGCAGGCGTACTGCGGCCGTGGTGCAGTTGCCTGGCAGCGCCGCTTCGCAGAGCTGGTACCTGAAATCGACCGCACCGGCTGCCGCACCGCCGGGCACGGAGATCGTGCCGTTGCTGTTGAGCACATAACCGGCCGGTGCGCCGATCAGGCTGAGGATCACCTGGGCCGGTGCCGGCGGAACCGCACCATTGATGGTGTCGTTGGCCAGTACGCTGTTGGTGGTGCCGCCCACAGCGGGGTTGAGGATCGCACTACGGAAATCATCGTCGTTGGCGACCAGCGTCCCCGCATTGACGTTGAGGGTCACCGTGGCGGTATCGCACACGCCTGCCAGTGGCGCGGCCAGGCACGCCTGGTAAGCGAACGTGGTGGTGCCGGTGTACTGCGCGGGCGGGCTATAGGTGAAGCTGCCATCCGCATTGAAGGCCAAGCCGGGAGGGGATACACCGTTCACGGCAAAGGTGGTGCCCACGGCCGTGTTGTCATTCACCGACACATTGCCGCTGAGCGGGGTGGCGACCTGGGTGGTGTACGCATCGGCCACGGCATCCGGCGCGATCACCACCGCGATGGTGGCGGTGGTGCAATTGCTGGTGCCCGCCTGGCACAGCTGATACGTCAGGCTGACTGGACCCGCCGGAGCGCCCGCCGGCACCTGCAGCTGACCGCTGGCGTCGAGGGTGTAACCCGCCGGCGGCGCATTGATCAACGACAGCGTGGCCTGGGCGGGAGCAATGGCGACACCGTTGAGCGTGTCGTTGCTCAGCACGCTGGCGGTGAGCCCACCGGCACTGGTCAGCGGCGCGGCACTGAAGTCATCGTTGTTGGCAATGATCGTGGCGGCACTGACGTTGAGGGTCACGGTAGCGGTATCGCACACGTTGCCGTTCGGCGACGGCAGGCACACCTGGTAACGGAAGCTGTCCGGGCCGCTGTACGCCGCCTGCGCGGTGTAGCTGAAGCTGCCATCGGCACCGAGAACGACCGTGCCATGTGCGGCCACCGCGAACAGGCTGTACTGCGCGCCGGCCGGTGCGTTGTCATTGCCGACGACAGTGCCCGTCAGAAGGATGCCGGCTGTTGCCGCGAAGCTGTCGTCCACCGCGTCGGGAGCCACCACCAATTGCACGGTGGCCGTCGCGCAGTTGGTCGGTGAGGCCAGTTCGCAGATCTGGTAACTGAAGCTCACCGCGCCAGCCGCCGCACCTGCCGGGACGACCACCTGCCCTGCGGCATTGGCGGTGAAGTTGGTCGGGGCGCCTGTGAGCGTCAACGTCACCGCGGTGGGCACCACTGCCACACCGTTGAGGGAGTCGTTGCCAAGCAGGCTGATCGTAGTGGTGGTTCCCGGCTGCAACGGCGTGGCGAACACGTCATTGACCGCAGCGATCTGGTTGGCCTGCACGTTCACGCTGACCGTCGCGGTATCGCATACACCGATATTCGGCGCCGGCAGGCACACCTGATAGGTAAAGGAATCCGGCCCGGTGTTGGCGTTGGTCGGCGTGTAACTGAAGGTGCCATCGGCATTGACCACCGCGGTGCCACGGGTGGGCGCGGTTCCCAGCGTGTAGGCCGAACCGCTGGCGATGTTGTCGTTGCCGGCCAGGCTGCCGGTTGCCGGTTGTCCGCCACCGGGCGTGGTCACCGTGTCGTTGACCGCGTCGGGGCTGACCACCAGGTTGGCCGTGGCCGCTGCACAGTTGGCCGGCAGCGCGTTTTCGCAGAAGCGGTAGGTCAGGGCCAACGGGCCGGCTGCCGCAGCAGGGGGCACCTGGATGGCCCCGTTGCCGGTGATGGCGAACCCTGCCGGCGCACCCACCAGGCTCATCGTCACCTGGGTCTGCGGCACCGCGCCACCATTGAAAGTGTCATTGGTCAGCACGCTCGGGGTGAGCCCGCCCGCACCGGACGGCAGGGGCGTGGTGAAGGTGTCATCGGCGGCCACCAGCGCATTGGCATTGACGACGATCGAGGCCGTGGCGGTGGCGCACACGCTGCCATTCGGCGCGGGCAGGCAGACTTGGTATTGGAATGAGGTGGCTGCAGCGATGCCACCGGCCGGTGCGTAGGTGAAGGTGCCGTTGCTGTTGATGGTGAGGCCGGCCGGCGGCGTGCCGATGGCAGTGAAGATTGCGGCGGCTGGCGCATTGTCGTTGCTGCTCACGGTGCCACTGAGCGAGGCCGCGCCCCCGACGGCATTGAAGCTGTCATTCACCGCTGTCGGGGCGACGATGAAGCTCGCCGTGGCGGTCGCGCAGTTGGTCGGCGAGGCGTTTTCGCAGATCTGGTACGTCAACGTGGTCGCGCCTGCGGCCGCACCCGCAGGCACCGTGATCACGCCTGCGCTGTTGATGGTGAAGCCAGCGGGTGCGCTCTGCAGCGCGATGATCAGATTGGCGCCATTGACCGGCGCGCCGTTGAGGGTGTCGTTGGCCAGCACCGTGGGCGTGCTGCCACCGGTGGCCGAGGAGATCGCGGCGGCGAAGGTATCGTTGTTGGCTACCAGTGCATTGGCCTGCACCGGAATCGCCGGCGTGGTGGCGCTGTTGTCCCCCGGGGTCGGATCGGTCGTGCCGGTGGGCAGCAGCAGAGAGACCGTGTTGGCCGGTACCGTGGCCGGGGTGCTGGTGGGTGCAGTCCCGTTGACCAGCAGCACCACGCTGTCGCCCACGGCGACGTTGACCTGCACGTTGATCGCATTGCCGGTGCCACTGGCCTGCGCGCACGCGGACGCACCAGTACTGCCCTGGCAGGTCCAGACGACATTAGTCAGCAACGGCGAGACGTTGTCGACCACAGCCACGGCCGAGGTCACCGACGGGCCTGCGTTGCTGACCTGGATGCGGTACTGCACCGCACCGCCCGCGGCCACCGGCGTGGCGCTGAGCAGCGTCTTGGTCACGCTCAGCTGTGCCTGCAGTGCCAGCGCATTGGTGTCGGTAGCACTGTTGTTGCCGGGCGTCGGATCGGCCACGTCGGTCGGCGCGGTGATCGTGGCGGTGTTGTTGAGCGGATTGGGGTAACTCTGCGCCAGCAGCAGCGATGGCAGCAGCAACGCCAACAGGGCCACCGCATGCGCGATGCCGGCCGAAGCCAAGCGTACCCTGCGATGCGTGCCGGTAGCTGCCATGCGTTCATCCTCGAAAGCGGCCAACGGCCTTGGTCGGTCCGTTCGGCTGTGGTGGTCCTGTCCATCCCGGCGCAGGGCGAACCCTGCGCTGCACGCGATGCTGCTCCCGGCGCTAGTACGCGCCGGGACTGCTGCTGAAGCTGACCGGTACGCTGATCGTGGCCTGCCCCCCATTGATGAGATTCACCCCGACATTCACGGCGTTGCCACCCACCGCACCCCCGCTCGCCGCGGCACAAGTGCTGCCACTGGTGGCACTGCAGGTCCAGGCGCCACGCAGCGTGGTGCCGTTGGGCAGGCTGTCGGTGACCACGGCGTTGGTCACGGCATCGGGCCCGTCATTGCGGACCAGCAAGGTGTAGGTCGCGGTGCCGCCCGGCGTGTAACTGCTGCTACCGTCACTCTTGGTGATCGACAGATCCGCCTGTCGCGTCCGGTTGGTGATCCGGCAGATCAGCGTCACCGCGGTAGCCGTCATCGCCGGCGCCTGCAGCGTGAAGCTGCCTCCGGTGCCAGAGGACACCACGGCGTTGTTCTGGTCGGTGCACTGCCAGGTGCTGGCGTAGCGGGTGAGCGTGGTGCCGGCCGCAGCAGCTTCAGCCAGCGCGTAGCTGCCACCGGGCACGGTGATCACCGCCGCGGTGGCACCGTTGTTGCCCACGTTGCTCGCCGAGCCGACGGTGCTGCCGTTGTAGGTGATGGACAGATTGAAGCGCCCGGTATCGCTGGTCGGTTGCAGGTCCTTGACCAGCTGCAGTGTCGCCGCGCACGCCTGGGTGATGCCTTCGACGGTGAAGACCGCCTGGCCGATGCGGATGCCGAGCAGCGCCAGCAGATTGTCGACGAGCCCGCCCAGCAGCGCGGTCAACACGGGCGTGACCAGCGCATTGACCTGTGTGCGGATCGGCGTGAGCAGCGTGTTGACGATCCCGTTGACCAGGTCTGCTACCGGCAACGGCAAGGCGATGCCGCCCAGCAGCGTGACTGTAGGGTTGCCACTGGTGACCTGGATGCTGAGCGAATTGACCAGAGTGGACACCATGGTCGCCGCACTGACGGTACCGGCGCTCAACGTGCGTGTCTGTGGATAGGGCCCGGTGAAGCTGGCGCTCTGCAGCCCCGGCGTGGCCGTGGCGAAACTGCGGATGCTGACCGTCAGCGGGATGGTGATATCGGCAATCGGCGTGAGCAGACCCAGCACGTTGGCCGACACACGCACCCGCACGCTGAGCGAGGTCAGCGTGGCGGCCGTCAGCGCGCTATCGGTGAGCACCGTGCTGCGGTTGAAGAACGTGGCGTCGCTGATCTGGCCTACATACAGATTCACCAGGCCGGGACGGGCCTGCAGGGTGACCGCGTTGCCCACCAGGTTGATGGCCGAGATCGTGCCTTCCGCGCGGGCGACATCGGCGTACACCTGCAGGTGCAGCACATCAGCACTGACACTCGTGTTGGAGAGTGTGACACCCAGCAGGTTGAGGCCACTGAGCGCTGCGCTGAGCGTGCCGGTGTTCAATCCCTGCACCAGATCCAGATCGAGCTTGATGCGGATCGCCGCGCTGTGGAACGCCGCACCGACCGCACCGCAGTTGTAGACAGGTGGCTCGATCACCTGCGCCCACAGGCGCACATTGGCCACGCCGTTGAGCCCGAGCGCAGCGGTGTTGACGGTGATGGGCGTGGGCGTGGTGAGCACGTTGCGGAAGTTGTAGAGCTGCACGCTGCCGGTGAGCAGGTCCAGCACGTTCAACCGCACTGTCGCCAGCGAACCGGTCGGCAGGGCGATCTGAAGGATGTCGGCCAGACGGATGCTGCCGCTGGTGCCGGCCACTCCCAGCGGGAGCGCGTTGAGCACGTTGGCCGCTGCGATCTGTCCGTCGGCCTGCAGCACCTGCACCATGGCCGCACGCAACTGGCCGAGGGTGATGTTGGTGTTGAGCACCTGGCTGGGATCACTCACCACCACGCCGCCGTTGAGTTGGGTCAGCAGCGCGTTGAGATTGATGTTTGCACCAGCCAGATTGTTCCAGTCGGCCGCGCTCAGGTTGAGGGTGGTGCCGGGAAGCAGGGCGTTGAACAGCAGATTGAGCACCGGACTCTGCGTGGAATCGATCGATGCCAGCCGCGGCCCGGCACTGATGCAGGCGCCGGCCGTACATGCCGACTGGGCATTCACTGAAGAAATAACGCCACTTAATGCGAACAGCATCACAAATAATGCGGTTTTTGCGATGAAACTGAATCGCCTTAACGCGAGCTTCACAGCAGAAACTTTATCCATCGGCCATCCCCTGCGTCCTGGCCGAAGCAGCCTGTCACCGGCCGGTGGGTACCGACCATGATCGACAGGGCATCGGCCTGCTTCCGATGTTTTGGATATCCCGGCGCGTCATGGCCGGCTTGAGGGATTAACTACGTGCACGGATGGAAACCGTCAAACCGGCCACATCCAGTACAGGGGGAAGTTTCACTGTCGGCTCGCGGTTTCTCGGTGGACCGCTTAGTGCGACAGTGGCGGCAAGTAATTCTGTACAGAGTAGGAAAAGAATCACTGCCCGGTAAGTATCGATAACCATCCACCGATCAAGGAACGAGAAAGGGGAAGGCCATGTTGGCGATGTCGGATCGAATTCGCGCAGCACGCACCAGTGCAGGGATGTCACAAACACAGTTGGCCGTGGAAACCGGCGTCAAACGCAGTGCGGTCGCGCAATGGGAACGTCGCGGCGGGACGCACCCGAGTGTGTCGCACCTGGCACATATCGCCGTCAGTACGCGCGTCCGCTTCGAGTGGTTGGCCACGGGCCGTGGCGTGTGCAAGGCCAGCGGCGAAGAACTCACCGTGAACACGCCCGTGCAGGACTACGTGCGTGATGACCTGGAGGGCAACGTGCTGTCGCTGCTGCGGCGTCTGCCACCCCGCAAGCGGCAAGTCGCGCAATCCATCATCGAGATGCTCGTCGTGTAGCCGAGCATCGTCGCTCGTCAGGCCGGCAGATCCAGCGCAGCGCGCGGAGGCAGCGACCAGTCGATGCTGCCGTGGCCGCGGCGTTGCAGGTATTCGTTGGTCATCGAGAAATGCCGGCACCCCAGAAAGCCGCGATGCGCCGACAACGGTGACGGATGCGGTGCCTTGAGCACGCGGTGCCGGCTGGTATCGATGACCTTGCCCTTCTGCTGGGCGTAGCTGCCCCACAGAAGGAACACCAGGCCCTCGCGCTGGCGGTTGAGGGTATCGACCACGTGGTCGGTGAAGCCCTCCCATCCGCGCCGCTGGTGCGCACCGGGGCTGCCCGCTTCCACGGTCAGCACCGCGTTGAGCAACAGCACGCCGCGATGTGCCCACGGCAGCAGGCACCCGTGGTCCGGACGCGGAATGCCCAGATCGGCCTCGATCTCTTTGTAGATGTTCAGCAGCGACGGCGGCACCGGCACGCCCGGCATCACCGAGAAACTCAGGCCATGCGCCTGTCCGTAGCCGTGATACGGATCCTGGCCCAGGATGACAACCTTGACCTGGTCGAAGGGTGTGGCATCGAACGCGGCGAACATCTGCGGGCCCGGCGGAAACACCTGTGCACCGGCGGCTTTGCGCTGTCGAAGGAACGCGGAGAGCTCACGCATCTCCGGGCGCAGCAGGTAATCGCCGATACGCGCCTTCCAGCTCGGCTCGAGCTGGATGCTGGGGACTACATCGTCATTCATCGCAATACAGGTTTGTCGTTGAGGCGGGACAGGCGCAGCTGGAACAGCACCTTGGTGATGAGCAGCCGTTCTTCGATCGGCTTCTGCACCAGATCGTTGGCACCGGCCTGCAGCAGGCCGGATTGATTATGCGGGTTGCCGTCACCGGTCATCACCAGCACCGGCAGGCGGCGCTTGCCGTAGCCGAAGTCCACCCGCACGCGCTGCACCACATCGCGGCCACTGAGCTCGCCCTTGAGCGTGACATCGGTAAGCACCAGATCGATGCGGTGGCTGCTGCGGCCAAGCGACTCGGCAGTGAGCAGCGCGAAGGCGTCTTCAGCCGTCAGCACGTGCAACACGTTCAAGCCCTGCCGTTCGAGCATGCGCTTGGTCGCCTCGGCGACGACACGGCTGTCTTCGACATACAGGATCGTCGCGCCCGGAATCGTCTCCGGTTGCACGTAGCCGCGAATGAAGGTGGCCAGTGCTTCGTGGCCGAGCGCCTTGTCGAAGTAATCGGTGACGTACTCGGTGAAGCGGCGCTGCTCCAGATGCTGCTGCGCATCGCCGGAGACCACGATGACCGGCACGTAGGCCTGGCCCGCCGCGTCGCGCACGATGCGCGCCAGGTCCAGCCCGTCGCCATCGCTCAGGGTGAGCGAGGTAGTGACCAGGCTGACCGGACCGGCATCCAGTGCCGCACGCGCCTCGGCGATGCTCGCGCAGCCCACCACCTCCACCGCCGGTAGTTCGCGTTGCAGCACATCGGCAATCAACTTGCGGACCAGCTTGGAACCATCGACGACCATCACGCGCGGCGCATCGTCGGCGAGGTGCTTCAGGACTTGCGGGCGCATGCGGGCCTCAGGTTTCGGTCGGACGGGTCTGGCGCAGGAAATGCCCTGTCACCAGCCAGGCGCCCAGCCAGCCCAGCACGACGGTGCCAAGCAGCACGAACGACGAATGCAGCAGATCCAGACCATGCAGCACGAACGGGCTGCCGTAACTCTGCGAGAGCGCCGCCAGCGGCGGGCGCAACGCCAGCCCTGCCGCGCCGATCAAGGCCAGCGCGACGGCACCGGCGCCCAGGCCGTACCACGCACCCAGATACAGGAACGGGCGGCGGATGAAGCCATCGCTGGCGCCGAGCAGCTGCAGCACCCCGATCTCATCGCGGCGGGCCTGGATGTCCAGACGCACCGTGTTGCCGACCACCAGCGCGGCCCCCAGGCCGAGCAGGACCGACAGCACCTGCACCAGGCGCGTACCGAATCCAAGCCAGCCATCCAAACGCTTGCGCCACAGCGCATCGTGCTGGACCAGATCGGCCTGCGGCAGACCCTCCAGCGACTGTGCCAGGCGTGCGTCATCGGCGCCCTCGCCCGGCGTCACGATCAGCAGGGTCGGCAGCGGGTTGTCATGCAGCGCATCGATCGCTTCACCCAGCCCTGCGCTCTCACGCAGCTCGGCCAGGCCCTGCTCGGGGGTCTGCACGGTGACGTTGGCCACATCGGCGCGGCCGCGCAGGGTCTCGGCGACCTGGCGGGCCGCATCGGCCCCGGCATCGGTCTTGAGGAACAGGTTGATGTCGCGCGACTGCTGCACGCTGCCGGCGAAGTGCTTGAGGTTGTCCAGCGCGATCGACAGGCCCAGCGGCAGGGCCAGCGCCAGTGCCATGACCATCACGGTCAGCAGGGTCGCCCACGGCTTGCGCCACGCGCGGCCGAGACTGAAGACCACGCTGTGGCCGTGGTGATGCAGCCACACGCCCAAGCGCGATGGCGCGGCGGTTTCTTTGGTCACCGGGGTATTCATTCGGCCAGGTCCTGCGGCGAGATGTCATCGACCAGGCGGCCGTGGTCCAGGATCAGCACGCGCTTGCGCATGCGCCGCAGCAGGGCCAGATCGTGGCTGACCACCAGCACACTGGTGCCGCGGTCGGGCAGCTCGGCGAACAAGGCCATGATTTCCGCTGCCAGCGTCGGATCGAGATTGCCGGTCGGCTCATCGGCCACCAGCAGCTTGGGCTCGCCGACAATCGCGCGGGCGATGCCAACGCGCTGCTGCTCACCGGCCGACAGCTGCGAAGGCAGGGCTTTTTCGCGATGGCCCAGGCCCATCCGTTCGAGCACCGAGCGCACGCGCTTGCCGATCTCGTTGCGGCGGGTACCGCGCAGGATCAACGGCAGGGCGACGTTCTCGGCGATGCTGCGGTCCATCAGCAGGCGGTGGTCCTGGTAGACCGCACCGACTTCGCGTCGATGCCTCGGAATGCTGCCGCCGCGCACCTTCAACAGGTTGCGCTCATCGAAGATCACCGCGCCGCGGCTGGGCCGCTCGTCGAGATGGATCAACTTGAGCAGGGTGCTCTTGCCGGCACCGGAATGACCAGTGACGAACAGCATTTCCCCGGGGGCGACATCGAAGCTGACGTCCACCAGTGCCTGGTGGCCGCCGGCATATTGTTTGCTGACATTGTCAAAACGCAGGACGCTCATCCCCTGATTATGCAGGACGAGGGTGGCGCGTAGGTAACGGCAGCCTGATGGGGGCTGATCGGTAGAGCCGGCCAGCGGCCGGCGCTACCTCATCCGCCAGGTCTTACGAACCGGACAGCATCCGGCGGATCTTGCGGCCCAGGCGGGTCAGGAACGACGCGCCCGGATCGGCGGCCGGCGTACCGCGCATCGGCTTGGCCGTCACCTGCACCGGGGTCACCGGGCCGGTGGCTGTCGCGCCTTCGGCACCTTCGACCGGGCGGCCGTGGCGACGACGACGACGCTTGCGCGGCGCGCGCTCACCTTCCACTGCCGGGCTGCCGTCGGCAGACGGGGCGGCGGTCGGTGCGAGCTGCGGCGTGGCCACGGCATCGGCGGCGGCAGCCACCGGCTGCTCGCCCTCCACGCGCGGCTTGCGTTCGCGGCGCGGTTTGCCATCGGCACTGCGCTCACCCGGTGCACGGCGCTCGCCGCGGCCACCGGACGGCTTGCCGCCACGGCTGCTGCTGCCGCCGCCACGACGCTGCTCTTCGGCGGCACGCGCTTCGCGCGCTTCGCGGAAGATCTGGCCGACGCTCTCGTTCTCGTCGCCCTCGGCATCAACCTCGCCTTCCGGCGACGGTGCACGCGGCGCGCGCGGAATCGGGGTCAGGATTTCGCTGGTGACCGGCTCGACCGGGATCTTCTGCTCGATGTAGGCCTCGATGTCCGGCAGGCCCATGGCGTAGCGCTCGCAGGCGAAGCTGATCGCATCGCCTTCTTCGCCCAGGCGCGCGGTACGACCGATACGGTGAACGTAGTCTTCCGCATCGAACGGCAGGTCGTAGTTGTAGACGTACTTGATGCCGTCGATGTGCAGGCCGCGGGCGGCGACATCGGTGGCCACCAGGATTTCCAGCTGACCCTTCTGGAAGCGGTTGAGCAGGCTCTCACGCTTCTTCTGCGGCACATCGCCGGACAGCACGCCGACGCGGTAGCCGGCCTTTTCCAGCGAGCGCGCCACGCGCTCGACGAACACCTTGGTGTTGACGAACACCATGGTGCGGGCGCCTTCGCTGCGCGAGAGCAGGCCCAGCAGCAGCGGGATCTTCTCTTCGTCGGCCGGGAAGTAGATGCGCTGGCGCACGCGGGCGGCGGTGATGGATTCACTTTCCACTACCAGCTTCTGCGGCTCGTTCATGTGCTCGTAGGCCAGCTCCAGCACGCGATGGCTGAGCGTGGCGCTGAACAGCAGCGTCTGGCGCGTGGTGCGCTCGGGCATGCGGCGCAGCAGGAAGCGGATGTCCTTGATGAAGCCCAGATCGAACATCCGGTCGGCTTCGTCGAGCACGCAGATTTCGCAGGCGTGCAGCGAGACCACCTTGTGCTGCTTGACGTAATCGATCAGGCGGCCCGGGGTGGCGATGATCACGTCCACGCCCTGCTGCAGGATCTCGCGCTGCTTGTCGTAATCCACGCCACCGTAGACCAGCGCGAAGCGCAGGCCGAGGTCGGAGCCGAACTTCACGGCGTCCTTGTGGATCTGGATGGCCAGCTCGCGGGTTGGCGCCAGGATCAGCGCGCGCGGGTCTTCCGGCTTGCGGTCGGCCAGCGCCGGGCGGGTCAGCAGGCGGTTGACCACGGCGACCAGGAAGGCCAGGGTCTTGCCGGTACCCGTCTGGGCCTGGCCGGCGACGTCGCCGCCGGGCAGCGCGACCGGCAGGGTCAGCGCCTGGATGGGCGTACAACGGGTGAATCCGGCTCCTTCAAGGCCGGCCTGCAGGGCCGGGTGCAGCTCGAAGGAGGAGAAGGTCAAATCGGTCAGCGGTTTGTCGCTCATGAGTCCGTCTTGGTAAGGCCAGCCGGCAGAGGTGCGGGTGGCTTGCATCATCTTGGGGGGCACCGTCGCAAACGGCCCCTGCGCCGGGATTGGCGGGGCCGGACTCGGGTCCAGGGCGCCGCGCAATGCCCCAGTTTAGCGCAATGTCGGCCTCAAACCGGGACCTCCGGTCGCACCACACCTTGAGAATCCCCGACATCAGGGCGTTGGGCGGCCGTGGCCGTGTGTGAACGGCCTCTAGACCCCACGTTCACCGGCCCTGCCGCCGGTTGAACAGCCCCCTCCCTTGGACTGGAACCCAAGGGCGTGGTGCCACATATCTGACGTGACCGCCCCGCTTGGAGAGGGGGACGATCACGGGATGCTTCTTTCCAACCAGCGTCTGTCCGGTCACGGCGATAGCGGTACACTTTGCCCCGTGAGCGTCCAGGCATCCGCCGAACGCACCGCTGGCCGTTCGCGGCCACGAGGCACCAGACGAGGGTGACGCCCGGTTGGCGTTGCCCAGGTTCAACTTCCTCCGGCCCTGCCGGGTGCATTACCAGACGAGAAACCAAGATGAGCGACAAGGTTGTACATGTCGGCGACGCCGACTTTGATAGCGCAGTGCTGAATTCCAAGGAACCGGTGCTGGTCGATTTCTGGGCCGAATGGTGTGGTCCCTGCAAGATGATCGCCCCGGCGCTGGACGAACTGGCCGACGCCTACAACGGCCGCGCCAAGATCGCCAAGGTCAACGTGGACCAGAACCGCGCCCTGGCTGCCAAGTACCACGTGCGTTCGATCCCGATGCTGCTGGTGTTCAAGGACGGCGAAGTCCAGGCGCAGCAGATCGGTGCCGTCGGCAAGGCCCAGCTGGCCGGCATGCTCGACAAGGCCCTGGCCTGATCGCAGCAGGCAGCCGGCCCCGTCCGGCTGCCACGCGGGCCCGTCGCCCGCATGAATGACCCTGCCCCACCCGGCTTGCGCGCCGCCGCGAGCCGGTGTTAGTGTCGGCATATCCGGCCGCATTCGCGCGCCGCATCTTCTGGACGTCGTTTCCTTCCAGATCCTTTCCCAACGTTCGCCGCCCTGCCGGGCGCTCGCACCTTCTAGCGAGGAATCCAGCACTTGTCCGATATCACTACTTCCGAACCCGGGAGCGCCGACGCGCCCGCCGAGAAGCGCGTGCGCAAGCCGCGCGTCGCCAAGGCCGCCGCCAACACCGCTGCCGACGCAGGTTCTCCCCCCTCACAACCCGCTCTGCCTCTGGCTGCCGCGTCTGACGCGCCGGCGCCGGCTGCTGCTCCTTCGGCAGCCCCGCAGGCATCGGCACCGGCAGCTCCCGCCGGTGGCGACGCATCGCCCTCGCAGGGCGGTGGTCAGCAGGACACCGGCGACGGTGGCCAGCGCAACCAGAATGGCCGTCACCAGAATCAGCAGGGCGGGCAGAACCCGTACCAGCAGGGTCAGGGTCAAAACCAGGGCCAAGGCCAGGGTCAGGGCCAAGGCAACCGCCGCGACCGTTTCCGCAATCGCCGTGACCGCAACCGCGGTGGCGATCGCTACAACGATGACGGCATGCCGCAGGACAACGGCGAACAGCAGCCGTTCGTGCGCAGCCAGCAGGCCAACGTGCCCGAAGGCTTCCCGGTCTATTCGCTGAGCGACCTCAAGCGCATGCCGGCACAGAAGCTGCTGGAAATCGCCGAGCAGCTGCAGATCTCCGAAGGCGTGGCCCGTGCCCGCAAGCAGGACGTGATCTTCGCCCTGCTCAAGGTGCTGACCCGTCATGGCGACGGCGTTGCCGCCGACGGCGTGCTGGAAATCCTGCCCGACGGCTTCGGCTTCCTGCGCGCGGCCGAAGCCAGCTACCTGGCCGGCCCGGACGATACCTACATTTCGCCCAGCCAGATCCGCCGCTTCAACCTGCGTACCGGCGATCACCTGTCCGGCCGCATCCGCTTCCCGAAGGACGGCGAGCGCTACTTCGCGCTGTCGATCGTGGACACCATCAACGGTGAGCCGCTGGAAGCGTCCAAGAACAAGGTGCTGTTCGAGAACCTGACCCCGCTGTTCCCGCGCAAGCGCTTCACCCTGGAACGCGGCAACGGTTCGTCCGAAGACATCACCGGCCGCATCCTCGATCTGATGGCACCGCAGGGCAAGGGTCAGCGTTCGCTGATCGTCTCCCAGCCCAAGGCCGGTAAGACGATGATGATGCAGCAGGTGGCCACGGCGATCACCACCAATCATCCGGACGTGCACCTGATCGTGCTGCTGATCGATGAACGCCCGGAAGAAGTGACGGAAATGCAGCGCACCGTGCGCGGCGAAGTCATCAGCTCCACCTTCGACGAGCCAGCCGCCCGTCACGTGCAGGTCGCCGAAATGGTGATCGAGCGTGCCAAGCGCCTGGTCGAGCACAAGAAGGACGTGGTGATCCTGCTCGACTCGATCACCCGCTTGGCACGTGCCTACAACAACGTCGTGCCGAGCTCCGGCAAGGTGCTGACCGGTGGTGTGGATGCCAACGCCCTGCACCGCCCGAAGCGCTTCTTCGGCGCCGCGCGTAACGTGGAGGAAGGCGGCAGCCTGACCATCATCGCTACCGCGCTGGTCGATACCGGCAGCAAGATGGACGAGGTGATCTACGAAGAGTTCAAGGGCACCGGCAACAGCGAAGTGCACCTGAGCCGTCGCATCTCTGAAAAGCGCGTGTTCCCGGCGATCGACATCAACCGCTCCGGTACCCGCCGCGAAGATCTGCTGATCGAACCGGAACTGTTGCAGAAGATCTGGATCCTGCGCAAGCTGCTGCATCCGATGGATGAAATGGCTGCGATGGAGTTCCTGCTCGACAAGATGAAGAACACCAAGTCCAACGACGAGTTCTTCGGTTCGATGAAGCGCTGATCGGCGCGCCATCCGGACAGGAAAAGGCCCCGCACTGCGGGGCCTTTTTTGTATCGCCGCGCCGGCCTGGCATCGCAGGCTTGACCCTTGCAGGGCAGAATCCGCAATAATCCCCCTGAGAGACTTGTAGACCGCCCGGGGGCGGGGTCGACGGGTGACCTGCGCAGGACGCGCAGCGGTTCAGTCCGATGTCGTGCGCTCCTGACCGCTTCGCTGCTGCCGTTCCATCCGCATGTCCGGTTGGCGCTGCGCCCTGCCCGCCCGTGAACCCCATGCGCCCGTTGTCCGCCCGCCTCAACCTCGGCACGCTGATTCTTGCCCTGGCCCTGCTCAGTGCCCTGATCGCGCTGGCCAATACCCTGCATGCCAGCTATCGCGTACAGCGCGAACAGTTGATCGGCAGCACGCTCGAAGCCAACCGCGTGTACGCCAGCAAGCTCGCCGAATCGACCCAGAACTTCGTGCTCTCGGCCCAGCAGCAGGTGGCCTACAGCGCCACCCTGCTCGGCCAGCGCCGCCATGACCGCACGCAATTGGAAGCCGAAGCCGCACGCCTGCAGCTGCAGACCAACAGCTTCAATTCCGTGCTGATCGTCGATGCCGGCGGTACCGTGCTGGCCACCTCACCGCAAAGCCTGGCGCTGCAGGGCGTGCTGCTCAAGAGTGCCGGCAACCGCGATGCCCTGGCACGCCGCGTGCCGTTCATCAGCGATCCCTACCAATCGGCGACCGGCCGGCTGCTGGTCGCGATCTCGCATCCGATCTTCAATGCGCAGGGCGAGTATCAAGGTTACGTCAGCGGGACGATCTACCTGCGCCAGCGCAGCATCCTGCAGTCGCTGCTGGGCAAGCATTACTACCGGGATGGTTCGTACCTGTACGTGGTCGACCGCCATGGCCGCATCCTGTACCACATCGAACAGGACCGGGTCGGTCAGTTCGCCCTGGAGAACCCGGCCGTGCAAGCGGTCACTCAAGGGCACTCGGGCGCGCAACAGGTGCTCAACAGCCACGGCGTGCGCATGCTGGCCGGTTACGCGCCGGTGCCGAGCGTGGGCTGGGGCGTGGTGGCCCAGCGCCCGACGACGGCCACCCTGGCTCCGCTGTCCACGCTGATGTCTTCGGTGATCTGGAATGCCATTCCATTGGGCATCCTGTCATTGCTGATCACCTGGTGGTTCGCGCGACGCATCTCGCTGCCGCTGTGGCAGCTTGCCCGCAACGTGCAGAACCGCGACACCGGCATCGCGATCCGCCATGTCACCGGCATCCGCGCCTGGTACTACGAAGTAGCCCAGCTCAAGACCGCCCTGCTCTACAGCTTCAATCTGCTGCAGGACCGCATCGGCAAGCTCAACCGGGCCAGCATGACCGACCCGCTCACCGGCCTGCAGAACCGGCGGGGCCTGCAGCAAGGGCTGGAAGACTGGCAGGCCCGTGGCCAGCCGTTCGGGATCATCGCGCTGGATATCGACCGCTTCAAGACTATCAACGACCGCTTCGGTCACGCCGTTGGCGATGCCGTGATCCTGCGCATCG
This sequence comes from Stenotrophomonas sp. TWI587, assembly GCF_039674145.1. Lineage (NCBI taxonomy): Bacteria > Pseudomonadati > Pseudomonadota > Gammaproteobacteria > Lysobacterales > Lysobacteraceae > Stenotrophomonas > Stenotrophomonas sp. TWI587. The sequence goes on along the minus strand of NZ_JBDJMW010000003.1, from coordinate 24,515 downwards.
CGCAGTTGATGCGCGACGGATCGCGCGACACCGACCTGCTGTGCCGCAACGGCGGTGAAGAATTCCTGATCCTGCTGCCAGGCAGCGATGCGATCATTGCCGGGCAGGTCGCTGAACGCCTGCGTGTGCAGGTCGCGGCCGAAGTATTCGATCAGGTCGGTACGGTCACCGTATCACTGGGCGTGGCGCACTACCCCACCTATCACAACGACCCGCAGCAGGCCCTGCGCCTGGCCGACAAGGCGCTGTACATGGCCAAGGAACAGGGCCGCAACCGCACGGTGGTATACCCGCAACCCGACAGTACCGGCATCGGGTAAGAAACGCATCGCGGGCGCAGGACGCCCGCGATGTCCGGAAGCGAGTTCAGCTGCTGAGCGGCGTGAGCAGGCGCGGTGCGTCGGGATCGGCGGCCAGCGTCGCCGTGCCATCGGTCAGCAGATCCGGCGAGAACCCGGCGCTGTCGGCGCCGGTCACCCACGGGATGCGGCTGCGCGGACCGGGGATGTAAGCGCGCCAGTGCCCCAGATCATCGGCAGGCGTCTGGTTGATGGCGAAGGTCACCGGCACACGCAGCGTGCGGTAAGGCTGACCGAGGGCGGTATCGCCAGCGCTCTGCGGGAAGCGCCACTTGCGTGCGGCCTCCAGCGACGCCTTGGCCAGGCCACTGCGGAACGCGTCCATCTGTCGCGGCGTGCCAGCGCTGCGCAGGTTGACCTGCTCGGCGATCCGGTCGATCACCCGGCCCTCTTCGTCGACCTTCAGCGCCAGATACACCGTGCCCTGCCCGCCATTGCGGAATACCTCGGCCGGATACCGTGGCGGCAACATCCGCCCCCGGATGTCTGCTGCACGTTCGGCATCACTCTTGGCGGGCTCGAAGTGCGCGCTGACCAGCCGCACGTTGAACGTCTCGTTCGCCCCCGGCCGCGCCACCACGCGCACGGTCATCCGCGTGTCCATCGGCACCGGCACGCCGTCACGCACACTCGGCTCGAACTGCCACTGCTGCACCGTGTTGCGCACCAGCGCGGCTACGGCATCGGGAAGCGCGTCCTGCTTGTCGATCTCCAGCGCAGTGATACGCCCGTCGCTTCCAATGGCCAGCGCGCCCTCCACGCGCATCCCCACTTCCACCGGCACGTCGGCCGGCAGCTTGGCAGCCTGCACCGGTGTTGCCGCCAGCATCAATGCCACAGCAAATCCCTTGATTGCGTCCATCCTGTGTTGCTCCTTCTGCGTTCCATCCTTGCCGGTGACGGATTCGATGGATGTCGTGATGATAATCAACCGCCCAACGGGGTCAGCAGTTTCGGTCCCTTGCTCGTGGCATCGGCCATGAACACGCCGCCGGCAGGCAGCAGGTCGGTACTGGCATCGGCGATCAATGCCTTGTCCCTGCGCCACGGTGCCTGCTGGCGCGGGCCGGGAATGTAGACGTCCCAGCGGCCATAGCGCTCAACCTCATCGCTCAGCTCGAATCGCACCGGCACCCGCACGGTCCAGCTGGCGTCGTCCTTGCCATCGCCGGTAGAGGGCGCCTTGAAGGTCCACTTACGTGCGGCGCCCATCGACACGCGGGCCAGCTTGTCGCGGATTTTCCGCATGTTCGCCTCGTTGGCAATCACACGAAGATTGACCTGCTCGGTGGCCACGTCCAGCACCTTCCCATCGCGGCCGACCTGCACCAGGAGCAGCACATCGCCCCGCCCGCGTGCATTGAAGACATCCTCGGGGTACATCGGGGGCGACATCTTTACCTTGGTGACGTTGTCTGTCGAGGTTTCGTCATATGTCTCGAAGTTCGCCGCCAGCAACGTGATCAGACCGGTGCCATCGGGGTTGTTCTTCGCACCCAAGCGGATGGTGGCCGGCGCGCGCGCCTTGACGGCCTGACCATTCACCAGCACCGGGGCGAAACGCCAGGTCTTCACCGCACCTTCGACGAACGTGACGATGGTCTCGTCGACCTGCGCGCGTTTGTCCAGGCGGAACGCCTCGACCTGGCCTTCGGTACCGATATCGATCTCACCGGTCAGCACCATGCTTGCTTCAGCCTGCTCGCGCACTTCGCGCCTGGTCTGCGCGGCGACATCGAACACCGTCGACGCGCCCACGCCGCCCAGTACAAGCATCAACGCAATCCCTCGGAATGAACGCATTTCCACCTTCTCCTTGTGAATGCATCCAAGCCTAGCCCAGGTTCCGGCCGAGGCCTATCAGGCAAGTCTGTTACTGGCTGAATAGGGAGGCGTATCCGGATACTCACCTGCGGCGAAGCCGACCTGCAGCCGCTGCCACCACTCCGGATCGAAAAGAGGCGCGAAATGCTCGCGCACCGCCGCCAGCTCGAGTGCCGGCAGGCCCATGAACATCCAGAACCGTTCCGGGAACACATCCCGTGGCCCGATCTGGAACCAAGGTTCGTCGGCCAGCGCCTCTTCCTCGTTGCGCGGTGTTGGCCAGGCGAGGAAGGTGCATTCGGTGACGAGGCAGAGTTCATCGTAGTCATAGAACACCGCTCGCCCGTGGCGTGAGACACCGAAATTCTTCGGCAGCATGTCACCAGGGAAGATGTTGTTGCGCGCCATGTCGGTGATCGCCTGCGCATAGTCGAGCGCGGCCACACGTCGCGCCTCGGCCGTCTGCTCGCGCAGGTACAGGTTGAGCGGACGGAAACGCCGTTGCACGTAGCACAGCGCAATCACCAGGTCCTCGCCCTCTTCATGCACGCTGCTGGCGCACTGGGTCAGCAGTTCCTCGCGCAGCGCTGGGGAGAAGCGCGCCCGCGGGAAGCGAAGATGTCGATACGGCTGCGCGTCCAGCAAGCGACCGACGCGATCCAGGTTGAACACCAACGCATACTTCTCTTCAACCTGGTGCCGGGTCATGGTCTTGGGCCAGGCGAAACGGTCCCGGATCAGCTTGAACACCAGCGGATAGCTGGGCAGGGTGAACACCGCCATGACCATGCCGGGCGTGCCATCGGCCTGCACGAGCTGCTCACCTGGCTGTTCCTGGAAGTGGCGGAAGAAGGTGCGATAGCGCTCTGTCTTGCCCTGCTTGGCACGCCCGAGCACGGTGTAGATCTCATCCACCGGCTTGCCCGGCAGCAGGCTGCGCAGGAACACCACCGCATCACCGACGGTGGTCAGATCGGCCTGGAAGTAGCTGCGCGAGACGCCGAACAGATGCGCGACATCGCGACGCCGGGTCAGCACCGCGTCCACGCGCAGGCCGCGCTCGTCATGCACCAGCGCGATCACGCAGGGCGAGAAGCGATGCTCACCGAATACGCGCCCCACCAGATAGGCGCGGCGTTCGCGATAGAACACGGTGTCGAGCAGTTCGATGCTGCGCACCGGGTCGTCGCCCCAGTGCGCCAGATCGTCCTGCAGGCGCACTGCGATCGCGGCGGCGCAGCGCAGCTGGTGCGCATACGGCACGTCGAATCGGTAGTCACCGAGCACCCGCATGAACGCGTCCGCAGGGCGCGTGGGTGAGAGGGTATAGCTGTGCCGCGCGACCGGATGGGTGATCGCATCAGACGGCTCCACATCCATTGCCATGAACTCGATCGCGCCGTCCACACCGCGGGTAGCGAACAACCGGCGCGCCAGCGTGTTGTAGAACGTCTTGTACAGCTCGGCGTCGATCAGCCCCGCCAGCAACACTGCATAGGCCGTGCGCACCTGCAGCCACAGCGCGCGCTCGCCTACATGCTCACCGGCTGCGCGGCGCAGGGTATCGACGGTCTCGGCAATGCACTGGTCATACAACCCGATGCGCTCCACCGCGTCCTGCCGGGCACTTGCCCAGTCACGCTGTTCGAAGCGCTGTCGCGCACGCCGGCTGATCGCTGCGAAGCGCGCATGGTACTCCTCGAACCCGTCGCGGATCAGCCGCGCGATCGCCTCCGCTGATGCATTCATGCGGTGCCGCCGATGGGGCATGGAACGTTCTGGCAGGAACAGCGACCGTGCATGCATCCACTTCCACAGGACCTGCCGCCACCATACGGCAGCGACTGGGCGCTTGCCCAGCCACCGCCCACAAAAAAACCCGCGCCGAAGCGCGGGTTCTTCATCGATCACCGCAGCCGCGGGACCGCTTCGTTACAGCGCAGACAGCGCGCTGTTGAAGGTAGCGCTCGGACGCATCGCGGCACTGGCCTTGGCCACGTCCGGACGGTAGTAACCGCCGATGTCGACCGGCTTGCCCTGCACCGCGGCCAGCTCACCGACGATGGCCTGCTCGTTGTCGGCCAGGGCCTTGGCCAGCGGAGCGAAACGGGCCTTCAGCGCGGCATCGTCGTCCTGTGCTGCCAGAGCCTGGGCCCAGTACAGCGCGATATAGAAATGGCTGCCGCGGTTGTCGATGCCACCGAGCTTGCGCGACGGCGACTTGTCGTTGTCCAGGAACTGGCCGTTGGCCTGGTCCAGGGTCTTGGCCAGCACGGTGGCACCGGCGTTGTCGTAGCGGTTGCCCAGATGCTCCAGCGAGGCGGCCAGCGCGAGGAACTCACCCAGCGAATCCCAACGCAGGTAGTCCTCTTCCACGAACTGCTGCACGTGCTTGGGCGCCGAACCACCGGCACCGGTCTCGAACAGGCCACCACCGGCCATCAGCGGCACGATGGACAGCATCTTGGCGCTGGTACCCAGCTCCATGATCGGGAACAGGTCGGTCAGGTAGTCGCGCAGCACGTTGCCGGTCACCGAGATGGTGTCCTCACCCTTGCGGATGCGGTCCAGCGAGAAGGCGGTCGCTTCCACCGGGGCCAGGATGCGGATGTCCAGGCCGCTGGTGTCGTGGTCCTTCAGGTAGGTCTCGACCTTGGCGATCACCTGCGCATCGTGCGCGCGGGCGGCATCCAGCCAGAACACCGCCGGGGTGCCGCTCAGGCGGGCGCGGTTGACGGCCAGCTTCACCCAATCCTGGATCGGGGCGTCCTTGGTCTGGCACATGCGCCAGATGTCGCCGGTCTGCACGGTGTGCTCGAACACCACGGCGCCCGCCTCATCGGTGACGCGCACGGTGCCGTCGGCCGGGATCTGGAAGGTCTTGTCGTGCGAGCCGTATTCCTCGGCCTTCTGCGCCATCAGGCCGACGTTCGGCACCGAGCCCATGGTGGCCGGGTCGAACGCACCGTGGGTGCGGCAATCATCGATCACGGCCTGGTACACACCGGCATAGCAACGGTCAGGGATGACGGCCTTGGTGTCCTGCAGCTTGCCGTCGGCATTCCACATGCCACCGGAGTCGCGGATCATCGCCGGCATCGAGGCATCGACAATCACGTCGCTCGGCACGTGCAGGTTGGTGATGCCCTTGTCCGAATTGACCATGGCCAGGCCCGGGCGCTTGCCGTACTCGGCGGCCAGGTCGGCCTTGATCGCTTCCTGGGTCGCTTCGGGCAGCTGCGGCAGGCGCGCGAACAGATCGCCGATACCGTTGTTCGGATCGAACCCTGCCTGCTTGAGCACGTCGGCATGCTTGGTCAGCACGTCCTTGTAGAACTCTTCGACAACCACGCCGAACATGATCGGGTCGGAGACCTTCATCATGGTGGCCTTGAGGTGCAGCGAGAACAGCACGCCCTTGGCCTTGGCATCGGCGATCTGCGCCTGCACGAACGAGGCCAGCGCATTGCGGCTCATCACAGCGGCGTCGACGATCTCGCCGGCCTTGACCGCCGTCTTTTCCTTCAGCACGACGCTGCTGCCGTCGGCCTTGAACAGCTCAATCTTCAGGCTGCCGGCATTGGCCAGCGTGGCCGACTTTTCGCTGCCGTAGAAATCACCGCCGTCCATGTGCGAGACATGCGACTTGGACTCGGTGGACCACTTGCCCATGCGATGCGGATGCTTGCGGGCGTAGTTCTTGACCGACAGCGGCGCGCGGCGATCGGAGTTGCCTTCGCGCAGCACCGGGTTCACCGCGCTGCCCTTGACCTTGTCGTAGCGCGCCTTGATGTCGCGCGAGACGTCGTCGGTCGGCACGTCCGGGTAGTTCGGCAGTGCGAAGCCCTGGTCCTGCAGTTCCTTGATCGCGGCCTTCAGCTGCGGCACCGAGGCGCTGATGTTGGGCAGCTTGATGATGTTCGCGTCCGGGGTGGTCGCCAGCTGACCCAGTTCGGCCAGGTGATCGGCTTCTTTCTGGTCGTCTTTCAGGTAATCCGGGAACAGGGCCAGGATGCGGCCGGACAGCGAGATATCGCGGGTTTCCACGGCGATGCCGGCGGTGGCGGTGTAGGCCTCGACGATCGGCAGCAGCGACTGCGTGGCCAGGAACGGGGCTTCATCGGTGAGCGTGTAGAGAATCTTGGGCGTGTTCGACATGGGGGATCAGGGCTCTCTTGCAGATCTCGTGAATGATGGCCGACGGCAATGCCGGGCCGCGTGCAACCGTGTCGCGTGCAGGGCCTCGCACAGCCTGGCCCGCACTTTCCCCGGGGACCGCGCCAACCAACGGCGCGCACGGCGGGAAACCCCAGCATTGTCGCGTTTTCAGCCCCCCGGAGCAAAGCCATCCCATACGCAAACGTACTGGAACGGTGTGGTCCGGCCGGTCGGGATTGGGATGCGGCGCTGGCACCCCAACGGGGCGGCGATGGTATCGGTTGCAACCGTCCTGGCGCAGCATGCTTCGGAAGAGCGCCCATAAAAAAGGGCCGGCGTCAAGCCCTTAGCGGAAATCGCCAAGAGGCCGAAAGATTAAACGAAACAGGGTGTTAGCTCTACTTTGGGTCGCTTTGCGAGGCTGCGGCTATGTGGGGTAGGAACCGTATGGGAGCGTCGCGGTGGAGGGCAAGGTCGTGCTGCATCGAGAACGCTTGCCGACGACGACATGCTTGCTTCGCGAGAATAACCTTCCTTGTCCCCGTTCTCAACGAAGAATGCGCAGCGCTGGGTGACGCGTTCGAGATCGCCCACCAGTGGCGCTGAGCATCTTCAATCTAGCTTCCGATGGCACGCTCTTCGCGCTCGGCTCGCTCAAACCAAGCAATCACCGATTGCCAGTGCCTATCGCCATAAAGACGGCGAAAGCGCACCGACTCCTCCGACTGGGCATTGCGCCAAGTCGTCAGACGCTGCTCGACGAACGTCTTCGTCAATGCGATGCCGCATTCGACAGTGATGCAGTGATGCCACTGCGCGTAAGTTTGCGGGATCACCATTGGGGTTTCTCCTTTTGGTTGAACAGGCCGATGACACGGTGGCCGATCAGGATTCGATGGTTTGAAGTCATTATCGCTTTAGTGTTATGTTATAACATCTCATCAAATACCAAAAATCATTCCAGTGGTGCCTACCGCCCTTGCCAGGGAATTGCCATGCAACTGACCAACAACCAGCAGCGCGTGCTCGCCACGCTCCAGCAAGCCAGCGGGCCACTGAGCGCCTATGCCTTGCTCGACCGTTTGCGTGCGGAGGGCTTCAGCGCGCCCACGCAGGTGTATCGGGCGCTGGAACGCTTGGCCGAGCATGGTCTGGTGCATCGGCTGGAAACCCTGAACGCCTACGTCACCTGCACCCACCCCAAGGACTGTCGACACGGCATGACCGCGTTCGCCATCTGCGACAACTGCGGAAACATCGACGAGTTCGTGGACATCGACCTTGGCCGATGTCTGGGCCGCTGGGTGAAAAACAACGCCTTCGCCATGCGTGACAGCACGATCGAGCTGCGCGGCCGCTGCGCCAACTGCGCCAGCCTGCCGCAAGCGGGAACGAGCTGAACGCCAGCAACGATCTCCCTCCCTGACTCCTGATGCTTTCTGCTCCTACCACGATGAATAACCAGGCCTTGAATTCCACCCTGCCTAGGAAACTCCCTGTCACCGTCCTGTCCGGCTTCCTCGGAGCCGGCAAGACGACCCTGCTCAACCACATCCTCAACAATCGCGAGGGCCGCCGCGTGGCGGTCATCGTCAACGACATGTCCGAGGTCAACATCGACGCCGACCTCGTGCGTGACGGCGGTGCCGAACTCTCGCGCACGGACGAGAAGCTGGTCGAGATGAGCAACGGCTGCATCTGTTGCACCTTGCGCGAAGACCTGCTGGTCGAGGTCGATCGGCTGGCGCGCGATGGCAAGTTCGACCAACTGGTCATTGAATCGACCGGCATTTCCGAGCCGCTGCCGGTGGCCGAGACCTTCACCTTCGAGGGCGAGGACGGCCGCAGCTTGGGCGAGGTCGCCCAGCTCGACACCATGGTGACTGTGGTTGATGCCTTCAATTTCTTGCGCGACTACGGCTCGCGCGACAGCCTGCAATCGCGCGGCGAGTCGCTGGGTGAGCAGGACGAGCGCACCGTGGTCGATTTGCTGATCGACCAGATCGAATTCTGCGACGTGATTGTGCTGAACAAGGTCGATCTGATCAGCGATACCGAGCGCGAACGGCTGACGGCGATCCTGCACCGCCTCAATCCGCGCGCCCGCATCGAGGTCTCCGAATTCGGCAAAGTGCCGCTCGACCGTGTGTTGAAGACCGGGCTGTTCGACTTCGATGAAGCTTCCAAGGCGCCGGGCTGGCTACAGGAAATGCGCGGCACGCATACGTCGGAAACCGAAGAGTACGGCATCCGCAATTTCGTCTATCGCGCACGACGCCCGTTCCATCCACAGCGTTTCTTCGACTGGGTCGATCACGAGTGGCCGGGCGTGGTGCGCTCCAAGGGCTACTTCTGGCTGGCCAGCCATCCGACGCTGGCCGCCTCCTGGTCGCAGGCCGGCGCCGTGGCCCGCCACGGCCCGGTGGGCTACTGGTGGGCCGCAGTGCCGGAGGAACGCTGGCCGCAGGATCCGGAATCGGTGGCCCTGATCCGCGCCAAGTGGGACGAGCGCGTGGGCGATGCCCGCCAGGAACTCGTGCTGATCGGCGTGGACATGGACGAGGACGGGCTGCGCGCGCGCTTCGATGCGTGTCTGCTGACCGACGCGGAGATGGCCCAAGGCCCCACGGCCTGGGCAAGCTGGCACAACCCCTTCCGCGACTGGCCCTGACAACCCCGTGCTCCCCATGCTCCCAACCGGGTGGGGGATGCACCCCACACGACTTTGAGCATGAACGCAGCACTTCCCGACGTTTCCCTGACCGAACCTTCGCCGACCCTCAGCCCCCTGCAATGGGTCGGCATGCAGGGCATCGACCTGCCCGTCACCGTTGCCGAACCCGGCTATCGCCGCACGCTGCATGCGCGCGGCGATGCGCAGGTCGACCTTCCCGCGCCGCATGTCAAGGGCATACACATGTCCCGGCTGTACCGACTGCTGGATGCCCTGGGCGACGACGAGGCACTGTCGCCCGCCAGCCTGCACCGTTGTCTGCAGGCGATGGTGGAGAGCCACCGCGACTGCGAGAGCGGCAGCGCGCGGGTGCGGCTGCACGTCGACCTGCTGGCACGCCGCGCGGCGCTGATCACCGAGGGGCTGGCGGGCTGGAAATCCTATCCGGTGCGCCTGGACGCGACATTGACCGCTGGCGTCTTCTCGCTGCGCGCGCAGGTCACGGTCGGCTATTCCTCGACCTGCCCGTGCTCGGCCGCGCTGACGCGGCAATTGGTCGAACAAGGCTTCGCGCAGGCGTTTGCTGGTCAGAAACTCATTGAGTCTGCAGCCATCGCCAACTGGCTGCGTCGGCAGGCCACGCTGGCGACCCCGCACAGCCAGCGCAGCGAGGCCATCGTCGCCGTGGACATCGCCGCCGACGCGCCGACCCTGGGACTGCTGACGCTGATCGACCGCATCGAGCAAGCCGTGGGCACACCCGTGCAGACGGCGGTCAAACGCGCCGACGAGCAAGCGTTCGCGGCGCTCAACGGCCAGAACCTGATGTTCGTCGAGGACGCGGCGCGGCGCATCCAGGCTGCACTGACTGACGGCTACGCCCAGCCACGTGTCCATGTCCGCCATCTGGAGAGCCTGCACCCGCACGATGCGGTGGCGTGGGCCGCCTCGGTCGCCGAAGGAGTGCCCGCATGACGACAGCATCCCCTCTAATTCCCGTCACCCTGCTGACCGGCTTCCTCGGCAGCGGCAAGACCACCGTGCTCAACCATCTGGTGCGCCAGCCCGAGATGGCCGATGCGCTGGTCATCATCAACGAGTTCGGCGAGATGGCGCTAGACCACCTGCTGGTCGCCCACAGCACCGAGAACCTGGTGATGGAGATGAGCAGCGGCTGCCTGTGCTGCACCATCCGCAGCGACCTGGTGAAGACGCTGCGCGACATCACCTGGCGCTTCTCGCGGAACGGGCAGCGCAAGTTCCGGCGCGTGCTGATCGAGACCACCGGCCTGGCCGATCCGGCACCGATCATTCACACGCTGATGACCCATCCGCAGATCGCGCCGAAATACCGGCTCGACGGCATCGTCGCCACGGTGGATCTGGCCGCTGGCATGCACACGTTGGACAGCCACCCCGAGGCCGTCAAGCAAGCCGCGATGGCCGACGCGCTGCTGTTGACCAAAAGCGACCTGGCGACGGACGCACAGCGCACGGCGCTGTTGCGCCGCCTCGACGGCATCAACCCTGCCGCGCCACGCTGGACGGTGAGCAATGGCGAGATCACACCGGCCAAGGTGCTCGACCTAGGCTTGTTTTCGGTAGAGGGCAAGACCCCGGACGTCGTGCGCTGGCTGCGGGAAGAGGCCTATGCGGAATCGGCACCGCGCGGTCAGGCGCATGAAGGCTCTGACCATCACCACGGCCACCACGGCGGCGAACACGAACACGAACACGAACACCGCCATCATGGCCACGCGCATGGGCATGAGCACGAAGAACACGACCACCATGACGTGAATCGCCATGACGACCGCATCCGGGCCTTTTGCTTCGCGGTGGACGAGCCGATTCCCGAGGAGATGCTGGCAGCCTGGCTGGACGTGCTGATGGCCTTCGTCGGCAGCAACATCCTGCGCGTCAAGGGAATCCTCAACGTCGAAGGGCACGAGGGGCCGATCATCGTTCACGGTGTGCAGCACATCTTCCATCCGCCGGTGCCGCTGCCAGCCTGGCCCAACGAGGATCGCCGCTCGCGTCTCGTGTTCATCACCCGGGATGTGGATCGCAAGACCATCGAAGAAACCTTCCACGCCTTCCGGCAGGTCTTGCCACAAGCCCTGGAGCGCGCCGCATGACCGCTCCCATCCGCCTGTACAACACGCTGAGGCGGGCCAAACAGCCACTGCGCACCGAGCGACCGGATCGGGTCACGATGTACGTGTGCGGGCCCACGGTTTACAACTACGCCCACATCGGCAATGCCCGCCCGGCCGTGGTCTTCGACGTGCTGGCGCGGCTGCTGCGGCACCACTACACGCAGGTGGTGTATGCCCGCAACTTCACCGACGTCGACGACAAGATCAACGCCGCTGCCGCAGCAGAAGGTGTGCCCATCGGCACGATCACGGCCCGCTACATCGACGCCTACCAAGCCGACATGCATGCCCTCGGGGTGTTGACGCCCGACCTGGAGCCGCGCGTTACCGAGCACATTCCCGCGATCATCGAATTGATCCAGATCCTGATCGCACGCGGGCATGCCTACGCTGAACAGGGGCATGTGCTGTTCCACGTGCCGTCCTACCCCGAGTACGGGCGCTTGTCCGGGCATCGCCCGCAAGACATGATCGCCGGGGCACGGGTCGAGGTCGCACCCTACAAGCGCGACCCGCTGGACTTCGTGCTGTGGAAGCCCTCCACGCCTGATCTGCCCGGCTGGGACAGCCCCTGGGGCCGTGGGCGGCCGGGCTGGCACATCGAATGCTCGGCGATGATCGGCCAGCACCTGGGCACCACCATCGACATCCACGGCGGCGGCCAGGATCTGATCTTCCCGCACCACGAGAACGAGATCGCCCAGGGCACCTGCGCCAACGGCACCCTGTATTGCCGCACCTGGGTGCATAACAGCTTCGTCACCGTGGACGCACAGAAGATGTCCAAGTCGCTGGGCAACGTGCTGCTGGTGCGCGACCTGCTGGCGCAGGCGCCGGGCGAAGCCATCCGGCTAGCGCTGCTGACCACGCACTATCGGCATCCGCTGGACTGGAACGCCCAGCGTCTGGCGGCCGCACGACAAACCTTGACGCGCTTCTACCGCAGCCTGGAGAAGGTCGAACACCTTGCCGCCGCACCCGATGTCGCGCCCGATGGCGAGGTGCTGGCGGCGCTGGAAAACGATCTCAACGTCCCTGGTGCGCTGGCCCGGCTGCATGGCCTAGTGGCGGAACTGGACGGCGCCAACAGCGACGTCCAGCGGGCGCCGATCAAATCCCGCCTGCTGGCCTCCGCGCGCTTGCTCGGGCTGTTGCAGCAGGCACCGGCAGTCGCGCTGGACACCTTGCGTGCGCCGGCCTCCGCGCAGACCCTGCCATCGCTCGACCTTGCCCGGATCGAAGCGCTGGTGACCGAGCGCATGCAGGCGCGCCAACAACGCGACTTCGCACGGGCCGATGCCCTGCGCAAGCAACTGGCTGAGATCGGCATCCTGGTGCAGGACACGCCGCAGGGCAGCACCTGGATCGCGGCCGAGGAGGTGACGGCATGACGCGCTGGCTTGGCAAGGCGGTGATCCTGCCGATTCGCGGCTACCAGCTGTTCATCAGCCCGATGCTCGGCCCGCGTTGCCGTTTTCATCCGAGCTGCTCGCAGTACGCGATCGAGGCTGTGCAGGCCCACGGCGCATTCAAGGGGCTGTGGCTAGCGGTCAAGCGCGTGCTGCGTTGCCATCCGCTGCATCCGGGCGGCTACGACCCGGTGCCGCCGGCCAAGCAGGAGGCGAGGAAATGCTGATCCGCAAGCTGTTCCGCTTCGAGAACGCCCACATCGTGCGTGGATGCAGCACGCGGCGCTGCGCCCGTTCGCTCCACGGCCATTCCTACAAGGTCGAACTGCTGCTGGAGGCGCAGGCGCTGGACAACGGCCAGATGGTCTATGACTTCGGGCTGCTCAAGGGGGACGTGCGCAAGCTGATCGACGCCTTCGACCATGCCGTCACGCTATGGTCGGGTGACGATCCGAGCTACCTGGAGGCGATGCGCCAGCATTCCGAACGCTGGGTGCTGAGTCCGGTATCGCCCAGCGCGGAGCAGTTCTCGCGGCTGTTCTTCCGCCTCGTCGACACCGCGCTGTCCTTGACCGACATGAGCAACGGTGAAGCCGATGTGCGGCTGCACTCGGTCATCATCCATGAAACCGAGACCGGCTATGCGCAGTGCTTCCGCGAGGATGCCGACAACCCGCGCATGGGCCACATCGACCTGGACGCCATCACCTTCTCGCCAGCGATTGTGCGCGAATGGCACGATCCCCACCTTTTCGAGCGTCTGCGGCTCGGCGAACGCCAGGCCAATCCGCTGCCCTGCACGGATTCCGAAGAGGAGAGCACACATGCCGAGACGGTCTGAGCGTGAAGCTGGCTCAGCTGCCAAGGAGGTGTCATGCGCAGCCTTGACGTGACCATCGTGGGGGCCGGGGCGGCTGGCATCGGCATGGCCTTGGCACTGTCCAAGCTGTCCGGCATCCGCTACGCGGTGCTGGAAAGCGACCGTGTCGGTGAATCCTTCCGTCGCTGGCCGGAGCAGACGCGCTTCATCACCCCGTCCTTCCACAGCAACCCATTCGGGCTGGCCGACCTCAACGCGGTCAACGAGGACAGTTCGCCCGCCATCTTCACCGGCGCCGAGCATCCGAGCGGCGAGCAATACGCCAACTACCTGGCCTTCATCGCCAATGGGCATTCGCTGCCGATCGTCAGCGCCTGCAAGGTTCAGGAGGTCAGGCGGGCGCCGCAAGACGGCTTCGTGCTCGCCACCGAGCAGGGCGAGCTGCATACCCGCTTTCTGATCTGGGCCACCGGGGAATACCAGTTCCCCGACCTGAAACCACTCCCCGGCGCGCACTGGTGCCCACACTACGCGCAGGTGGCGACCTGGGCGGACTTCGACGCGCCGCGCTACACGGTGATCGGCGGCTACGAGAGCGGCACCGATGCCGCGATCCAGCTCGTGCGGCTCGGGCGCACGGTGCGGCTGCTTGCGCGCAGGTCCACCTGGGATATGCAGAGTTACTACGACCCCAGCCTGTCGCTGTCGCCGCATACTCGCGTCCGCCTCTACGAGGCCGCGGACACGGGCCAACTGGAGATCGTCTTCGGCGCAGACGTGGTGGAAGTCACGCTCGACAGTGCCGGCGGCTATCGCATCCACGCCGCCGATGGGCGGCATTGGGACGAGGCGCAGCCGCCGATTCTCGGCACCGGCTTCCTCAAGGGCGGCGGCGCGCGGCAGATCGCCGATTTATGGGATTGGAACGACGAGGGCCGCATCGTGCTGAGCGGCCTGGACGAGTCCACGCGCGCGCCGGGCCTGTTCCTGGTCGGCCCGCAAGTGCGACATGAGCAGCGCATCTACTGCTTCATCTACAAGTTCCGCCAGCGCTTTGCCCTGATCGCCGCGCGCATCGCCGAGCGGCTGGAGGTTGATGCCTTGGCTCTGCAGGCAGGCGATGGTGCCTGGGGGCCGTTTGGCAACAGCGATTGCTGCGAGGGGTGTGAATGTTGAATCTTCTTAAATTCCTGGGCGGCAGCGGTATCTCGCTGCTGCTGATCTGCGCCATTGCGCTGGGTGCCACCATCGGGCACTTCTCACCGGCCAGCGGTGCCAGGCTGGGTGACCGCATCGATCCAACGTTGCTGGTGCTGATCGGCCTGCTGTTCTTCGGCGTGCGCTTTGATGCCATCGTGCGCGCACTGGGGCATCTGCGCTTCATCGCGCTGGCGCTGCTGGCCAATTTCGTGTGCATACCCTTCATCGGCTGGGGCATTGCCAGCGTGATCCTGCCCCACTACCCGTTGTTCATGGTCGGGCTGGTGATTTACTTCATGTCGCCGTGTACCGACTGGTTCTTGGGTTTCACGCGCCTGGCCAAGGGCAATGTGGCGCTGGGGATGGCGCTGATTCCGGTCAACATGGTCGTGCAGTTGCTGCTGTATCCGCTGTATCTGCACCTGTTCACGCGCAATGTCGTGCTGGTGGAGCCGGGCCTGATTGGCAGCACCTTGCTGCAATGGTTTTTGTTGCCGCTGGTGGTTGCCGTGGTGGCGCACTACCTGCTACGCCTGCTGTTGGGGGCTGTGCGCTTTGAGCGCGTGCTGGCAGGGACAGATGCCACTACGCCGTGGCTGATTGCACCGCTGATAGCCGAAATCTTTGCGGCCAATATCGAGACGATCCTGGCGCACCTGGGCGTGTTCGGCTGGCTGCTGCTGGCGGTGTTTCTGTTCTTCGCGGCCACCTTTGTGCTAGGGGAGGCACTCAGCCGCCTGGCGCGGCTGCACCCACCCGAGCATGCGCTACTGACCATGACGATTGCCGCTCGCAATGCCCCACTGATGCTGGCAGTGACGATGGCCGCACTGCCCGACCAGCCGATGGTGCATGCAGCCATTGTCATCGGCATGCTGCTGGAGTTTCCGCATTTGACGCTGTTGCGCCATCTGCTGCTGCGCGGCGTGCGGCCAGCACCAGACCAACCCATTTCCCAAACACAAGAAATTGCATGATCCGCAAAGACCTCACGGTGAGCCGCCGCACATCCACCCCAGCGCATCAGCAAGGCGAGGCATGACCACAAATACTTTTACCGATGAACAGGTCGTCAGCACCCTGCAACTCTGGTGCGACAACGTCGTGCAGATTGGCAAGATCCATGCAGAAGGTGGTGATGTGGCCTCTGCCGCAGCGCAGATACTCAGTGACAACTACGACTATGACAACGGCAAGGTGCTGTTCAAGCCGACATTGACGTTTGGCCCACAGACCTTTCGTCCAACCAAAGAAGGGGCGCTGTCGTACTTCATTGGTGGCAATCCCGACTTTCCGAACGACGAAGGTTTCAAGCTCAAGCCCTGGGTGAAAGTCTGGTTCAACCAGCTCGACTATGTGCTGCATGGCGACCTCGCCATCGTTCAGTGCAACGTCCACCTCATCGGCGCGGACGATAGCCACATTTTCGTCAACAAGAGTTTTGTATTCAGGATTTGCGACGACGCAAGGGTCAGGATCGTGCTCCACCAATCTTCGTTGCCGTTTCAACCGCAGGCGCTGTAAATGAACGTCATTGCTTCCAATCGGATTCTCACCATTACCCTGCCTGATGGCTCCACGCGCCGCTTCGACCATCCCGTGACCGTTGTCGAGGTCGCCGCCGCCATCGGCCCCGGCCTGGCCAAGAACACCGTGGCCGGCAAGCTCGATGGCCGCCTGGTCGATGCCAGTGATCTCATCGAGCACGACGCCACGCTGCACATCATCACGCCCAAGGATGAAGAGGGGCTGGAAATCATCCGCCACTCCTGCGCACACCTGGTGGGCCACGCCGTCAAGCAGCGCTATCCGGACGCGAAGATGGTGATCGGCCCGGTGATTGACGATGGTTTCTACTACGATATCGCCTACGAGCGCCCCTTCACCCCCGAGGACGTGGCCGCCATCGAGCAGCGCATGAAAGAGCTGATCGCCAGGGACTACGACGTCGTCAAGCGCATGACGCCGCGCGATGAAGTCATCCGCGTGTTTAAGGAACGCGGCGAGGACTACAAGCTGCGCCTGATCGACGACATGCCGGACGAACCCGCGATGGGCCTGTACCACCACCAGGAATACGTGGACATGTGCCGGGGACCGCACGTGCCCAACACCCGCTTCCTCAAGCACTTCCGGCTGACCAAGGTGTCCGGGGCCTACTGGCGCGGCGATGCCAGGAACGAACAGCTTCAGCGCATCTACGGCACGGCCTGGGCCGACAAGAATCAGCTGGAAGCCTATATCCAGCGCATTGAGGAGGCCGAGAAACGCGACCACCGCAAGCTTGGCCGCGAACTGGATCTTTTCCATTTCCAGGAAGACGCGCCCGGCGCGGTGTTCTGGCACCCGCGCGGCTGGGCGGTGTTCCAGGAACTGATCGCCTACATGCGCCGCCGCCAGCAGGATGCGGGCTACGTGGAAGTGAACTCGCCCGACGTGATGGACCGCAGCCTGTGGGAAATCTCCGGCCACTGGCAGAACTACCGCGACCACATGTTCACCACCGAGACCGAAGACGGCCGAGCGCTGGCGCTCAAGCCGATGAACTGTCCCGGTAGCGTGCTGCTGTACCGCCACGGCCTCAAGAGCTACCGCGACCTGCCGATTCGCATGGGCGAGTTCGGCAAGGTGCATCGCTACGAACCGTCCGGCGCGCTGCACGGCCTGCTGCGCGTGCGCCACTTCACCCAGGACGACGCCCACATCTACTGCGCGCCGCCACAGATGGACGCTGAGTGCCGCGAGGTGGTGGCGCTGGTGCTGGACATCTACCACCAGTTCGGCTTTGAGGACGTGCGCATCAAGCTCTCCACCCGGCCCGACAACCGCATGGGCGACGATGCGACCTGGGATTTGCTGGAAGGCGCGCTGGTGCAGGCGCTGGACGATATGGGGCTGGAGTACCGGCTCAACCCTGGCGAAGGTGCGTTCTACGGCCCCAAGCTGGAGTTCGTGCTGCGCGATGCGATTGGCCGCGACTGGCAGTGCGGCACCTTGCAGGTGGACATGAACCTGCCCCAGCGCTTCGGCATCGAATACGTCGATGAAGGCGGCCAGCGCAAGCGCCCGGTGATGCTGCACCGGGCACTGTTCGGCTCGCTGGAACGTTTCACCGGCATCCTGATCGAGCACCACGCCGGCAAGCTGCCCGCATGGCTGGCGCCGGTGCAGGCCGTGGTGCTTTCGATCACCGAGGCGCATGCCGCCTATGCCAAAGACGTGGCGCAACTGCTGCACGGCGCTGGCCTGCGCGCCGAGGCCGACGTGCGCAACGAGAAGATCGGCTACAAAATCCGCGAACAGACCTTGCAACGCATCCCCTTCCTGCTGGTGGCCGGGGCCAAGGAGGTCGGCACCGGCACCATCACCATTCGCACGCGCGATGGAAAGGATCTGGGCACGCTGGGCCTGGCCGAGGCCATCGCCTTCCTGCGCGAGCAAACCGAAGCGCCTGACGCGGCCACTCGCCAGTCCGCGCAGGCTGAACGGCTGAAGCGGCTGGTTTCTGCACGATCGCTGGCAGAAACACCTTCGGAAGCCGTTTCAGCATGACAGCACGGGACGGCCTCGACCCAGGCGCCCGACTGGCGCGCCGCCATGCCGATCTGCTGGTGCAGGGCGGCACCGTGCTGACACCGGGCGGCGCCGAACGCATCGACGTGGCCTGCGTGGAGGGGTGCATCGTTGCGCTGGGCGATCTGCAAGGCATCTGGAGCGCAGACACCGTGCTCGATGCCACCGGCCTGCATGTGCTGCCTGGCGTGATCGACAGCCAGGTGCATTTGCGCGAACCAGGCCTCACACACAAGGAGAACCTCGAAGCCGGCACGCGCGGTGCGGTGCTGGGCGGTGTCACCGCCGTGTTCGAGATGCCCAACACCAGTCCGCTGACGCTCACACCTTCCGATTTGCAGGCCAAGCTCGATGCCGCCCATGGCCGTGCCTGGTGCGACCATGCCTTCTACATCGGGGGCTCGACGGTCAACGCCGAACAGCTTGCCGAGTTGGAGAACCTGCCCGGCTGCGCGGGCGTCAAGGTGTTCATGGGCAGTTCCTTCGGCGACCTGCTGGCCGATGGCGACGAGGTGCTGCGCCGCATCCTGCGCCACGGCCGCCGCCGCATGGCGGTGCATGCCGAGGACGAAGCCCGGCTGCGCGAACGCAAGGCCATCGTCGAAGCCAGCGGCGACGTATGCCAACACCACGTATGGCGCGACGTGGGAAGCGCATTGATGGCGACTCAGCGCATCGTGCGGCTGGCCTCCGAAACTGGGCGAAGGCTGCATATCCTGCATATCTCCAGCGCAGAGGAAATCACCTTCCTGGCGGGGCACAAGCACCGCGTTAGCGTCGAAGTCACGCCCCACCATCTCACGCTGCACGCGCCGGACTGCTATGAACGATTGGACAGCCTCGCGCAGATGAACCCGCCGGTGCGCGAACAGCACCACCAGGATGCGTTGTGGCAAGGCATCCGCAACGGTGTGGTCGATGTGATCGGCAGCGACCACGCGCCGCACACGCTTCATGAAAAAGCCAGACCCTACCCGCAGTCGCCCAGCGGCATGACCGGTGTGCAGACCCTGTTGCCGCTGATGCTCGACCACGTGCATGCCGGACGTCTGAGCCTGCAACGCTTGGTCGATCTCACCAGCGTTGGCCCGGCCCGCATCTTCGGCACCGAAGGCAAGGGCCGCATCGCGCTGGGCTACGACGCCGATTTCAGCATCGTCGACTTACGGGCGCGCCGCACCATCCGCAACGACTGGATCGCCAGCGTCAGCGGCTGGACGCCGTATGACGGCGTGAGCGTCACCGGCTGGCCCATCCATACCATCGTGCGCGGCCATGCCGCCGTGCGCGACGAAGCGCTGACCGATACGCCCCCGCAAGGGCAGCCGCTGCGGTTTCTCGAAACCGCCCCGCCATCTCCATTCCCTGAATCCTGAAAGAGCTTGCCTCATGAGCCACGAAGCCACCCCATCCAGCGAGGCCCTGTTTGCACAACGCCTGTCCATCGAGCAGGTGGAAGAAGGCCAGCAACTGGCCCCGAAGTTCGACGAGCACGGTCTCATCGCCTGCGTCACCACCGATGCAACCAGTGGCGAAGTGCTGATGCTGGGCTACATGAACCGCGAAGCCTTGGAGAAGACCGTCCAGACCGGCGAAGCGCATTACTGGAGCCGCTCGCGGCAAGTGCTCTGGCACAAGGGCGCCACCAGCGGGCTGGTGCAGAAGGTGCGCGAAATCCGTGTGGACGACGACCAGGACGCGATCTGGCTGCGGGTGGACATCAACGGCGGCGCGAGCTGCCACGTCGGCTATCGCTCCTGCTTCTACCGCATCGTGCCTCACGGGGCCGGCGCGGCGCAGCCGCTGGTATTCGCCGAGAGCGAGAAGGTGTTCGACCCGGTCGAGGTCTACGGCGATGCCCACAACCCCACACAGCTCTGACGATACCCACTGGATGCAGCGGGCATTGGCGCTGGCGCGGGCCATGCGCGGGCGCGTATGGCCCAATCCGCCGGTCGGCTGCGTGGTGGTGAAAGAGGGCCTCTGCGTCGCCGAAGCGGCGACCCATCCCGGTGGACGGCCGCATGCCGAGCGGGCCGCGCTGGAACGCGCCGGCAACGTCGCCCGAGGGGCCGTGCTGTACGTGACCCTGGAGCCATGCTGCCACTGGGGCAAGACGCCGCCTTGCGTGGAGGCCATCCTGACGGCCGGCATCGCCCGTGTGGTGGCCTCGATACAAGACCCTGACCCACGGGTCAACGGTGGTGGCTTTGCGCAACTGAGGGCAGCGGGCATTGCCGTGGATGTCGGCGAAGGCGCCGAAGAAGCACAACGCATCATGGCCGGTTTCCTGCACCGGGTGCGCACGGGAGCACCACGTGTCACCTTGCTGAACCAACCGGCAGGCACCGTGCCAGACGGCGAGGACGCGCTGCTGCTCACCCGCGATGGCCGACCGGCCCTGATTCTGCCGACCACGCAAACCGCTGTCTATGAACGCCCGCCCATCCTGGACGCCAACGAGACGGATGTCCTGTGGCGCCTGGGCACGTTCGGACTGACCAGTGTCGCGATCCATGTCGGCGATCCGATCTGGGCCGCTCTACAGAGCAATGACCACCAGACGGTCAACGCCTGGAGGACTGGAGATAGCAGTTCAACCTAGTTCATTGACCCGATTTCAGAAGGGAAGCCTTGTTTGCACTTCCTTTTCTGAATCCCCGATCCCCTGCCATGAAGGCTTCCAGCATGTGCGGGATCAGCGTCGCCGCATCGACAGCTTCACCGTAGGTCTGTGCGTGCAGCGTGGCGTAGCGGTCGAGGTCGGCTTTCAGACTGGTCGGGCAGGCAAAGGTCAGCTTCGTGGATTCCGTTTTCGGTAGCGGCCCGAGCCGCAGCTTGCGCGTCGTCATCGTGAAGTCCCCTTGTTGAAGAACAACGGCTGGTAGGGCCGCAGCACCAGATCCCGGTTGGCGATGATGCGAACCGGCAGGCCCGGCCGTTCGGTCAAGGTGGGCTGGATGTTGAGATTGCGCCGGGTCATCTCCTGCCCGACCTGATTAATGCTGTCCTGCGCGCTGTCGCGCCCGGCGATGATGATGCGGTCGCCATCCTGGCGGTTCTCCGGCGCGGCCAGTTCGGCACCGACGCCCAGCAGCGTGGTCAACGCAGCGCCGGCAAAGATGCGGCCCCAGCGGTAGTCCACGTCGTCTTCCAGCCCGGCATAGCCGGCCGGGTCGGCTCCGACCAGGTTGTCGAGCGTGAGCGAAGACGTGTCAGGCAGGATGATCCGGTTCCACACCACCTGCACGCGGCTTTGTCCGTAGCTGACCTGGCTGTTGTAGCGGCCCAGGATGCGCGAACCCTGCGGGATCAGCAGGAAGCGCCCGGTAGCCGTGTCATAGACCGGCTCCGTCACCGTGGCGATCACATCGCCCGGCAAGTCCGACTTGATGCCCGTCACCAGCGCCCCGGCGATGACCGTCCCGGCCATCACCTGATACGGCGATGCCGGCAGTGTCAGATTGCCGGAATTACGGGTTTCCGTACTTCCGGCGTTCTGGAACGCCTCTTTCTGGTCTTGCCGGTTCTGCACCGTCGTCGGGTCGGCAGGCTGGGCCGCCGTGGAGGCTGGCCCGGCAGCCATCGGGTCGAGCGCCGCATTGGCGGCGAAGCCCAGCGCGGCGGCGACCTGCGACTGCGCCGCCGGCGCGGCCTTCTGCGTGCCTGAGCGGAAGAACACGGACGACGCTGCGGCCGCTTCGGCTTCCTTGCGCAGCGCATCGTTGGGGTCGTGGCCAGGGGCCGTGGAGGCTGCCGTCATGGGCTGCTGCGACTTGACGATGGCGGGGCCAAGATCGCCCGGCAGCGGCGGCCCCAGTTCGGGCACCGTGGGCGGCAAGGCCGGCGGCAGCTTGGAGTAGTCCGCCGGCAGCGCATCCAGCCCTTCGGACTTGGAGACACGATCGACGTTGTAAAGCTCGGTCTGCTCGTTGGCCCCGCGCCGCTGCGGTTGCAGCGACCACATCAGCGCACCGAGCACGGCGACTGACAGGCCGCCAGCGAGGATGGCCAGCGTGCGTCGGTTCAGGCGCGTGACCGGGTGCGGCTGGGCGCGCAGCGCCACCGCCTCGGGTGCGATCTTGCCCGCCGCTTGCGGCGCGG
Source organism: Stenotrophomonas sp. TWI587 (assembly GCF_039674145.1). Classification (NCBI taxonomy): domain Bacteria; kingdom Pseudomonadati; phylum Pseudomonadota; class Gammaproteobacteria; order Lysobacterales; family Lysobacteraceae; genus Stenotrophomonas; species Stenotrophomonas sp. TWI587. The sequence continues at coordinate 2,235 of NZ_JBDJMW010000003.1, read as the reverse complement.
TGAGGTCGGGAGTGTCGTCCTGGCTCATGGTCAGTTCCTCCGCGCAACGCCGTCGGTGCGCTCGATCCGCACCACGTCTCCGCCATCACCGCCCAGGCGCAGTTCGGCCGCGCCAAAGAGGCGATCCACGATGTAGTACGGCGAGCGGAAGCGGTAATTCACCAGTTGCCCGTCACCCTGCGCGCCGATGACGAACAGCGGCGGCAGTTCGCCTTGGGCGATACCCGGCGGGAACTGGATATAGACCTTCTCGCCGTCGTCAAACGCCCGCAATGGCTTCCACGGCGGATTGCTCCCTGACACCGCGTAGCGGAAACGGATCTTGTCCAACGCCAGGCCGGTATCGACCGGCGCGGCGGCGCTGGCCGCCTGCGACTGGCGCTGCAAGGCCAGCATCCGGTCTTTCGGGTAGTCCCATGACACCGATGCCATCCATGCCTTTTCGGTCGAGGTCAGTTCCAACAGGTACGTCCGGCGGCTGGTGGTGATGACCAGATTGGTTTTGAGGCCCGAGCGGGTGGGCTTGACCAGCACATTGACGCGCAGCGCCTCGCCGCTGCCGCTGGACGTGTCGCCGACGATCCAGCGCACGGTATCGCCAGCGGCGACGGTGACAAGTTCCTCGCCAGGCTGGAGCGACACCACGGTGACGCGCCCCGGCGCCGCATAGACCTGATACAGCGCGCCGTCGCTGTACGGCCACACCTGGATCGCGTTGACGTAGCCCTCGCGGGTCGGCGCGATGCGCGCTTCTGCATTGGCGCGCGAGACGCGCAGCTTCTCGTCGACCGGCTCCAGCGCGGGCGCTGCCTCGTCCAGCTCCGGCAGCGGCTTCAACTGCGCCGGCAGCGCCAGCGGCTCGGGCACGGCGACGACTTCGACCGGCTTGGGCGGCTCGGGCAGCGGCTGCGCCTGCACCGGCTCATCGAGCGAGATTGACGGCGGCGGCTTACCTTGCGAGGCGCAGCCCAGCAATGACGACGTGATGGCCGCGAACATCAACACGAAAGCGTATAAGCGGAAACGCAGGTTCATGGTTTGGCTCCTTCGGAAGAATCCAGTTCGCGGCTCCACGACAGGCCGTTGACGTAGATCCCCAGCGGGTTCTTGCGCAGGCGCTGCTCGGTGCGCGGGGTTTGCAGGACGGTAGAAAGCACGGCGTTCCAGCGTTCGGTGCCAGCGGGTGCGCCATTGACGAACCGCTGTTCCGTCCACCGGAGGTTGAACGAGGCATCGCTGGCGCGCGTGACGCTGGTGATCTGCACCGTCACCGACTCGCGGCCGACGCGGGCGAATGGATCGTTCTTGCTCGCGTAGTCGTTGAGCACGGCCGCACCCTTGTCGGTGGTGTAGTCGTAGGCATCGAGCCAGTTCTGCCGCACAACGATGGGGTCGATGGACAGCGAGCGCACCAGCGTCACGAAGCGCGCCAGGTGATGCGCAATCTGCGCATCGGCGGGCCGATACGGCGTGGCGGCCTCGCCCACGGTACGCACTTGGCCGGATTGATCGACTTCGATGACGTAGGGCGTCACGATGGACTGTGCCGAGCGCCACACCAAACCGCCGGCCATCAGCAGCGCCAGCACCAGGCAGCCGAAGGCCATCAAACGCCAGTTCTTCGCCTGCACGCGGGCCGAGCCGATACGCTCGTCCCACACCTGCGCGGCGGATTGGTATGGAGTGGCAGGCTGCGGCGTGTCGGCATAGCGCACCTGCGGTCGTTTGAATCGCATGGTCAGTTCTCCTTGTGAATCGCTTTAGTCGTCGGAGCCGCGCAGGCTCGGGCCTTGCCCGGAGCCGCCGCCATCGCCGCCGCGCAACGTGTGTGCGGCAGTGGTCGCGGCATGGGTGATCTGCTGGCGGCGGTGCATCCGCTTGGCCCATGCCGGCTGCTCTTGCTTCTGCGAGCTGGCGGCGCTGTCTGTGGCTTCGCCTGCCGCCGCCTGGCCGGAGCCAGCCGCACCGGGCGTAGCGCCGCCACCGGCCTCTGTGCCGTTCCATCCAGCGCGGAAAGAGCCGGTCATCTTCTGCGCAGCGCCGGAAGCCCCGGATGCGGCGCTGCGCCCGGCTGCCTGCGCGCCGGTCTTAGCGACATTGCCCAAGCCGGCCATCGCGCCCTTGGCGCCGCCGCCCGCAGCGGCGGAACCGGCCTGGAACGCCGAGCGTGCGCTACCGGCCGCCAAGCAGGCCCCCGCACCCGCGCCGGCCACCGTGGCGGGCGCCGGCGCCAAG